>CAZSKA010000041.1:0-20821 GCA_964607315.1 uncultured Saprospiraceae bacterium | reverse complement strand
TCCTTAAGGAATACCTTAATTCACATCCTTATTCTACGAATAAGCTATTATTAAAGACCATTTTCCTAAATGCCAACGCATGCACAATGCTCAATTAACCATATAGGCGTCTACACGGCCATATTTGGGCCCCCGAGCCCAATCAAAAACTACCGAAGAAATATTCAAATCATTTCACATACTATCATACAAATGACTACATTGTCTCTAATTTTCCAAAAAATGTAGATTAAAATTCTAATTTTATGGTGCCCCAAAAAGTACAGATAAAGTAATGAAAGATAAAATAATCATTCTTGTGTTGATATGTGTGACTTCCTTAAGTCATGCTCAAATCGATCTGGAATTTTCTAAAGGTAGAGGCTTTTATACGGATGCGTTTGATCTTGAGTTAACAACATCTAATCCTAATGCTTCTATAAGATATACACTGGATGGAGAGGAGCCGAGTCCGAGTATGGGAATGATGTACACAGGAAATATTACCATTTCAACTACGAGTATCATTCGGGCTATTGTCTTTGAGGAAGGAGTGGATACTTCATCCGTTTACACGCATACCTATCTTTTTCTGGAAGATGTTGTCAAGCAAGCCCATTCCATTGATGGCTGGCCGAATAACACCTATAGTCTTGGAGGTGGTGGACAAGCTGAACACGATTACGAAATGGATCCTTCTATTGTTGATTCACCGGTATACAGTGCAGATATTATACAAGGTTTAACAGAGATTCCAAGTCTTTCCATCGTTATGCCATTTAATGATTTTTGGGAAGTTTATGATGGAGATGCTGAAAAAAAGACCTCTATAGAATTACTTTACGCTGATAATGATTCACAAAATGAACAAGTGGATTGTGGGATAGAACCACATAGTCATTTTCGACTAAAACGATCTATGCGATTGTCTTTCAAAAAAGAATATGGCCCCTCTAAATGGAATTCAGATATCTTTCGAAATGCAATTTTAGGAGGAGAAAGTGCAACAGATGAACTGGATAGAATTGTACTTCGAGGTGGCAATAACAGAGCATGGTCTAGAAGTTGGAATCCGAATAGAACCGCATTCACTAGAGATGAATGGTATAGACAATCCCAACTTGCAGCTTCAGGATTAGCTGCTCATGGCACTTTTGTTCATTTGTATGTAAATGGTTTATACTGGGGACTTTACAATCCTGTGGAACGACCAGATGAAGGCTTCACTTCTGCCTATTTAGAAGGGATTAAAGACGATTGGTTTTCTGTAAGTCATGGTGGAGATCAAGGGGGAGACGATTCAAGATTTGAATATCTTTTGGATAATTTACTCACTAAAGACCTTAGTGTTTCTGAGAATTATGAAGAATTAAAGGATTATCTGGACATTTCAGCTTTTGTTGATTATCTCATTGTTACATGGATGACTGGTGTTCAAGATTGGCCTAAGAATAATTGGTGGGGAGGAATTAGCAACCAGCCTCCGGGTCAGTTCAGATATTTTGGATGGGATAATGAATGGTCATGGGATGTAACGAACAATGCAAATAATGGCGCTTGGGTTCATCCACAATTTAGGAGTAATGATACAGGCGGAAATAATTCTGCATTTGTATTTAATAATGCGAAGGTAAATGAAGATTTCATGATGGTTTTTGTGGATAGAGTCTATAAATTATGTTTTAATAATGGGGCTTTGACTGATGAAAATTCTCGATTAAGATGGGCTTCATTAAATGATTATATTCGAAATGCAGTTGTAGCAGAATCTGCTAGATGGGGCGATAGTTTGGAAGATGGTGAGACAAGAACGAGGGATGAACATTGGCAGGATGAGGTTGATCGCTTAGATGAATTAATGGATGGAAATGTAGAAAGATTAATAGATGCGCTTCTCGATGAAGAATATTATCCTACTTTAGAACCACCGCTTTTTGTCAATGAAACCGAACCAATAACAATGCAGGAGATTTCAGTTCCTATTGATTATGTCTTAGATTTTGTCAATCCGAATGACACTGGTGACATCTACTATACGTTAGATGGTACAGACCCAAGACTACAAGGTGGGACTATATCACCAAATGCCATTTTATTCTCCTCGGAAGAATTAACTATTACCCATGCGATAACTCTGCAAGCGCGAGTTAAAGATGGGGATGAATGGAGTGCTTTACATTGTTTGAATCTCTTTGTTCAGGATGATTTAAGTTATATAAAATTAACTGAAATCATGTATAATCCATCTGATTTTGGAACGTCGGTTAGTCGAGACTTAGAATTTCTGGAGATAAAAAATACTAGTATAGAAAAGGATTTGGATATAAGTGGAATGAAAATTATTGATGGTGTGGAATTCACTTTTCCAATAGGCACTATTATTTCTGCCGCAGAATTTATAGTTCTAGCTAGTAATGCTGAAGCGCTTAAGACTAAATGCCCTGATGTTGATGTTTTTGGAGATTATATAGGACAACTTGATAATGGAGGAGAACGAATAACGTTTGCGAATTTCCAGGGTGAATCGATCCTCACTGTCAACTATGATGATGAAAACCCTTGGCCTAGTGGAGCAGATGGAGAAGGTTTTTCATTAGTTCCTACATTAATTTATCCAGTAGGAGATCAGGACGATGCTACACTTTGGAAATTATCTCAAGATTCTATTTGTGGGTCTCCTGGTGAAAATGAAGCTATTAGCACTTCCATTACATCGGCTGCTGATCAAAAAGTATTAATAGTCTATCCTAATCCAATAAATAGGAGTCAGACATTTATTGTAAAAACAAATGAGGATATCCTTTCTGTTCAATTGTATTCAAGGTCTGGATTAAAGATTAATACTGTAGCTAACTTTAAGCCTAATAGACAAGTGATAATTGAAGCACCAAAACAAAATGGCATCTATTTTATCGAAATAAAGTTCTCTTCAGGAGAGAAAGGGTACAAACGGATTACAGTGTTCTAATGAAGTTCTTATTTATCTGACTGATCTTCTAAAAATTCCTCTATCTCCTTTTGCTTATACTTTCTTGCATAATCAAGAGCTGTTTTTCCTTTTGAAGTTTCTGTTGATATCTTGGCACCTTTTTCTATAAGATATTTGACCATTTCCATTTGACCATATTTCACGGCATACATCAAAGGTGTTTTACCAGTGCACACATGCTCTAGATCAGCCCCTTTTTCAACAAAATACTTTAAAGATTCCATTTTATTCATTTTGATACTAATAGCTAGGTAATTGTATGAGCTTTCCTTAAGGTCAAAACATGTATTTAGGGTTTCTTCAGATATATTTTGATCCAATACCGAGCTATTTCCTTTGTTAATTGCGCTTAGGACTTCACCAGAAATATTTTGACTAGATACGATGTTGCTTAGAAGCATAAACAAGAATAAAAGAACTGTACAATTCGTCATGTTACTAGGAGTTATGTGGAGTAAATTAAATATCAAACTTACAAAAGCATTATATACTTCTATAAAAGTAGAGAAATAAAGTCTAAAACTATCTCTTAATAATCGAAAATTAAAAAGTTTAGAAATTCAATTTGAAATATAAAATGATATGGATTATTAAATTAAGGATAGCGTAAATTCAACTTTATTAATCCATCAACCAGTTTCTGCCATTACGAATATACTTCTTTACATTCATCCAAAAAGCTGCAAAGAAATAAACTACAAGTGGGCTACCTAAAGTGAGAAAGGTAATATAGATAAAATAGAGACGAACTCGAGCGGTTCTTACCCCCATTTGCTCAGCGATACGGCTACATACACCGAAAACTGATTTTTCAACAATAATTCTAAATGGTAATATCATAACTAAATTATTACAACAAAGAAATAGACTTATATCTTGTGTTCTGACTTAAAGTTAAGAAAAAACGACTGAAAATAAAAAAGCCTACTTCATCATAACGAAGTAGGCTCTTATTTTATGCTAGTAAGAATGTATTATTCTTCCTCTTGTGCTTTTGCTGGTGCAGCTTTTGGAGCTGGTTTAACAGCTGGAGCTGCTCCTGTAGGTACAATATGAATGAAAACTCTATCTTTTCTACCTCTTGAGAATTTTACAACACCATCAACTTTTGCGTGAATGGTATGATCTTTTCCAAGATATACATTATCACCTGCGTGATATTTAGTTCCTCTTTGTCTTACAAGAATGTTTCCAGCAATCGCAGACTGTCCTCCGAAAAGTTTTACACCAAGTCGTTTACTATTACTGTCTCTTCCGTTATCCGTACTACCTACACCTTTTTTATGTGCCATGATTTTTGTCTTTTAAAATGATATAATAAGGTAAACTAAGAAGTTTACGCAGTAATTGAGTCGATTTTGATTTTTGTAAATGATTGTCTGTGACCGTTTTTCACTTTGTATCCTTTTCTTCTTTTCTTCTTGAAAACGATTACTTTGTCACCTTTCTGGTTTCCTAAAACCGTAGCAGATACTGATGCACTAAGAGTGGGTGTTCCTACTTGAACATTGTCTCCATCTCCTATAAGATGTACCTCGTCAAACTTAACTGTCGAGTCTTTCTCCGCATCTAACTGGTGGACGAAGATTTCTTGACCTTCCTCAACTTTGAACTGCTGACCAGCTATTGATACTATTGCAAACATGCTAATAAATTTTTGTTAAAATAATTGGACCGCAAAAGTAGTCATTTTTCTTCTATTCTGCAATATATTTTTCACGTCAAAATTCATACACTTTTTTCCGCTATAAAAATTGCCATAAACAGTGTATTTATCAGCAGCGAATTCTCCTTTATTATAATGGTTTTTGGGGTTAGCCCCAAAGAGTTATTCTGTCCTAATCTTCTTGGTTTTCAACTGAAATTCTGCAACTATTTTCTTGCCATTTCTAAGCACTTTTACTCGTACCTTGGCGTTCTCTTTGCCACTTAATTTTCTATTGATTAATGTCAAATTTAGTAGTTGAGTAGGAATTCTATTCATACTTATTAACCGATCACCAGCTTGCAAGTTAGCTAGATCTGCAGGTGATCCTTTGTTGACATGCTTTATTCTGAATTCTTCAAACTCCTCTCCTGAAGCTAAAATCACTAATCCACTTTTATTAAATCGGAATTTCCTTGGTTTCTTTCTATTCGCCCTTGAGTACAAATATTGTTTAGAATAATCAATGATAACTTTATGATTTTGCCAATACAAATTCCCTATTAAACCATTGCGTTTTACTTTTCTAAAATTAGTTATCTCTAAGGTATCTTTTCTGTGAAAATAAATAGGGATATTTTGAAGATTTTCATCCAACACAGAAAATCGTTCTACGTTACCTAAAAAACCTCCCATATATCCGCCTAGACCCTCACCTATTCGTCCATCAATTACTGAATCTGGCATGACAATTTCAGGATGCGATCCTTCTTCCAAAAGTAAATGAAGACCTGCTCCTGTATCCATAAGCAATCTCACCTCTAGGTCTGATGTGTCTGAAATCTTGACTTTTGATTGTACAAAGGGCCGTTGATCAATTATATTAATTTTTTCTTTGTGCAGTTTTCTAGTAGGTTTAAATGAATCAGAATCATGAAAGATTAACTCCTGTTTCTTATAATCAATTTCCACCACTGCACCTATTAGAACGTTCCCACCAATAATCCCGTCAATACGTCGTCCAATAATATCTACAAAGTCAATCTTTTGTTCTTCAAGAACTAAAATATCTGTCAAAAAAGAACCTCCTTTCTCGAAACTAAAAGGTACTCTTCTGGAAATATAAGCAGTATTCAAGGTGCTATTATCTGCACCAATCACTTTGATTTCTTCCTCGTATTCCAGTTTTAAAATATCAGCATAAAGCTTTTCAAGTAGAACTGTATTCTCTGCTCCTGTATCAAAAATAAATTTCAACGGAATGGCATTATTCAACTCCACTTCCATCAATATAAAACCCTCTACATATTCAAAAGGAATACGGACTTCATCCTCTCCTTGAAGAATATTTTTATAGGCAAACTGTGCATATGAACGACTTGCAAAGCAAAGTATAACTGTTATATTTAACAGTAGGTAAAATGCTGCCTTTTCTACTAGTCTTTTCACAAAAAACTGAATTATAAACCCACACTATTCTCTAGAAAATCAATTTCGATCTGATTTGGGCACACTTTGGGCGTAAGCCCAAAAACGAAGATACAGAAACTAGCTTAAAGATGAAAATATATAGCTTAATGGTGTTTGACAATGATAATTTTGCTTGACAATATTTCAACAAACTAATGGAATCAAAATCAGTAAAGATTGAGAAATCTATACATTGGAATTCATAATTTATTGATTAAAAAGGAAATAAATCAAAATATTTTTAAGCTTGACGCATCATAAACCTTTTACTTCTTTGTCATAGAAATGTAAATTCTTTACATTTATACAACTAAACAAAGCAATTTTATGAAAACAAATATTCTTGTCACCTCCCTCTCCATTCTACTTTTCATTGGTTTCATGAGCATAAGTTTTAATTCATCTAAACAAAAAGTTGTTTTTTCATTTATGAATGAAACTCCTAATTTGCCTGAAACTCCCTATTCTTACTCTGATATAGAATTCCCACAACATATTTTTGATGACAACATCTCGACAGGTTACGATGGACATCCTACAGACACCACTATTTTAGACTTTGTCGATGATAACATATCAACACTTGGTAGAGTATTATTTTATGATGAGAAATTATCAGCTCTTGAAAACTTAAGTTGTGCTAGTTGTCATAGTCAAGAATTCTCATTTGCTGAGAATAAGCAATTTAGTCAAGGAATATCAAGTTTAACCACACGAAATTCTATGGCACTAAATGACTTATCTTGGGAAGGAAAAATGGGCTTTTTCTGGGATATGGAATTTTCTGAATTAGAAGACATGTTAGACATTCCTTTCAAAGACGAAAATGAGATAGGTGCTGAAATAGAAGAAGTACTTATTAAAATGAATGCTACCGAATATTATCCTGAATTATTTGAGAAGGCTTATGGAGATGCCATGATTAATGAAGAAAGAATTATAGAAGCATTAGCTAATTTCATAGGATCAATGGTTACATTTAATTCGAAATTTGACAAAGAAGCAGATAATAGTTTTGCAGGATTTACTGAAAATGAGTTAGCAGGTCAACAACTATTCACAATGAATTGCACCGTTTGTCATTCAAGTGTAAACCTATTTGGCCCAGATGCGACAACTGAAGATATGTTAGAGGGCTTTCCTCATTTTTTCAATAATGGTTTGGAAGCTGTAAGTTCTGATTTAGGAGCTGGAGACTGGTTTCCAGGAGGGAATGGATTATTTAAAATCACCAGTCTTAGAAATATAGAACTTACCGGACCATACATGCATAATGGAAGTCTAGAAACTTTAAGCGATGTTATAGATTTTTACTCAGAAGATGTGCAAGAAAATGATTGGCCGCAATTTTTTATTCCCCCGGGTGGATTTGGTTTTAATAATACGGAGAAAGAACAACTGTTAGCCTTCCTACATACCTTAACTGATGAATCTTTTAAAACTAACCCAAAATGGAGTGACCCATTTGTACCATTTACTGTAGTTAACAATGTAATAGAAGAAGATCTTATTGACTTAAAAGTTTTCCCTAACCCAATGGCAAGTTCTACTACGATCACCTTACAAGATAATGACAACTCAGGAGCGAAGATTATCATACTAGACCAAATGGGAAAACAAGTTTTCACGGACTCTTTTGAAGGAAGCACCTATAATTTCAACAATTACATTCTTCCAAGTGGAATATATAATGTAATAGTACAAAATGATAAAGGGAAAAACACCTTGCAACTAGTCGTACAATAGAATGCTAATATTAGATAAAAAAAGGAATGAAACCTTTATGGTTTCATTCCTTTTTTTATTGATGTTAATTGAATAATACCAATTTAACTCCATAATGTCGCATTTCTTTTTACTTAATCTTTCAATTTCTTCCTTAAAAAGCCTCGCCGTAACTACTGTTATGCCTACGTTTTTTAACTCGAACTAGAAAAATTAAGTATCAAAATTTTATACGACATTTTGAAATTAAATTGGTATAAAATCACTTCTCCAAATACCCCACTACCCTATCCACTACTTCCGGTGATCTCATTTTATGACCTAAACCTTCCGTATACATTTTTTCGGCTTGTGACCAGTTTTTTTCTAGGACTTTGGTATATGAAAAGGGAACTTCTTTATCTCCTCTATCATGTATGTATAACCCCGGAATACTTATATCCGAAGTAAAATTCTCAATGTGATAAAAAGAAGGATCTTTAAATCGAGAAACAAAGATGTCTGTTATTAATTTTACAGATTTCTTACTTAATTTCAATGCATCGACATATAAATCTACAAAATCCATCGCTCGACCTGGACACGCTATGCTGACCAACTTATCGAAAGCCTGAGGATTAAAATCCTTTTGATAAAGGAATAAGGTAAAAGCTCCGAGTGAATGTCCTACGGCATAATCCATTTTCCCATATTGATTCAGAAATTCATGTAGTACTTCGCCGTAAAACGGCACGCTAAGTTCTTCCCCTTTGGAGTATCCTGAGGCTGGTGCATCAAATGCATAAATGGTATAATCAAGCTGCTTGAGTTTTAGGATGTATTTTATCCATCGAAAACTATGCGATTGCCAGCCGTGGAGAAAGAGAACACGCTTTGATCCATTTCCCCATTTATAGACTTGGATATCAGGATATTCATCTTTTTTCATTGTACTTAATTCAGCAGTACGCATAAACTCCTTCTGTCGCTCCGTCAACTTAATTCGCTGAGGTTTACAGAAAATCCTAAATCCTTTCTTGGCTGCATATTTCGGATGAATAATGGCTAATACATTCAGCCAAAACCCAAGCAGTTTGATGTATATATTTATTAAAATTCCTTTCAATTCGATTGATTAGAACTGAATAGGTAATTCAATAATAGTTTGATCCCACACAATTACTAAGTGAACAAGATTATTCTCTTTTTCTTCAGCAACTATAGTAAGGTTCTCCACTACTTCGTTATGCTTTCCTGCAGGAACATTTACTCTAAGAGCATCTTTTTCTTCATCTCTATCATATGGCCCAGCAGAAGGATAATCTTTGCTAAAAATCAAATCCCAGCTGCTACCTTTGATATCAGCGAAAAGTACGTATTTACCTCTTTTAAGATCTTTCCCGTTAACCTTTACATCTTGCATAAAAACAACCTCAGTTGATTGATTTGCACCTAATCTCCATAGCCCAGAGCTATGTAAATCACCGAAAATATCTCTTCCATTTTTATATGGACGACTGTAAAGAACTGTCATCTTAGGCTTAAGATTTACTTCATCACCTTTTAGATAATTTACATAAGCAGCTTTTGATGGATAAGTTACTTGATCCATTGGCGACTTATCGACAGAAGCAAAAATAGCAGGATTAAGACCTACTGGTACTTCTACTAAAGTTTTTTCCCATTGCATAGTAAGGTGAATCATGTTTTCATCGATTTCTCTGTATCCCATAGAAAACGCTTCTAGATCTGCTTTACTTTCTGTAACTGGAACAGTAATGCTTGCTACAACTAAAGATTCATCCATATTAGCTGCTCCCCATATTCCGCTTTGAGTACTGAAATGAACTGTCCAGTTTTCTTTGTTCACATCAGCTGACATTGTGTATTCACCTGGTGAAACTACATAATCTCCTATAGCAACACTTTGATAAAAAGTAATTCTTGTAGCTTCATTTGCTCCAAGTCTCCATCTTTGTCCATAAGGTACTAAATCACCGAAAATAGTACGACCTTTCTTTGTTGGTCTACTATAAATTACTCGAGTTTTCGGTTGAAGATTTCTTTCATCTCCAGATAGAAAATTTCTGAAACTTACCCTACTTGGGAAGTATTCCATATCCATTACACTGGCATCAACTTTTGGGAATCTTGGTCTTTCATCTTGAGCATTCAATGAAAATGTGAATAAACAGATGAAGAAAAATATAAAAATATGTTTCATTTGTATTGGTTTGATCCCTTTATCAATTATCAATAATCGAATAAAAGGCAATTGTAAAATAATGCCACAAATGTAGACATTCAATTTACTCTCACACAATAGAAATGTGTTATAAAAAGATTAAAAGACAGAAATTATTTATTGGCTACTTTATCAAGTAACTCTTTTAGCTGAAGATATATATCGGACTTTCCCTCTAAAGCTCTTTGTGGAATGACTGTTGTTACCTTGCCATCCACGTCGATAGCGAACAATCTAGGGTAACCGAGTTCTATTCCATAAGCAGCTTCACCGAGTAATTTACCATTTGTTAGCACTGGAAACTCTACGCCATTTTGTTCGGCGAGTAAGGTTGCATCAGCTTTAGCTTCATCGGCAAAGCTGATGATTTGTAATCTATCTTTTTCCTCTGAATTAAGGAGATTCAGTGAGCTGACTTGTGAAAGGCATGTTGCACATTCTCCATTCCAGAAATACACAAAAACCACCTTCCCTTGATAGTTCTTTAAATAATGCTCTACTCCTTTTATATCTGTTGCTAAAAAAGGCATTGGCTCTTTTCCCTCAAAAGACATTATCAAATCCTTTTCCGGAGGTGAAAATTCATCAAAAGTCACTTCGAAAAATCCTTGATCATTTTGGGCTTGAGCCCAAAAACTTAGGAAAAACACACTTAGAATAATCAATAAATTCGATTTCATAACTAGTCATAATTGGTTTGTGCTATACCATTTAATAACGAAAATATTTGCATCTAAGTTACTAGGGGATCTATAAAATGATATAACTTTTTTTAGTAGGCTTTTAAGCCTAAAGATTATATTGCTTTTAACTAAGGTAAATATACTAAACAATTATATTAATGGGGATGTTTTTTATCCAATTTAAAAGGCACATTTTTACGATTTAGAAAGGTGACTTCTACCATTAGCTCCTCGTAAGAACTAAAGTCAAAAAATCATAACTTTTTGATTTTATGAGCAAGTTCGCTTAAGTGAGAAATCTCATAATCGGCAAATTCTTCTATACTTAGATAATTCTTTATTTCCCATTCATTTCGCAACCATACCGTTTTCATTCCTACAGCTTTGCCGAACTGCATATCACTCAGTGTATCACCGACCATGATTGATTTTTTAAAATCGATGTCTGGAAAATCCTTTTTTGCTGTATGTGCCATTCCTGGATTAGGCTTACGCCCAAAGGCTTCATACACTGCAAGACTAGGTTCATAATATATGTTATCAATCCTTCCCCCAAAGTATTCTATAACATCAATCATTTTGGAATGTATATCCTCTAGATCTTCATGCGTCATTAATTCTTTGCCAATTCCCTGCTGGTTCGTAACGATGATGAGGCGCCCAAAAATATCGGAACATTCGGCTATCGCTTTGGGGACACCCTCAATAAAAGAAAACTCATCCCAGGATTTCACATATCCCTCTGTACGCTTGTTTATCGTTCCATCTCTATCGAGAAAAAGCGTCCAATCAGGTCCTATATCTAACTTACTTTGCAAATAAAATTTGTTCTACTTTTTCACAAATGATATGACCGAGTAACATAGTTGCTTCTTGTATGCGTGGAGTATTAGAAGAAGGAATTTTGATTAAGACATCAGTTAATTCATCCATTTTACAATTTTGACTACCTGTAAAACCAACACATTTTACCCCCATCTCTTTAGCTTTTTTACAAGCTCTCAATATGTTTTCAGAATTCCCTGAGGTGGAAAATGCAAATAGCATATCTCCTTTTCGACCCTTTGCCTCTAGCGCTCTCTCGTAAATGACTTGAAAATCATAATCATTACCTACAGCGGTAATGTATGAGGTATTTACATGCAATGCCTCTGCATCAAGTGGTTTCCTGTTTAGACGAAATCTACCTGAAAATTCAGCGGCAAGATGTTGGGCATCGGCAGCAGAACCTCCATTGCCGCAGAGTAAGAGCTTTCTATCACCTTTAAACATATCCACGAGCTCATCAACTAGCATACTAACAGTGTCAATCAACTGTTGATTGTTCAGAAGCTGCTGTGTTACTTCATTATGCTCTAAAATATCTTTAAGTATATCTTGCTTCATTACTTTTATTAACCTATAAAATCCCTAAAATCTTGTGTGTCTGAATGGATAATTTCCATTGCGGATATGATCTGATATATTTTATAGCTTGTTTCGTATGATCTTCTACTTCTTCACTATCCATGGGTTGAAGATAAAAGTGGTCAAATCCCCAGTCTTTACAATCTTTAGGCATCATCGTTGGTTGAGGGAAAACCAATTTTAGTTCATTACCTTTTTTGAGTATGATGTCAGAATTTGCTTTAGGGCTAACACAAACCCAGTCAATTCCATTAGGCAATTTCACCGTTCCATTTGTTTCAATTGCAATAAAACAATTCTGTTTATGTAATTCTTCTACTAATTTTTCATCAAGTTGCAAGCCTGGTTCACCCCCTGTAAAAACCACAAAACATTGTTCATCTGATGGCCATAAGGAACGAATAGTTTCAACTAATTCTTGTGCAGCGTATTTGCCACCCAGTTCACCATCTGTCCCAACAAAATCTGTGTCACAGAATTGGCAAATTGCTTTATGTCGATCTTCTTCCCTTCCCGACCATAGATTACAACCAGTGAAACGAGCGAATACAGCAGCGTGGCCTGTATAAAACCCTTCACCTTGTAGGGTATAATATATTTCCTTTAGTTTGTAACTCAATTACTTTTACCTTATTGAAGCGCAAAGATAAACTTTAGAAAGTATTATTTAAAGACTGTTTAAAAAGAGTAAGAACATAAAGAGAGAAGCTGGTAAAAATAGGGATCTCTCTATGAGAATACGATGAATTCTCGATGCATCTCTATGTTCTAATTCACTCGAATGTTAAGAGAAAACTTGAACAATATTTTTCAATTCGATTGTTTTTCCTACTTTTAATTTTACAAAAATAAAATTACAATGAAACAAAATACTGGCTTTTTATTGATGATCACAATAGCGGCATCGCTAGGTGGATTATTATTTGGTTATGATACGGGAGTGATAAATGGAACGCAATTTTACTTTACAAAATTCTTTGACTTAAGCGCAGCTGCAAAAGGATGGGCCGTTTCTTCTGCACTTATTGGATGTGTTATAGGTGCTGTGGGTTCCGGCGTTATCAGTTCTGCAATTGGGCGAAAATGGTCATTAATCGTAGCAGCTATCTTATTTACGATTTCAGCTTGGGGATCAGGAATCCCTACAGAAGATCAATTTAGCTTACTCATCATATTTAGAATATTAGGAGGAATAGGTGTCGGTTTAGCATCGATGAATGCGCCTACTTATATTGCGGAAATAGCTCCTGCTGAGAAAAGAGGAACTTTAGTGACGTACTATCAACTAGCTATTGTGGTGGGTTTTTTCGTGGTCTTTTTAGCAACCTATTTCATAGGTGAAGGAATGACGGAGGCTGAAAAATTAGATACTGGCTGGAGATATATGTTTTGGTCTGAGTTGATACCATGTGTATTATTCCTAGGTATGATGTTCTTAGCACCAAAAAGTCCAAGATGGTTGGCATTAAAAGGTAGAGACGATGAAGCAAAAGATGTATTAAGAAAGATCCATGGGGATGAAGCTGTAGTCACATCGGAGTTCAATGGCATCAAAGAATCCCTTGTTGAAGACACAGGCAAACCTAAGATTTCTGTTTTCACGAAAGGTGTTTTTGCCATTATAGTGATTGGTACTGTTTTATCAGCTTTACAACAATTCACGGGAATAAATGCCGTACTTTATTATGGAGCTGATATTTTCGAGTCTGCACTAGGTTTTAATGAAGAAGATGTATTAAAACAGCAAATATTACTTGCAGGTGTGAATTTACTTTTCACCTTTATAGCGATGTTTACGGTGGACAAACTAGGAAGAAAACCACTTCTTACTATAGGAGGAATAGGAATGTTACTTGGATTTTTACTGATGGGATGGACGCTCTACTCCAGTGATTATTCTGCGATAAACGCTGCTGGAAATCCGTCAATCAGTTCTACCGAAGGAATTTTATGCTTAATAGGAGTATTGACATTTATTGGTTCATTTGCCATGTCAATGGGACCAATTGTATGGGTGATGTTGTCGGAAATGTTTCCTAATAATATAAGAAGTGTTGCAATGTCAATAGCAGTGGCTGCTCAGTGGTTAGCTAATGCATTTGTTTCAGGAACATTCCCTTCAGTAGTTGATAGTTCTGCAAATGCATTGAAAGTAAATGGAGGATTTTGGAATAATTCCTTGCCCTATTTCATATTCGCAGCCTTCATCTTGTTTATCATTTTCTTTGTGAGAAAGTATATTCCTGAAACCAAAGGAAAGTCTTTAGAAGAAGTGGAAGCTATGTGGGAAAAGAAGTACAACGTAAGTTTTAAAAGCTAAAAGTAAAACTTTATGCAAAAGAAATAGCTAATCGGTGTGATGCCGGTTAGCTATTTCTTTTTAGTAGATTTTACAAATTTAACTCCATAATACCCCATACCTTTTTAATTAATTTCTCTATTACTTCGTTGAAAAGCCTTGCCGTAACGCCGTTATGCCTGCGTTTTTCAAACCCGCATTATGCAATACAACTTCGTAATGCTGTCCGACAATCAAAACTTTGGAAGGCGGAAGATTTGAAATGCCAAAGAAATAATGACTTTTGAGAATGAATCATTACCTGTGACGCACAGCGTTAGTCTGCGCTATAATGAGTGAACAAAAGTTTGCGTAGCCTTTATTTCAGGTCGTAATAAATTTTCTATTGTATAATGCGGGTTAACTTCGGACAATAAAAATTAATTCACAAAATCTATTGGGACATTATAAAGTTGAATTTTAAATGGTATACCGCCTTTGGCGTCACAAGTACTGGTGAATGAACAAAAGTTGGCGCAGCCTTTATTTCTCAAAGTTATTTATGGTCGTAATAGATTTTCTATTGCATAAAGTGGGTTATGTAATCCAGTAAAACAAATAAGTGAAGCTAATGGGGCTTTTAATCCATAAGAAATTGTTAAATATCACCTTCAAATATACTTTTCAAAGTAGATGACTGTTTTGTTGGAGAAAATTAATATTAATTATCCTACTTTTGCCACATGCAATTTGTTTTTCCAGGACTTCTTTGGGCACTTGCCCTTTTAGCTATACCAATAATTATTCATCTATTTTATTTTAGAAGATTTAAAAAGGTATATTTTTCTAATGTTCGATTTCTTAAGGAAGTCAAGCAAGAAACGAGTTCTCGAAATAAGATCAAGAACTTACTCATTTTGTTCATGCGATTATTAGCAATTGCTGCGCTAATATTTGCATTTGCTCAACCGTTCCTCGCTTCTGACAAACAAGTAAAAAGTGGAACAAAAGGTGTTTCTATCTACATTGACAACTCCTTCTCCATGAGTGCAGAAGCAGATGACGAATCCCTTTTACAGCGTGCAAAAAAGAAGGCAATAGAGATCGTAGAAGCCTATAATGAAACCGATAAAATCCAAATACTAAGTTCTGATTTCGAAGGAAAACATCAACGCTTTGTTTCAAAAGAAGAAGCAAGAGGACTTATTGATGAAATAGAAAAAAGCCCAGCAACTCGTGAACTAGACCGTGTCATAGATCGGATGAAGCAAGCGATGAAGACGGAGCGATTTGATAATAAATTTGTTTATTTAATCAGTGATTTTCAAAGAAACATTGCCAAAGATATCCAAAATGATACTTTATTAAATGTTAGTCTTATTCCTCTTCAAGCAATAAAAGAGTCGAATGTCAGTATTGATTCAGTATATTTAGAAAGTGGAGTTGCTATACTAAATCAAGTAAACGAACTCAGTGTTCGACTAAGAAATCACGGCAATGAGAAGGCTGAAAATATTCGACTATCAATGAATATCGATGGAAGAGAAAAGCCTGTGGGAAGTTATGACTTGGAAGAAAATGCATCTTTGTTAATAAAGGCAAATTTCACTCCTTCTAAAACGGGTTGGCAAAAAGGAAGCCTAAAAATTACAGATTTTCCTATAGTTTTCGACGACGAACATTTTATCAGCTTTTATGTCAATGAAGAAGTAAATATTCTTTCTATCAATCAAGGCGGATCTAATAAGTACATTGACGCCGCATTCAAGTCTCTTCCTTACTTTAAGCACACGAACGCATCAGTAAATAATGTGAGATATGATGACTTTTTGACTTATGACTTAATCTTATTAAATGACATTAATAATGTTTCATCTGGGATGACAAATGAGATTAAACAATATGTAGAGAGTGGAGGAAATGTGCTAATCTTTCCATCGTCAAGTGGAAATAAATCGAGTTATAATTCGCTGTTAGCAACTCTGCGTGCTAGTAATTTAGGTGAATATACAAAGACAGATAATGAGGTGAAAACAATCAATACGAATGAATTTGTTTTTGATGGAGTGTTTGAAAAAAGACAAGCGACTAATCTAAGATTGCCAAAAACAAGTGGAAATTATAGTTTAAAAACTGTTTCCACAAGCCCGAGGGTGAGTTTATTAAAATATAAAGATGGCACGGAATTTTTGACGAAAAATAAATTTGGTAATGGATATGTTTACCTTTCGTCAGCTCCTTTGAACAACAAAATTAATGACTTAGTGAATAATGCAGAAATTTTTGTTCCCATGGTCTACAAAATGGCTTTAAGTTCTGCATCATCAGGAAAATTATCAAACACTATTAATAAAGATAGACTACTTTTTACTACAGAAAAGAAAGCATCATCAGAGGATAATTTCACTTTAGATGGACCATCTGTATTTATACCTGGACAATTCAATAGAGGAAAAGAATACATGTTGGATGTAGGAGAACAAATTCAGGTTGCAGGATTCTATGATTTAGTGTTAAACAATGAAATTAAGGAAACTTTTGCCTTTAATTATGACAATAGAGAGTCGATATCTGACTACTTTAGTGTAGATGAATTAAAGACAACATATGGTAATAATTTCAACATATTTGACAATGCCTTACAAGCTAATTTCACAGGAATAATTTCAGAAAATGCGGCAGGAAAAAGTCTTTGGAGGTATTTCTTAATTGCCTGTTTAGTATTTTTACTCATTGAACAATTACTTATAAGATTCTTGAAAAACTAGTCAAAACAAATAGTACATGAGATATCTCATTAAAAAAGCTAAAATTGTAACACCTGAAAAAACAAGTCAAAGACGAGATATACTGATTGAAAAAGGAGTAATTACTCAAATTGCGAAATCCATAGAAGATTCCAGAGCGAAGGAAATAAGTTCTACAAACTTGCATGTATCTGCAGGATTTCTAGATATAGGAACTTTTATAGGTGAGCCGGGATATGAAGAAAGAGAAACTTTGGAACACGTAAGTGAGGCGGCAAGAAAAGGAGGTTATACACATCTGGCTCCGTTCCCTAATCTTCAGCCTACGACAGATAACAAATCGGCAGTTCGTTTTTTGAAAGAGGCATTTTTAGATCAAAAAGTGAATATCCATCCTATAGGCGCGGTAAGTAAATCAATTAAAGGAGAAAATATTGCTGAGATGATTGATATGCATGAGTATGGTGCTATAGCATTCAGTGATGGAATAAAGAGTATTCAAGACACAGGGCTTTTGTTAAGGGCATTAGAATATGTAAAGACATTTGATGGTATCATCATTCAGCAACCAAGAGATAATGCTTTGCAAAGTACACATATGATTCATGAATCTCCTACTTCAGTTTCATTAGGATTGCCAGGAATTCCACCTGAAGCCGAGACGATCATGTTAAAGAGAGATTTAGACCTTGTGAATTATACGGATTCTAAGATTTGTGTACATAATATAAGTTCGAAACAGGCTTATGGAATATTAAAGAAATCGAAGAAACGAATTGACGATGGGAAAGTTTTTGCAACAGTTCCTGTGATGAATGTTATTCATACAGTAAAGGAGTTAGAGCAATTTAATCCTGCTTATAAAGTTATCCCGCCACTTCGATCTGAAGAAGATAGAAAAGGCTTGATCAAAGGATTAAAAATGGGAGTGTTAGATGCGATTAGTAGTAATCATAGACCTGTTGATCCAGAACATAAAGACTTAGAGTTTTTCCGTTCATCTTTTGGTGCTAGTACCTTAGATACATGTTTTTCAAGTTTATTAACTTATACCATAGATGAGTTAGGAATAAATGTGATAATAGATAAGTTAGCACATGGGCCAAGAAGGATTTTAGGCTTACGCCCAAATAAAATAGCTGAGGGAGAAAGGGCAGATTTGTGCATATTCGATCCTTCATTGGATTTTGAGGTTTCCTCGTCGAATATTCAGTCAAAGTCAAAGAACAATCCTTATATTGGTAGAAAATTGAAGGGAAGAGTCTTAGGGACGATTCTTGGAGATCATATTTCGCTCACTTAAATTTAATATTATGAATATCGTATTCAAAAATGGAATGCTAATGGCTGGAGTATTACTTGTATTCTATGTCTTGTTTTATTTTATCAATCCAGCATTAAATATTAATCCTATTCTCTCATTTATATTACCAATAGCAGCAGGAATCTTCTTTGTCAGAAAAGCAATTATTGAAGATAAGACAAATAGAGATGGAAGCATATCTTTTGGCGAAGCATTTGCGACCGGTTTTGGGACAATTGCAATAGGTCTTTCAACATATATGATTCTAACTTTTGTTCATTTAAAACTAGATCAAGATTATAATGATTTAGTAATGCAAGCATCGAAAGAACAAGCTGTTGCGGCAATGGAAAAAATGGCAGAATTCATGAATATTAAAGGAAACGATTTTGATACTGCTATGGAAGAGGTTATGAATCAAAATTTTGAACTTGGTATAGGACAATTTGCATTAGGATTACTAGTAAACTTGATATTCCCAGGTGCCTTAATTGCACTCTTAGCAGCTGCGATAATAAAGAAGAATTAAATGTTTATTGCTTTAAAGAACGGATTGATTTTCACCTTTACTCTGATAGTGGTTTATGGGATAACGTACTTTATTCAACCATCTTTATTTTCTAAAGCACTTTTTACCATTCCATTATTTACGGTTCTAAGTTTGGTTTTTGCGTTCTTAAATGTTCATCAGGTTAATAAGAAAAAGGAATATAATATAGGATTTGGAGAAGGTTTACTTTTTAGTTTTATTACGTATGCTACAGGTGTTTCTCTAGCTTTAGTTTTATTCTTTATACACTATAATTTAGACGCAGGATATGCGGACATCATTGACACTGAGGCAAAAGAGGCAACAATGCAAGTCATGTCAAATCTTGGTGGAGCAGAACAGGATGTAAATGCACTACAAACCAAAATTCAAGATCTAGATTTTAAAACAACAACTTTTACAGTTGTTATGCGGATAATTTTAAATATTATTTGGGGTTTATTTTTAGCTTTGGGTGGTGGTATTATTGCGATCGTATTAAAAAACAAATAAGGCATGAATATTTCTGTTGTCATTCCACTACTGAATGAAGAAGAATCGCTTCCGGAATTACATGACTGGATTGTAAAAGTTATGAATGAAAATAACTTTAGCTATGAAATCCTTTTTGTAGATGACGGAAGTACAGATTCTAGTTGGAAAGTAATTTTGGGCTTAAGCCAAAAAAACAATAATGTTCGTGGAATAAAATTTAGACGGAATTATGGAAAGTCTGCAGCATTGAATCAAGCATTTCAGGAATGTAATGGTGAAGTTGTAATAACAATGGATGCAGATTTGCAAGATTCGCCTGATGAAATTCCAGAGTTATATCGACTAATCACTGCAGAAAAATATGATTTGGTAAGTGGTTGGAAGCAAAAAAGATATGACCCTATCACTAAAACTATTCCGACTAAATTATTCAATGCGGCCACTAGAAAAATGAGTGGTATAGAATTGAATGATTTCAATTGTGGCCTTAAAGCATATACTAATAATGTTGTAAAAAGTATAGAGGTTTATGGAGAAATGCATCGTTATGTTCCAGTAATAGCAAAGTGGGCTGGATTCACCAAAATAGGAGAAAAAGTTGTTCAGCACCAAGCACGTAAATACGGTACTACAAAATTTGGTTTATCAAGATTTATTAATGGCTTCTTAGATTTACTTTCCATCTTTTTTATTGGAAAATTTGGCAAACGTCCTATGCATTTTTTCGGTGCTTTGGGTACTATTCTTTTTGGATTAGGAACCTTTAGTGCTATGTATATAGGAATAGTAAAATTACTTTCTCTACGAAATGGTGTGAAAAAGATTTTAGTGACTGACAATCCATTTTTCTATATAGCCTTAACTTGTATCATATTAGGTACTATGCTCTTTTTAGCAGGCTTTCTAGGCGAGCTGATTTCTAGAAATTCGCCTGGAAGGAATAAGTATCATGTAGAGGAGAGGGTGTAATGAATCAATCACGGATTTTAAGATGAATTTATCCGCAATATAGATATTATGCCAAATTTAATGGTATCATTACTTGTGACGCCTCAGTGCTAATCAACACTATTGTAATTGAGCAAAAGTTGGCGAAGCTTTTAATTCGAAGGCATTTCAGGTCGTAATAGATTTTCTATAACATAAAGTGGGTTAAAAGCGATATCCTGTTTTTAATTGAAGAGTAAAATAACCTGCACTCATTATCCCAAATTCAAAAGCACCTTTGCCAATATTTGTACTTATTGTATTAATTAAATTAGGTTCAATAATAAAATGCTCTTTAAAAACAAACTTATACCAATTTAATTTCAAAATGTCGTATAAAATTTTGATACTTAATTTTTC
>CAZSKA010000040.1:0-21304 GCA_964607315.1 uncultured Saprospiraceae bacterium | reverse complement strand
AATTGAAAGATTAAGTAAAAAGAAATGCGACATTATGGAGTTAAATTGGTATTACACTAATATTTGAGCAAAAAAGCAAAAAGCCACCCGAAATTACTTCAAATGGCTTTTTATCAATTGCAAAATTTATCTTTTTTACTTCAACAATAACTCCTTATCACCTATCATTTTTCTCATATTTATCAATGCATATCGCATTCTTCCTAAGGCTGTATTAATACTTACTCTTGTTAATTGTGAAATTTCTTTAAAACTCATGTCTGCATAATGTCTTAAAATCACCACCTCTCTTTGTTCTTCGGGTAACTGATCTACTAAAAATCTCAACTTCTCATGCATTTGAGACTTTATCATAGTTGTCTCCATGTTATCGTCTTCACTTTCTAAAACATCAAAAATGTCAAATGTCTCAGTCGCTGATACCTTTGTTCTTCTTTTAGATCTTCTAAAATTGTCAACACACATGTTATATGAAATACGCATAGCCCACTGAAGGAATTTACCTTCGTGATTGTACTTTCCTTTCCTTAAAGTATCTATAATCTTGATGAAAACATCCTGGAATATATCTTCCGCCTGATTTCTATCTTTTACAAATAGATAGATGGAAGTATAAATTTTTTCCCTATGTCTATTTAGTAAAACCTCAAAAGACTTATCATTACCTGCTAGGTAATCATTAATCAATTCTCTATCTTCTTTTTTTGCTAAGATTGATACGCTCATATCTACACTATTTTGGTGAGTAATTATAAAATTAAATTCAGTGTAGACTTTTAAACTATAAGCGTAATTTTTAGATTATTAAAATCGAGTTGATATACTCGTACATCAAATATAATTGCATTTACTCGTAAATGCAAGGGTTCAACAAAAAGTTAACATCGCTTTAACGACAATTGTATTGATAGTCAATAAGATAACACTACAAAAAATAATATATTTTTATTTTTTAATTTGTTTTATTTTTAATTTTTGCTTCGAACATTAGACCTATTGTCACCAAATGCTCGGTTCTTGAATCAGTATTATCAAAGATTTGTACGGAATTCTCCCTTTGTCTTAATGTCCGTGTTTCATATCTAAAATAAAATGAATCCCCTAATTCATATCCTATTCCATAAGTAAGACCAGACATGTTTATTCCTTCTAAACTTGACTCAGTAAAACCTACTCCTGTCAATACGCCTGCACTATCGTTTTGAGATTCATGCCTAATGGTTGCACTAATTCGATCAGTTATATTTACTCTGAAAGTATTTATAAAAGCTATCATTAATTTTGATGCTGAATCCTCTAACCCAGCTTGTGTCCCAATATCAATGCTACTATTAATTTCAAATATATTATTTAAGAATTCATAATTTATGTATGCATTGTGATACGTTCTAAATGCATCATTGTTAAGAATAGTCGGTTCCACTCCGAGTATATTACTATAACTGACTTTAAAATTATTCTTCTCATAAGAAATTAACATCCCTATTGATTTTGAATCATTATTATCTCTAAATAAATTATAACCATCTAGCAACCATAGTTGAAAATCAAAATTCTTAATGCCTTCATATTGAGCTCTTATTCCCCTTTGATAAAAGGGTTCATTGAATGTTATTATAGATGTTGAACTCAGTAAATTATTCTTAGGCATGAAACTTTCCATACCAATATGAGTAGTAAAATACCCTACATCTATATAAAAGTCTTCAAATAAATGAAGCCCAATATTTGCTTCTTGAATAACAGATAATTGACTATCCCATGTTGCATTCACTATATTACCAGAATGAGCAGTGAACTGACTTCTGATGTATTTATTCTTAAAACTAACTCCTAAAGCAGAGATGTTGTTCCTAAATATTCCAGGTACTGCGCCTACAGTAGTTAATGGTTGAATGTCAGTTAAGTTATTATTGAACTGAGAGTAATAAAAATCGGTATACCCGTTGAAAGTTAGATCAAAATTCATTTTTTTATTTTGGGCTTGAGCCCAAAGTCCGGAAATAATGAAAATTGCGATGGTTGTTATTCGATACATTGGTTTCTTATTAATTAGGGTTAATTTTTTTGGGTTTAACCACAAAGCTCTTCCAAATTTATGCAAAAAAAATCATTCAAAATACTATGATTATTAGCTTTCATGATTTAATAGCATTAAAAATATAAATTCACCTTTACTGTAATCCAAAAAATAAAAAAGGCCGAAACATAATTGCTTCGACCCTATACAAGGGATTATTAATTTTTAATTCAAAAAAATAGAATATGGCTTCTATAGCTATTTTATAACTAATCTTTATCTACTTACAAGAGGTTCATAACTAGTTATTCGATGCCTAGAAACGAACTGAAGATTTCTTTCACCTAATTTTTTAAAATCATTTAAAATAACATGAAATTTCAATTAATTACGTACAAAAAATCAGGCTGTATATACTATATTTACTAACTTTCAGAGTTTAATAGCATTAAATCTTATATCCACTCTAATCCTAAAATCATCACCAACAATTTCCTAGTTCTAGCTTTTTAATTTATCTTTGGTTTGTTTATTTGGAGCTGTTTATTAAACCAAATTCATAATTTCTAAACTACTTTCTTCGTGCCAAATTCAGCACTCTACAATACTGCCAAGCAAGAAAGGTTAATCAAAGATTTACAAAATGGAGGACCTAATGCTAGTCTAGCTATGAAGGAATTGTACGAGAATTATCAGTATAAAAATTATATCGCAAAGTATTCATCGGAATTCAATATCCCATCTACTCTTGTAAAAGATTTCTTGCAAGACGCATTCGTAACTTTTATCCAAAAGGCTAAAAACAAAAACTTTCCACTTCCAAAAGATGTGAATGTTTATATTACTAGTATAGCAAAGAACCTAATTCAAAACCACTCTAGAAGACTGAAAACCGAAGAAATAGCCATGGAAGACTCTAATAAATATGGCTATTCAGACTCTCTATCAAAAACTATCATCGATAATGAAACCAAAAAGGCACTAAAAGACATATTAAGTCAACTAGATCCTATTTGTAAAAGAGTCCTAAGACTCTGGGCTAATGACTTTTCCTTTCAAGAAATTGCTAGTAAATTAGATCTCTCCTCCGACTCAAGAGCAAGGCAAAAAAAACACCGTTGCCTTAAAAAACTTATTGAACTGATTCCTGTTTTTCCTCACCTTAAAGACTTTAGCTATGAATGATATCGATCTTCAATTATTGGAGGATTATTTCGATGGAATTTTGGGGCCAACCCAAAACATTGAAGTTGAATCTCGACTCCAAAATGATTCTGAACTTAGAAAAGTTTTTAATCAAATAAAATTAGCAAAGTCCATCGTACAAGCTGATGAAGAATTAGAAATTCGCAATATGATGGATGAAGTTGAAGAAAATAATCTTCCTCCAAAGAGACAAACTTCTACCTTCAATAAAAAATGGATTATTGCAGCTATTATAGGAGGATTACTTGTGATTTTAGCTTCTATTTTTATCAGACTAACTAAGATTGATAAAGAAATGATAGCTCAAGATCTTATCGTAAAAGAAAAATCTCAAGTAGTTAGAAGCAATGATGTGGAAATTGATACACTTATTGAATTTGGCTATATCCAACCAATGAAACAAATAAATATTCTAATTGCTGAGAAAAAATTCGATCAAGCATTAAAGAATTTGGAGGAAATAAAAGCTGATTTCCCTATTGCTAAGGAAAATATGCAATACACAAAGGGACTAATACTTTATCTTAAGAATGGTAGGAATGACCCAGAATTTCATAAAATACTGAATGAAATTCTAGATAATCCTTTACATAATTGCTATAACCTGGCCGTTAGATTGGACAATAAAGTCAATAGTATTTGGGGAAGAATTAAAAATTAATTACTTCTTTCTAACTATACTGATAGGTATATTCCCATCATAATTTCCTGCAATCGTAGGTTGTTGAGCATTTCGCGTATAGTCTCTTACTCCTTTTGAAACAAAATGGAAAAGCTCATCTATTGTTACAGTATTATTGCCATTTGTATCTGCCTCTCCATTCAAGCCTCTAATCAAAAAATGACTGAAAATTCCTTGTCTTAAACCACTAGATTCTAAGGAAACTTCTTCAGATTTACTAGACATTATCATTGCCGTTCCTCCCTTCTTTTCCTCATATTCTTTATAAAATTCCTTTAATTGCTGATTGAAAGGAGACCTACTTGAAAGAAGACTTCCTGAATGACATGCATCTACAATACATAATTTGTGTTTTGCATTCGAATTATTAAAAACTTCCATTACCTCATGATGACTCAAATTGTTGTTATACCCATCGAAATCTATTGGGAAAAACATACCTGGTAAACCATGACCACTATAGTACATTAAAACCACATCATTCTCATCTGCCTTTAATAATACATCATTCATTCCTGCCAAAATATTCTGTCTAGTGGCATTTTCATCAATCAATAAACGAATTTGCTCATTGGGTAATGCACCTCCTTCAGGACTTTTTAGAAAAGCATAAATCTGATAAGCATCATCGTCAGTATATTTTAATGAAGGGAGATGCGCATAAGATGAAACACCAACTATAACCGCCCAAATTTTCACCTCATCATCTTTGTCAACTTCTATTTCATTTCTTATTGGAGCTTGTTCTATTTTTTGATTCTGCTTTATTGGGTAACCATCATTCCATGTAGCGCCAATAACTTGTCCATCCGCAAAGTACATTATCCCATCTCCATTGGGTGCATGATTCATAATCTCACCTTCATATCGATTCCCATTGGCATATTTTAAAACCCCCTCACCATGTGGTTCGCCGTTAATAAATTCTCCTTGCCATTGCGATCCATCCTGATAATTAAGTTCACCACTTTCATTATGGCAATGCGAATTATTACAATCCTTCCAGTATCTTTTCTTAATGCTCGGATTACTTACATAGCTTTCTTCTTTTACTTCTTCTTTCTGCTGATTTAAACCCGCAGTCTTGTCAATCATCTGGTCATTTTCCCAAACACCTGCTATTTTTCGACCATCTTTATAATGTAACTTACCTTCTCCATTCCGCTTATTATCTTTCCAATTTCCTATAAACACTGAACCATCTGCATAATAAAAAGCACCAACTCCCTCGAATTTTCCTTTAAAAAAGGCTCCATCATATTTTTCATTATCTGAAAACATATAAATACCCTTTCCATGAGCTACTCCGTTTAGCCAAGTTCCATCATATTTATCTCCAGTATGATATCTATATATCCCTTTTCCCCAAAATTTATCTTCTTTGAAATTCCCTGCATAAGCATCTCCATTGGTAAAACTCATCGTACCTCGACCCCATTTCAAATCCTCATTCCAATCACCTTCGTATACATTGCCATTTGCATACTTTATTTTACCATACCCTTGAAATTGACCCTTTGAAAAATTGCCGCGATACATACTGCCATCTTGAAACTTGTAAACTCCAAAACCATTATTGCAGTTACCTTCTAAACATTGTGCATGTGAAAGAGAAGCTATAAAAAGAACGGAAAGAATAATACATACATTTCTCATCTTAATAGATTTTTTTTGGATTAGAGCATGAACTCCTAAAATGTATATAATTTTCTATAGAAATGAGTTTAGTTGTAGAATTAACCAAACTTAGAAGAAATTTATTGTGAATACAATAAAAAAAGGGGAGAAGTGGACTCTACCCACTGCTCCCAGTCTAACTATAAACTACTAATTTATTTTAATAAAGTGTGTTATGTATTTTCATCCTGTTCATAATTATGATAGAGAAGATTACAAAAATGATGCGTAGCCAGAAAAAAATAGTTAATTTTTTAATTGATAGGTTTGGAAACGTAGTTTGATGGAATGTACTTTAGCTTACTTTTTCTTTGGGTTGAACCCAAAATTTGGATAGTTCTTCGTGCAAAAAATATTGCTGTAAGTTAAGTATAATGCTAGTTTAGGGATTTAATAACACTAAAATTTATCAATCACACCCTTCTATTCCCACCCTTACTTAACCTCTTCCTCACCTACATGATTAAATTTCCTCACACCCATAAAAAAAGAAAATGACAAGTAAATCCCTTTATAACTTGTCATTTTCTATTACTCAATCTATATTCAAGATACTTTATTTTTCATTTCCGTTGCCTTTGCTATTAAAAATTCCGATTATTACAGGATATTCTTAACTTTTACTCCGAATGAACGAATTTCATACAATCCCAACATTTTCCAAAGATTGGTGGGTTTATACAACTATTGTCTTTTTTAGCTTAGTTACAATTCTCTATTTTTTCGGGAAACAAAAAGAAGTTATTAAAAATAGTTTTGCTATCGTTCTTTCTATTTTTGCTTTCATATTAGTCTTTTCACTCCAAGCATATTTTATTTTTAGTAATTCTTGGACTGCTTCCGCTTCTTTACCCCTCCATTTATGCAGTATTTCAAAAATCCTAGGAGCTATAATTCTATTGAAATTTAATCAAAGTATTTTTGAATTTGTTTTACTTCTTGGTATAGGAGGTGCTTTACAGTCTATTTTTACACCCCAACTAGAAATACCTGTTAGCACTTTTGCATTGCTTGAATATTATATGAGTCATGCTATGATTATCCTTATGCCTCTTTACTTATTACATGTTCAAGGTCATAGAGTTCGTAAAAACGCGTGGTGGAAAAGCTTTCTTATTGGAATTATACTCTTGTCTATAGTAGGAGTAATCAATCACTTTTTAAATAGTAATTATATCTATTTGTGCACAAGACCCGAAGTAGATAATCCACTTTTGATTGGACCTTGGCCATTTTATCTTTCAGGATTTTTAGTTTTTGGGTTTATGAATATTTCATTGTTTTTTCTGCTTTTTTCCTGGTGGGGTAGAAAACTCGACAATCAATTACACTAATCTTAATGGATAGTAATCTAATTATTAAAACATTTTCCACTGAATGGTGGATCTATTCTATTCTAGTTGTAATTTTCATTACAGCAGTCCTCGTCTTTATGCGAAGACAAGAAGATAAAAACAAGAGATTTTTTGCTAATGCACTAGCCGCAATTGCATTCTTTCTTATCTTCAGTTGGCAGGTCTATTTCATTTTTACAAATAATTGGACTCCCGATGTTTCCTTACCACTTCAACTTTGTGGTATTTCTAAAATCTTAGGTGCAATTATCCTTATAAAATTTAATCAACGAATTTTTGAATTCATTCTACTTCTTGGCATGGCAGGTGCTTTACAAGCTATTTTGACTCCTCAATTTGAAATTCCCGTCACCACCTATTCTACTATTGAATATTATATGAGTCATACGTCTATCCTCTTAATTCCTCTTTATCTATTTTATGTACAGGACCGACGTGTTAAGAAATTTGCTTGGCTTTATACCTTTATCTTAGGAATTACAATTCTATGTGCAGTGGGAATTATAAATTATTTCGTACAAGGAAATTATATATTTCTTTGTGCACCACCATTGGCTCCAAATCCTCTGTTGGTTGGATCTTGGCCTTATTATTTAATTGGGTTTTTAGTTTTTGGCTTTATAAATATTAGCTTGTTCTATTTGATCTTTGAAAAATGGGGGAAATGGCTTGACGCCAGAAAAAGATCTACTGAAGAGACTTGATAATATCGGTTCTATAGGCCTTCCATGCTGGAATAATTGCTGCGATTAGACTGATAATTAATGTCGCTATACCAAGATATAATTCTTCCTTGTAGAAGAGCATGCCTTTTAGGCTGTAATGAAATTGCTCATTCAACAAAGTAGAAAGAAGATATACACCAATATGTGCTAAAATGATTCCTACTACAAAACCTATAAATCCTATAATCAAAGCTTCACATAAAATATAACTTGCAAGTAAACTAGGACTACCACCGCTTACTCGCATCATAGCTAATTCATATTGCCTTTCCTTCAGATTATTAAACAATGAAACAAAAATGCTAAGCGCACTTATAATTGCAATTATTATAGCTAAATATGACAATGATTTCAGAGCCGCGCCTACATTAGCTAGTAATTTGTTTAATTCATAACTTGGAGCAGTAGCCATGACAGGTGTGTTCTCATTAATATTACGTGGCATATTAATAACAGGAATTGAGCGCTTTTTGTCCGAATGAAATTTTACTATCACTGATGTTATTTCTTTGTCTTTTTCCAGTAACAATGCTTCTATTTCAGATAATGCTTCGGCTTTTGCAGATTGTTCACTTTGGGCGGAAGCCCCATCTTCATGATTATGCTCATGCTCGTGATCTTCATGTTCATGCTCGTGATTTCCATGCTCATGTCCTTCGTGATTATGGTCATGCTCTTCATGCTCGTGCCCTTCGTGCTCATCTTCTCCGTGATCTTGATCATGGTCATGGCCTCCGTGAACAACCCACACTGATTTATTAGATGTCAAGATTATTTTATCCGCTACTGTTCCGGATGGTCCTAATATGCCAACAACCTTAAACGGATCACCTTCATCATGTTTTAAATCACCTTCATTGAATCCATGCGAAGAGAAAAAAGTATCACCTATTTTTAGGTTTAAATCTTTAGCAACTGCATATCCTACTACTACTTCTAGGGCTTGGGCCCAAAGGGTTCCTTCTTTTATTTTAGCATCGTATAAATCGAGAAATTCTTTCGTTGTTCCTATGATTCTATAGGTTTTATGTGAATCTCCTATGGAAAGAGGAATGGCTGTTTTTATATACGGATTCTTTGGGTTAAATAAAAAAGCAGCATCTTCTATTTTCAAATTACCGGTAGGAGCATCTATATGAAACATGGAATTCAATATCAATTGTAAAGGACTTCCTTTTGCTCCTACTACTAGATCTATTCCTGCTTGATTCTTCTGAAATTGCTCAGAAAATTGCTTGTTGAACTGGATTAAAAGTGACAATAAGCCTACTCCAAAAGCTATTAATAAAATACTCAAGAAACTCGAAAGTCTTTTCTTTTTTATGCTTTTCCAACTGATATAGAATACATTCATGATAATTCTATTTTATTGCTAAAAAGGCTACTAAGTCTGAAATCATGGGTGACTATTACTAAACTAGAACCATCCTGTTCTGCTTGGTCCTTAAGTAAATTCACCATCAATTCACAATTTTTATCATCCAATGCACTTGATGGTTCATCTGCAAGGATCAAACGTGGGTTTGTTACTAAGGCGCGTGCAATAGAAAATCTTTGCTGCTCTCCTTGACTTAATTGTTCAGGAAATTTATCGGTTTTATGTGGAATTGCAAGTCGATCCAATATCCTTTTGATTCGAGCTTTATCCGGTTTAAGACCACATAGTTTACGTGTGAATTCTAAATTTTCCTTTACACTTAGCGATGAAATGAAATGAGATTTCTGGAAGACAATACCTATATGTTGACCTCTAAAAGCATCTAGTTTAGCACCTTGAAGTTGACATAAATCTACATCATCAATAATAACTTGCCCTGAAGAAGGATTGAGTAAACCTCCTAGAATATATAATAATGTACTTTTCCCTACTCCCGACTGTCCAAGAATTACAAGACTTTCTCCACTTTCACATGAAAAGTCGGGATAAAAAAAGGAAGGACCTTCTTCATACTTAAATCTTATTCCATTGGTTTTAAACATCACTGACAAAGAAAGAAAAATCTATCCAATATTCATGTTGAATTATTATTTAACATGAATAATATATTCCAGTTAGTTGTTATAACAAATATTTTATTAACGTTGTATAGATTAAATCACATGCAAATCAATTTAAATTCAACGTTAAATTATAGCAAAATGAGTAAACATAATATTTTAATTGCAGGAGCTGGTGGGATTGGACAAGCAGTAGGGTTGATTTTAGCTGAAAACTCCGCTTTAGATGTAAATTTATACTTAGGAGATATTAGTGAAAAAGCGTTAGAGAAATCTTCTAAATTTATTTTGGATGGGTGTACCCAAAGTGTGAATGTTCAAACAATATTGATGCCTAAGGATGGCTCGAGTGTTGAGTGGGAAAAGGTATTGGATACCTGTGATATTTTGCTAGATTGTTTACCTGGTTCAGTTGCTCCAAGAATGGCAAAATTTTGTGTGAAACATCATTTACATTATGTAAATCTGACTGAGTATGTCGCTGAGACAAATGAAATAATGAAAATTGCTGAATATGCAGATACAGGATTTGCTCTCCAAACTGGTGTTGCGCCTGGATTTGTAAATATCCTGGGCAATTATCTTTATCAAGAATTCCAAGAAAAATATGGAAATGATGAACTTGAATTAATGGAGATGAAAGTTGGAGCACTTTCTGAAAACGCTTCAGCTCCTCACTTTTACGCTTTTACTTGGAGCCCTATTGGTGTTGCTACTGAATATGTGAAAGATGCTATCATTGTTAAAAATAATAAAATCACCAAAGTCTCTTCTTTAAGTGAACCTAGAGAACTAGTCTTACAAGGATTTAGGTATGAGGACGATTTCACCTCTGGAGGTGCTGCGGATTTTCCAGAAGCCTTCAAAAATAAAATTCGGAACATTAACTATAAAACACTTCGATATGTTGGCCATTACGATTGGGTAAATACTCAATTAGAAGAAATAGGAGATGTTCCAAATCCAGAGAAAATTCTAGAAAAAATGATGCTGGAACAAATTCCAACAGTAGAGAATGACCTTATAATTATATACTGCCGAGTTAAAGGAAAGGCGGATGATGGAAGACTACGTGCAATTGACAAAGTCCTTAAAATCTATCCTATGAAAATAGGGTCACAGACTTTAAGAGCAATTCAGTCAACCACTGCAGCTCCTATGTGTGAATGTGCACGAATGTTATTACAAGGAGAAATGAAAAATGGCATAAATCTACAAAGCCAAATAAATCCAAAATCATTTATGAACGGCCCGTTTGTTAAAATGGTATACGGCGAAGTAAGCTAAAGAAATAGTCATATTAAATATTTTCATAATGTGATTGTCCGTTTTATTGCTTCTGAAACCCTTATTCCATAATGGTTTGAAATTTTTTTTAAAAATACTTCTAAAATTTTGGAACGAATTGCACTCCTCGTTACACTAATAAGAAAAGTGTAATAAGCATGAAAGAGGAACTCATTCACTACGTATGGAAGACTAAAAATTTTGACTTTAATCATTTAGTTACTACAGAAGGTAAAAAGATAGAGATTGGAAAATTTGGACATTATAATCTAAATGCAGGACCAGATTTTCTTGAGGGCATGATCTCTATTGAAAGGTCTCATTGGTTTGGACATATTGAAATGCATGTATTAAGCAGTGATTGGATAAGACATAAACATGAGACAGATATGAAATATCAGAACGTAATTTTACACGTAGTTTATGAAGAAGATCAGATTATTTATAGACAAGATGGTTCTAGAATTCCTTGTATAGAATTAAAAGACAGAATTCCCTTTCATGTAATCGAAAGTTACGAGAAATTACACGCTCGAGTTGATGATATACCTTGTTCAAACGAGTTAGAAGATTCTGAAAGTGAAATTTTTTACTTCCAGTTGAATCGAATGTTTATTGAAAGATTAGAGACAAAAAGTTATCCTATTGCAATAGAGTTAGAGGAAAATAATAATAATTGGAGTCAAGCATTATTTGTTTCATTAGCAAGAGGTTTGGGCTTGCCAGTTAATAGTGACGCTATGTCTTCCTTGGCAAAGTCTTTACCCATTTCACTTATAAGTAAACATGGATATAATAGATTTCAATTGGAGGCAATATTTTTTGGACAAGCAGGAATGCTACTAGGAGAATGGTCCGACGAATATCCATCCAAATTGAAGGAAGAGTATATTTTTCTAAAAGAAAAGTATCAACTTGTAAGTATGAATGGGGTAGAGTGGAAATTATCGAGAATGAGACCGACTTCTTTTCCTACATTGAGAATCGCTTTTCTTGCCGCGCTATACCATAAACATAGAGATCTTCATGCGAGAATTCTAAACGAAACAGAATTAGAAGGTCTCATTAGTCTATTTGATCTTGAAATAAATGAATATTGGAACACGCATTATTTATGGGATAAAGAAACAAAATTTTCAAAGAAGAAATTGGGTTTCACTGCTAAAGCTAATATCATAGTAAACAGCATAGTTCCTTATCTTTTTGCCTATGGTCAATATATGGGTGAAGATAAATATGTAGAACGAGCAATGGATTTCATGAGCCAATTAAAACCAGAATCTAATAAAATAATCAAGCGTTGGAAACAGCATAATATAAAAGTCAAAAACGCAATGGATACCCAAGCTTTGATTCATCTATATAAAGAATATTGTTTAAAGAAAAGATGTACAGAATGTGCATTCGGAAATAAAATCCTAAAGTCAATCAGTATGTTGATTAAAGAAGATATGGATCATACATATAGAGTTCTGTTAATCTAATTAAGAATATGTAATGAGCTATATTTTCGATGTTGCAAAATGCAAAAAAAATGCCCTCGTAAAAGGGCATTTTAATATTCAACAAAAAGTTGAATTGCGAACGGTTCAAAATTCGCTTTCACCATCAGGTTGCTGCAACAAACACAGCAATTTTTCTTTAATTCATGTAATATTCTGAGAAAATCACACCTTTCTTGGCATCATAGCCAGGTGTAATTCCACTATGGATAAGGCTTTGTTTATAGTGATTCTTTTTAGTATCAATAATAAATACCTTACAGGCAATTGCTTTGGATAATTCGCTATGAGTTTCTTTCCAGCAATAAGCTAATTCATGAGCTGTTGCATTATAAGTTTTATTCCACTTTCTACCCATGGTCACTTCTATGAAAATGATACCATTTTTAAAATCAATTAATTTGGATGAAAGACCGTAGCCAACACGATAATACATGTCGGTTTCCATAAAATGTTTGCGATTAATTTTCTCTAAATCCATAATGCATCTAGAAAATCATAAACCGTGCCAAAATTTAAAATAGGAGTAAATAAATGTTTGTAAAATGATGATGATTAGGGAAGTGATTTTAAAAAGGAAATTTAAATTTTAATGCTATTAAATTCTGAAAAGCCCGCCACAATTAACTCTCAGCATTATTTTTTGAATAGTAAAATTCTCTCATTTGTTAAAAATCCTTTGTAGATGTCTACAAGGATTATTTTTTAACTAACGTGAATAATGGATAAGGAATAAAATCAGTTGGCAGAGATACATTCATATACGAGGCTGATTTTGTTTGCCTTAGCAGCGCTAAGGTAAATGAAATCGAACGATGTAGATGGATGTAGAAATGTCAATATTTCATAAAACCTTCTAAAGGGTCATCATTTTCCTAGAAATTCTTCGAAATAGTAATAGCAAATCCTTCTGAATTTTTAATCAATCCTAACCCTTTAAAAGGTTTCTGATAAAATTCCTTATCCATTATTCACGTTAACTAATGAAAATTAAGAAAAATGAGTTTATTGAATAATAAACTTTGAACTTAAAGTTGAACTATAATTTTAATGCTATTAAATCCTGAAAGTCCCACCACACATACCGCTCAGCTTTATTTTTTGCACAAACCCTTTGGGCCTAAGCCCAAAAAATAGTATACACCTCTCTCCCTAATATAAATAATACCACTAATATCAATAATCTATATGCCCACTTATTTGCGTCCTTCATTCTAGGTGCAAATCTCGAAGTCACATACGCACCAACTGCCTGAGATATGGCTAATATTACACCAGCCTTCCAGTCGATCAATCCGTTTACATGAAATGTATATATCACAAAAAATGAATAAATAAATATAATGAAGACCTTCATCGCATTAGCTTCAAATAACTCTCGCTTACCTATTAAAACCAAAGCTGCTAAAATAAATAAACCCGAGCCCACCTGAATAAGGCCAGCATAAAATCCTAGGACTAAAAAAATTGGCGATAAAATCCACCAATTTAGTTTTGTATCTGCTGATTCATTTACAATCCATCTCCGAGGATTTAAAAAAAGTAAAAGAGTCACTAAAATTATCAATCCTCTTACTATCAAACGGAAATGTTCATCACTAATTTGGGTAGCATAATATGAACCTAATATCGTACCACCTATCACAATGGGAATAATTGGCCATGTCCTTTTTAACTTTAGCTTTTTATTCTGAGCATAGCCTGCTGTTGATGCAAATGCATTTGCAAAAACATTTACCCTATTTGTTCCATTCGCTATACTAGGAGGCAATCCTATTACCTCCATTAAAATGTATAAAGTAATTATAGACCCAAATCCCGCAAGGGCATTAATAGCTCCCGCCACTAAGCCTCCTAAAATTATAAATATTATCTCTGGACCAAACATCGCGCAAAAGTACCTAAATCTTCAATACCCTCTAGCTTTTCCTTGTCAAAATTCTTTCTTGCTTTCTTTTTATTTCATCCTTTATTATACTCAGACTCCTATTCTACTTTAGATATTAAGTAATAAGAAATGAACTACCCATTAAATATTAGCTTTTGAATAGGAATTTTAATCTTCGTTTTGTAAATTAATTAAAAGTAGACATTGCTTCTATTTCATTGGTAGTTCAAATCACAATATATTTTCTAAGCTATAATTCGAGTTAAAATAAAATAATGAATAATTAGCCCTATTTTTACCCCAAATTTAAATTGTATAAATGCCAGTATCTTCAACAGCCATAAGCAAAGTTGAACATGAGGACCTCCAGTCTGTCTTTAATGAATTGAAAAGAGTTGTTGAACCTTCTCTTACTGGTAATGATTTGGAATTACTCGAAAAAGCATACCAAATTGCTTATGATGGGCACTCCAAACAAAGACGTAAGTCAGGTGAACCTTACTTGTTTCACCCTTTAGAAGTTGCTCGCATTTGTTATCAAGAAATAGGTCTTGGTCCCACTGCTGTAATTTGTGCCATTCTTCATGATGTTGTAGAAGATACACCTTATACCTTAGAACAAATCCGTGAAGCCTTCGGTGAAAAGATTACTAAAATTGTAGACGGATTAACCAAACTCGACGGAATGTATAACAATTCCGAGAGTCCTCAAGCTGAAAATTTTAAGAAAGTAATTTCCACTCTTGTTGAAGATGTACGTGTGGTTCTTATTAAAATGGCAGACAGAGTGCATAACATGAGAACTCTAGGCGCTATGCCTAGACATAAGCAACTTAAAATTGCCGCTGAAACGGAATATATCTATGCACCTTTAGCCCATAGACTGGGTTTGTATAAACTTAAAACGGAGTTTCAGGATATCATCATGCAAATCCAAGAAGCTGAATTTTATAAGGAAATTACTGAAAAACTTGCCAACACCGATGCGGAGCGACAGAAATATATCAAAGAATTCATTCGCCCTCTAGAAACTAACTTTGAAGAAACAGAAATCAAATACCGTATTCTGTACCGACCTAAAAGTATTTCTTCTATCGCTAATAAAATTAGAACGAAGAAAGTACCTTTTGAACAGATTTACGATTTATTCGCCGTTCGTGTAATTTTGGACGTTGAACCCGATAAAGAAAAAACGGCTTGTTGGGCGATGTATTCCATTATTACGGATGTTTATAAACCAATTCCGGAGAGATTAAAAGATTGGATAACCACTCCTAAAGGGAATGGTTATGAATCCCTGCATACAACTGTTATTGGACCTTTTGGGAAATATGTGGAAGTGCAGATTCGTACTGAACGTATGGATGAAATTGCTGAACGTGGTTTCGCTGCTCACTGGAAATACAAAGGAATAAAATCAAACAATTCAGTCTTTGATGTGTGGCTTGATAATGTTAGAGATATCCTTGATACATCTAATAGTGATGCCCTGGAATTCATCAATGATTTCAAAAAGAATTTATTCAACGAAGAAGTTTACGTTTTTACTCCAAAAGGAGATATGCGTATCCTACCTAAAGGAGCAACTGCCCTGGATTTTGCTTTTGATATACATTCTGAAGTAGGTTATCATGCAACTGCTTTAAAAGTCAATAATAAACTAGTTCCCATGGGGTATAAACTCCAAAACGGGGATCAGATATTTGTGACCACCAATAAAAATCAAAAACCTACTGAAGATTGGTTGAAGATTGTTGTGACAGGAAAAGCGCGTGCGAAAATTCGTAACGCTATGAAGGAAGAGCGTCGTAAGAAAGGAGAGCTAGGAAAAGAAGCTTTGATGCGGAAGTTGAAAAATATGAAAGTCAATTTCGAAGATAACGTGGATATGCTAGTTAAGCACTTTGGATTCATATCACGACCAGACCTTTACTTCGCGATTTCTCAAGATCAGATAAATCTTTCGAATGACATGAAAGCTTTTTCTGTTGAAAGCCAGCAACTTAAATTAATTCAAGAAGAAACATCAGATAAACTCACACCTCAAGAAGATCCTTCAACAAAGAAAGAGGATGCAAAAAAAGCAGCAAAGCTGGCGAAAGCTAAATTGCTCATTAACGGTGAACCCGCTGATACCTATGGATATAACTTTGCAACTTGTTGTAATCCAGTAGAAGGAGATAGTATTTTTGCTTACTTAACTGCCATGGCAGGGCTGAAAATACATCGCACAAGTTGTAAAAATGCAACCCATTTAATTGCTAATTATGGTTATAGAGTACTGAAAGCAGAATGGGTTGGCGATAAAAAGAATAACTTTGTTGTAGATTTAGTTGTTACAGGTGTAGACTCTGGTATCGGTGTCATCCAAAAAATTTCAGATATCATCAGTAATCAATTAGGAATTAACATTAGAAATTTCAGTATTGCTGGTCAAGAAGGCTATTTTGAAGGAAATATTGGTATCGTTGTAATTAATACTGATCAACTAAATGTTGCCATTCAAGCACTAAAGGAAATAGAGGGTATTTCTAATGTCGTGCGAAAAGTAAATAAAGATGGAAGCTAGTTCAACCTTTAACGAAGAATTATTTCAAGAAGCGAAAGCTATTTTCACAAATTATATGGAAACAAATAATTTGAGGAAAACTCCTGAACGCTTCGCTATACTTGAAGAAATTTATAAACGTACCGATCATTTCGATGCAGAGGTACTATTCATTCATATGAAAACTCAGCATTATAGAGTGAGTAGAGCTACTGTCTATAATACCCTTGAATTATTAGTAGCTTGTGATTTGATTACCAAGCACCAATTTGGGAAAAACGTTACACAGTATGAAAAAAGCTATGGTTACAAACAGCACGATCACCTAATTTGTGTCGATTGTGGGAAAGTGCTCGAATTTTGTGATCCGAGGATTCAAAACATCAAAAATATGATGGGTGAAATGCTACAGTTTAAGGTAACGCACCATAATTTGAATCTGTATGGTAAGTGTGAAAGCGCTTGTGAACATAAAAAATCGTAATTACCTTTGGGCTTAAAGCCCAAAAATTTCCAAAGACATGACAACTAAAAAATACATATGACATTTGACGAGCTCGGTCTCAATGACAAAATTAAAGATGCTCTATACTACATGGGTTTCGAAAAAGCAACGCCCATCCAAGAACAGGCAATTCCTGCAATTTTAGATAGTAAAGATTTATTGGCTTGCGCCCAAACGGGAACAGGGAAAACAGCAGCCTTTATATTACCAGTATTAAACCAACTTTCAGAGAGACCTTCTAATAAATCTCGCTGTGTAGTTATCGCTCCCACAAGAGAATTAGTGATCCAAATAGATCAGCAAATTCAAGCTTTTTCCTATTTCGCGGGTGTGGGAACAATTCCAGTTTATGGAGGAACAAGTGGCCAAGAATTTGAGGCAGAAAAGAAAGCTTTGTCTCATGGTGCTGACATCGTGGTGGCAACTCCTGGTAAGCTAATTACGCACTTGAATTTTAAATATACAGACTTTTCTGAGGTAGAATATCTTATTTTAGATGAGGCCGATCGTATGTTGGACATGGGATTCCATGATGACATTATGCGAATTGTTAGACATTTGCCAAAAAAGCGAATTAATCTATTATTTAGCGCTACAATGCCTCCTAAAATCAGGAAACTTTCTAAAGCAATGTTGAAAGATCCAGTGGAAATAAATATCGCTATTTCGAAACCTTCCAAGGGGATTTTACAAGCAGCTTATCTAGCTCATGATGAACAAAAAGCAAAATTGATTAGAAAATTAATCAATGATAAACCTGCTTACACGTCTATTATTATCTTCTCTTCAACTAAGAAAAACGTAAGCAGTATCGTAAGAGCTATATCAAATCAAGGATATGAAGTTCAAGCTGTATCAAGTGATTTGGTTCAAGGCGATAGGGAAGCGGCACTCCGTAAATTCAAATCTAAACAAACAAGAGTTCTTGTTGCTACCGATGTTTTGTCGAGAGGAATTGATGTAGCTGATATCAACTTGGTTATTAATTATGATGTTCCAAGAGATGCGGAAGATTATGTGCACAGAATTGGTAGAACAGCCAGAGCAGACACTACCGGAGTTGCTATAACATTAGTGAATCAAGACGATATGTTTAAGTTTTCAAAAATTGAAAAACTTATAGAACAAGAAGTTATCAAACTTAATGTTCCTGAAGAAATGGGAACCTCTCCTGAATGGAATCCGCGTAAACCATATGGAGGTGGCGGAGGAAAAGGTCGAAAAGGAAACAATAGAAATTACTCAAAGAATAAAAAAAGAAGGTAATGAAAGATGCTTTTATTATAGATGGAGTTAGAACAGCTTTTGGAAAATTCACAGGTACATTATCACCTGTTAGAACCGATGATCTGGGTGCCATTCCTATAAAAGCTATTACAGAAAGACATTCCAATATTCCATTGGATGCTTATGACGACGTAATCTTTGGCTGTGCAAATCAAGCAGGTGAGGATAATAGAAACGTAGCCAGAATGTGTGCTCTTCTTGCAGGTCTTCCATGGTCCGTACCAGGTGAAACCATAAATAGATTATGCTCTAGTGGTATGTCTGCTATTATTCATGCAAATAGAGCAATCAAAGCAGGAGATGGTGATGTATTTATTGCGGGAGGAGTGGAACATATGACAAGAGGTCCATGGGTGATTTCTAAGGTTTCTAGGGCTTTTGGGCGCGATGCACAAATGCATGATAGTAGTTTTGGATGGCGTTTTGTGAATAAGAAAATGAAGGAATTATACGGCACAGATGGTATGGGAGTTACGGCTGAAAATCTTGCTGAAATGTTTAATATTTCTCGAGAAGATCAGGATGAATTTGCTTTATGGTCTCAGCAGAAAGCGGCTTCCGCCCAAAGAGAAGGTCGCTTAGCAAAAGAGATTGTAGCTGTAACAATACCACAAAGAAAAGCCGACCCAATAATCTTCGATCAAGATGAATTCATCAAACCAAATTCTTCTCTTGAGGTTCTAGGTAAATTAAGAACAGCATTCAAAAAGGATGGAGGTACAGTTACTGCAGGAAATGCATCGGGACTAAATGATGGAGCTGCTGCTGTAATAGTAGCTTCTGAAGATGCAGTAAAACAATATGCCCTAAAACCTATGGCAAGAATCGTCAGTTCTGCCGTGGTAGGAGTAGAACCAAGAATTATGGGTATTGGTCCAGTTTATGCTTCACAAAAAGCTCTGAAAAAAGCGGGTTTGTCAATTGATAATATGGATGTCATAGAGTTAAATGAAGCCTTCGCAGCACAGTCATTAGCATGTACAAGAGAACTTGGACTGAAAGATGATGATCCAAGGATTAATCCAAACGGAGGAGCCATCGCAATAGGCCACCCATTAGGAGTTTCAGGTACCAGAATCATGCATTCAGCAGCCTTAGAATTACAATTAACCGGAAAGCGCTATGCTCTAGTTACCATGTGCGTGGGTGTTGGTCAAGGATACGCTAGTGTGATAGAGCGAGTATAGGGAAAAGAGAGAGTAATTTATTTTATCTTTTTTTAAATTATTCGAATAAATCAAAAATGTGAAAGGTTTTATTATTGTAGACTCCATTAGGATATATACAATAATAGCTACTCAAGAGAACTCAACTCTTTTACTAGTTAATTGGTTGATGTACAGATATGATTTAAACAGAAGTCAAGTTTATCCTCACGAAACAATCTAAAGAAAATCAGAAGGCGAAGGCGGTGTTGTAAAAAAAAGCAATTGGTTTTTGAATATGAAAATATTAATTATAGTTTTAGGAATTGCACTTTTTTCTTGTGTTAATCACCCTAGAAATGAGGTGCCTGTTAACAAGAATAATTAGAATACGAGGATAGATTCATTCATTGTTAAAAAAAATATTTCTTGTATTAGTTGTAAAAATAACATCGATAAATTAGGTTTCCAAACTGTTCTTGTTTTAATGAAAGAAATTAGTCCACAAGATTGGAACTACTGTTATGGCGAATGGGAATGCAGTATTATTAGAGAAAATCATGAAATTAATTCAGGTGGTTGGTTAATAGAGATTAATGCTCACAATGAACATATTTTTGGATGTAAAACGAAAAAATGTTGGGATCTATTTTTGTCTGAACCACTGTGTGATTCCTTAGGCAACAGCTTAAATTAGAAACAGAACCCATTGCAGCAATACTTGGTTTAAATGGGTAATTAAATTATCTTGAAACGATTATGAAAAAATAAATTTATGTGTCGGATAGAAAACTTTGAATTTAAGAAATATGGAGAAAAGCCTAATGCATATGAATTAGCTATTCTTGAGAAAGATGAATATTTATTTCTAAAAAGCACCTTTGAATTTAAAGTATATAAACACGACTACGATTTTGATGCTTTTTTGATCAATGAAAATTATGTTTTTATTTTGAATGAGGAAACTTATTGTTTCAATTTATACAAATCAGTTGACGATTTTGAATGTTATTTAGATATGGCATATCGTAATAAGAAACAAAAGAATAAGAATGAAGATTTGTTTCAAATACGTAGTTTCATAGGAACAAATAGAAGGATTATAGATTATAAAGAATTTACATGTGAAAATTTTATAAAGAAGTTCAACATTGACCCAAAAATTGAATTTAAAGCAAATGAATCGTTTATAATTGAGAATTATATTGGATTTGCATATTTTGATAGCTTTTCTTCTATTTATTGTTTTGAAAATAAAAAGAATCTTGACGAGTTTAAGAAATTAAATAAAAAGTCAGTTTTTTTTAATGTTAATCCTTACGGAGATAAACTTCTATTTGAAGCAGAGGAAATGAAAAAAATTATTTCTGATAAATTATCAATTAAAATAAAAGAACTTGACTATTCAATAGCTAGCCTTGAAATTATAGACGGGAAGTATTGGAATTCTGAAGATCAAACTGAGCACTTCTTCTATGA
>CAZSKA010000039.1:0-21321 GCA_964607315.1 uncultured Saprospiraceae bacterium | reverse complement strand
ACCTTGGATATGTTGATAGCATCTTTAACTGAGCTACCACCAAATTTCAGAATATTCATTTTTACTTGATTATTTGATTTGAACTAAAAGATAATTAATTGTTGAAATTAATTATCCAGTAGCTAATGAAGATTTGACAAGGCAAGTTTTTTAGTTCTTTTTATTAATCAATAAAAATTGCCATAATGAGAATTTGAAAAAAAGTTATACCTGATTATGTAATATGATTTCCTTTTACATCTCACTAAGGAATTTATTTATTAACAAAATTTATAAGAATGAAAAAGGTATTAATTTTTAGTTTGATTTTTTCTAGCATATTTCTAATTTATTCATTTGGTATTCATAGAAGCACTTCAATAAGTATCTGCGGAACTGTTGTGGATGAAAGTGATCAAGCGCTGATAGGAGCATCAATAGTGGAGAAAGGCACAAGAAATGCTGTCATCACTAATGTGGACGGAAATTTTGAAATATTTGTTTCTTCTACACCTACAACTTTAGTTGTTTCCTATGCAGGTTTCGAAAATAAAGAGATTAATTATGTTGGAAATGAAGACAAGTTAGTAGTAAAGATGACAGAAGGAGTTGCATTAGAGGAGGTGGTTGTTACAGGTTACGGAAAAAGGATAAAACGAAAGAGAAATAAAAATGCTACAGCAAGACCTCCAGCAGTAGAATCTGAAATGTTTTACGATGTAGATATGGAAATGGATGGGATTTCTATAGGTGAAAAAAATTCTTTAAGCTATTCTGAAACTAAAAATAGAGAGGAGAATAATTATTCTGACATTGTAGAAAATCAATTTAAAAACCCTAATAAAGATCCCTTATCAACATTATCCATAGATGTTGATAGGGCATCATATTCTAATGTAAGACGATTTTTAAATAATGGGCAATATCCTCCTGCTAACTCTGTAAGAATAGAGGAAATGATTAATTACTTTGATTATAACTACACTTATGAAAGGCAAAGAGACGGTAGGCCTTTTCAGACATTTACCGAATTAGCACAATGTCCTTGGAATGAAAATCATAAGCTTTTAAAAATTGGGCTTAAAGCCCAAAATATACAGAGAGATGAGAAAGCTGCAAATAACTTAGTTTTTTTGATCGATGTTTCTGGAAGCATGTCATATAGTAACAAATTGCCTTTATTGAAATCGGCATTTAAATTATTAGTTGATCAATTAAATGAAAATGATAAAGTTTCCATAGTGGTTTATGCTGGAGCTGCAGGAATCGTTTTGAAGCCAACAAACAATAAAGAAGAAATATTAGATGCGCTTAATAAATTAGAAGCTGGAGGATCAACTGCTGGAGGTGCAGGTATCCAATTAGCTTATAAAACAGCAAAAGAACATTTTATAAAGGATGGAAATAATAGAGTTATTCTAGCTACAGATGGTGATTTTAATGTAGGAACACGGGGTGATGAAGCATTAGTGAAATTGATTGAAAAGCAGAGAGATCAGGATATATTTTTATCGATATTAGGATTTGGGGTAGGGAATTACATGGAAGGAAAAATGCAAAAGATTTCCTCAGCTGGTAATGGAAATCATAACTATATCGATAATATGCGTGAAGCTAAAAAAGTCTTGATGGACGAATTTTCAGGGACATTATATACAATTGCTAAAGATGTAAAAATTCAACTTGAATTTAATCCTAATGCAATAGAAGGATATCGAATGATTGGTTACGAGAATAGAGTTTTAGCAGCGGAAGATTTTAATAATGATAAAAAAGATGCTGGTGAAATGGGAGCGGGTCATACAGTTACTGTTCTTTATGAAATTATTCCAGCTGGTGCACAAAGTGATTATAATGTTTCTATTGATCCATTAAAATACCAAGTAAATGAGCAAAAGAATAAGAGAAGAGGAAACTCTTCAGAAATTGCAACCATAAAATATCGCTACAAGAATCCTACAGAAGATAGTTCAATAAAAAGTGAGGAGGTCATTTCAAACAATGAAGTTAAAGACATTAGCCCTTCAACTTTATGGGCAAGTTATGTAGCAGAATTTGGATTGTTATTAAGAGATTCTTCGTTTAAAGGAGAAGCAAATTACAATGATTTAATAACTAAAATTACCTCTTATGTGAAGGAATATCCAGATAGTTATAAGGAGGAAATGTTAGATTTAGTTGTATTAGCTAAATCCTTACAAAGGAGTTAAATCTAAGCTCTATTTTTTCTAAGAGGAGGGTCTTTTAATTTGAGCGCTCCTCTTAGAAAGAATATTGATGCAATAGCCATTATGGTATGAGCTAAATCAATATGATTAAACCAAGTATGAGGAGTGATGGGAATATTAAATATAAAAACTGTACTGATTAAGAGAATCACACCTATGAGTATTTGAATACCTGCTCTGTCTGCTGTTTTAACTAAGACGTGAATATGGAAACCAAGAACGATAATTAGTAAACCCCATGCTGCATGTATCTGTACTACTTTGAAATTTAGAAAAAAGATAGTTAATGAAAGAACTGCAATCAACTCGAGAATATTGAATTTTAATAAGACATTGTAAAATTTAGGATTCAGAATGTTTTTATTGTATTCAATAGATGATCTTTCGAAGAAAATTAATCCTATAATACTAGTTAACCAACCTAGAAGTTTCCAGTTATATCCAAAAATATATTGGAAGCCATGACCTATAATTCCTGCAGTTAACATCCCAAAACCCATAAAAAGAAAATATAGTTTAAAGAATGACACAGCTTTATTTTTTTCGCTTTTTTTACGAAGTATTGAATAGGCATAAAAGCAAATCAATGCAACAATTACATCTGTTAGAGTAGCCATAGGTTCTTGGATGCGAATTCCAAAGAGATAGATATCAGGTTGCGGAAGAATAGATAGATTAATTAAAGTATTACAAAAGGAAATCTGGTGATTTCATTCACAAGATTAAAAGTACAATAATTTATAACAGGATAAGAATTATGATTCGTTCAGAAAAGCAAGTTATCTCTGAATTTTTGGACATTCTACACTTCCGAAATATCTCATGATGCTAATTCCAAAAAAAGAATAATTATCTCTTCTTGTAGAATCGCCTCGTTGTCTGCCCGCTTCACCAATCTGCGGTTCTATAGATCGGTCACTTAGTTGTCTAGCAATAGTACCTCTATTTGCTTCTAATGTAGCTTGATTAGGAAATGTTCTACTTACATCATCTAGGTAATCAGTAAATAGATTTCTCATAGTGAATTCTATATTAAATGACCATTCATAATTGATATCCCATTTAAATCCTCCACCATAAACAAGGCCTCCATTAATAAAAGAATATTCACCTCCTACAGGCTGGCCTTCTGTACCTAATGGCCTCAAAAAATGATTTACCCCATCTAATTCAGTAAACGGTGCGAAATAAAACACATTGAACCCTAAAGAAACATATGGAGTGAAATATTCATCTTGACTTCCATGAGTATAAGGTAAGAAATTAAATTCACCTGTGAAGGTCGCATCTGCTAAGTGAGATTTGAAATTTAGATTTCTTCGTAACTCAAAAACATTTCTATTATTCTTATCATCACCATAGATATAGCCATAAGATAAGGATGCTTTTGTGGCTAGCCTGTTATTGAAATTATATCTTCCGTTCAATCCGCCAGCGGGACCAAAATCTGTTAAACGATAATTTGCATTTAGCTCACCGAAGTAATTAGAAACCCCTGCCCACGCACCAAGCTCGAAGCCCTTTTGAGCTTGACTCATCCCCAAAAAAAAGGGGAAAATAAAAATGACAAGTATTAATTTTCTAAGCATCTAATAAAAAACGTCTCTGGCGCTAATAAAGTATATCAATAAATAATTAACGTTTTACTGAGACTTTGCTCCATCCGAATCTCAATAAAATTAATGCGGCTATAAGAATCAAGAAAACGTATTGGAAAGGTATAAATGTAATTGCAAAAATTTTCATTCTGTCAAGTACCCACATAATTCCTATCAACACTCCTACCATAAGCACCAAACCAGAAATCCTATCAAAGCCAGGTATGAGTGCTAAGTCCACATTTCTTCTAATAATAAAGAAAGTGATGAACATGCCTATAATAGGCAATACTTGAGTGACAAGATTCATTTGCATGATACTTTGTCTTTCAAATAAAAACATGTACACATTAAGAAAAACAGCAAAAATTCCTGGGACTGCAGCCATATAAAGTAGGATGCAATACACTTGCTTCCAAGGGCTCTGATGTCCTTGATCTTTCGATAAGATACCACTGAGAAAAGCGGTAAGTATTAAAGCAATGAAATAAAATAAGGTTATTGCCTTATTTTCACTTATAACATTAAAAAGCTCTTGTAAAGTCATTTGTTCAAGTTAGATATCTAAAAATAAGCTAACTGGATCTTCGAGGTATTCTTTTACTTTAACTAGGAAAGTAACACTAGTGCTTCCGTCAATTACTCTATGGTCATAAGAAAGAGCAATGTACATCATTGGTCTAATTTCTACTTGGCCATTAATAGCAACAGGTCTTTGGATGATATTATGCATTCCAAGAATTGCGCTTTGCGGTTCATTAATAATAGGAGTACTTAACATAGAACCGAAAATTCCACCATTCGTTATGGTAAATGTTCCACCTTGCATTTCATCAAGAGTTAGTTTACCAGCTCTTGCTTTTTTCGCAAGAAAAGCGATTTGCTTTTCTATATCTGCATAGCTAAGCGATTCTACATTTTTTACTGGAGGTACTACAAGTCCAGTAGGAGTAGAAATTGCAATTGAGATATCAACAAAATCGTGATAGATTATTTCATTCCCATCAATCTGTGCATTTACAGCAGGTAATTCCTGCAATGCTTTTGCACATGCTTTGGCGAAGATTGACATAAACCCAAGTTTGATGCCATATTTAGCTACAAATTTTTCTTGGTATTTTTTACGCATTTTCATCACTTCAGAGAGGTCAACCTCATTAAAAGTGGTAAGCATTGCGGTATTGTTTTTAGCAGAAACAAGACGAGAAGCGATAGTTCTTCTCATTCTACTCATTTTTTCTCTTCGTACTTCACGTCCAAAAGCAGTAATACCTGAAGGAGTAGGTGCATCAAAAGTTTCTTCGCTTTTAGCAGGAGCAGGAGAAGATTTCATTTCAGCTTTTTGCGCATCTTGATGTGTAATTCTTCCTCCTTTACCAGTTCCTGTTATATCTTCTGATTTTAATCCTTTTTCAGCCATCACCTTAGCAGCAGCTGGTGAAGGATGACCTTTAGCATGGCTATCTTCAGATGGAGCTGGGCTTGACTCTTTTTTAGCAGGTGCGGCTTTTTCTTCCTTTTTAGGAGCACTTTCACCACTTACTGATGTATCTATTTTAGCTACTATAGCACCTATTTCTAGATCATCATCTTCAGATGCTACATGGATTAATTTTCCAGCGACTTCAGCTGGAAGCTCTAAAGTTGCTTTGTCACTTTCAAACTCACAGATTGCTTGGTCTAGCTCTACGTAATCACCATTTTTTACTAACCAAGTAGAAAGTGTTACTTCTGTTATAGATTCTCCTATTGTAGGAACTTTTATTTCAACTACGCTCATGTCGAATTATGATTTTTAATAATAACCTTATTTTTCGAAAAAGGATTTCAATTTTCCGCAAAAATAGTTAATCTAATTTAATTTAAATATTGGCGAATAATGGTAATTAGTTCATCATCTGGTAATTTATTCTCAAGATGCTTTTCCAAAACATCTAACATCGAATTAATCATTTCTTCTCTAAAGCCAAGAGCTACGCCGAATTTTATAGCAATAATGCGTTCGGAAGGAGCTACTACACCGTCAATCTTTAGTAAGAAAAGAAGGTAATAAAAGATAGTCATACGATCTTTTTCTTCTCTGGGTATTTCGGCTTTGTCTTCAAGAAATATATCAGGATCTTTAACATTTTCCTCTATTACTTGGCTGATAAACTGTTTTTCTTCATCAGAAAATTCTCCATCCGCATATGCCATCTGATATAATAAGTTAATTAGCAAATTTGAGTATTCCATTATTTTCCTATTGCTTCTGATATTTCAAAAATAAGATCTGGTGAGTTTTCTATTGCGTTTCCTACTACTATGACATCTGCACCTGCATCAACGGCAATTTTTGCTTGTTTTCCAGAACGGATTCCTCCTCCCACAATAACTGGAACTTCCACAGCAGATGAAACAGCTGAGATCATTTCAGCAGAAACACAGTGTTCCGCTCCACTTCCAGCATCAAGAAAGATTTGTTTCATTCCTAGCATTTCACCAGCAAGAGCGGTAGAAAGAGCGATGTCATATTTATTCCTTGGGATTGGTGTGGTATTCGAAATATATTGCACAGTAGTGGATATTCCACCATCGATTAACATGTATCCAGTACTGATTACTTCTAAGCCACTAATTTTTATATATGGTGCAGAAAGTACATGATTACCAATTAATAATTCAGCATTTCGACCAGAAATAAGAGATAGAAATAGAATTCCATCAGCTTTATACGATAATTGATAAGAATTTCCTGGAAATAATATGGTAGGGATGTTTGATTTTGACTTTATTTCCGAAATCACTTCGTCAAGCATATTGTTAACGATTAAGCTTCCACCAATATAGAAGTAATCAACTTTTGCTTCTATCGCCTTCTTCACGATATCGTCAATGCTTCCAAGCCTTAATTTATCAGGATCAATAAGAACAGCAAATTTCTTCTCTCCCTTGCTCTTACTTTCCTGTAAATTTTTATACAGTTGATTATTCATGGGGTAAAGATAGCTTTTTTTAGATTGGTTAGAAACCCCAAGAGCACTCTTAATAGAAGATGTTTCCTATTCCGAAGCAAACTACGAAAAGTAAGGTAGTTAATGCCATTTGTTTTAGATAAGGGTCAAGTTTTTTGGCATCATGAAGGGTCTTGACTGCAATGCCATTCTTATATAAAAGAGGAATTACAATAAGAAACAAAAATTGGAATGGACCTTTATAATCAATTATCACATAAATTAAGCTAGTGAAGAGGCCGATAATTAAAAGTAAATGATGATAAATAACAGCTTTCTCTCTACCTATTCTAACAGGGATAGAGTTTTTTCCTGTGAGTTTATCTGATTCTATATCACGTATATTGTTGACATTTAGGACAGCAACAGCAAAGAAACTACAGGTCAATGCTGGTAATGTTGCCAAGTAATTAATTGTTCCTGTATGCAAGTAATACGTTCCTAAAACCCCAATAATGCCAAAAAATAAAAAAACTGAGAAATCTCCTAATCCAGAATATCCATATGGATTATTACCCATAGTGTATTTGATTGCTGCGGCAATAGCAAGTATCCCTACTAGTAGGAAAAGAAAGAAGACTAGATTAATCTTAAGCCCTGTAATCAGCAAGAAACAACCTGACATAAAGCTAAGTAAACTGAAGATGATTATAGCATTGAACATTGCCTTTACGCTAATTTCTCCTCTTTGGACACTTCTTGAAGGACCTTGACGTTTTTCGCTATCTACGCCACTTTTGTAATCACCATAATCATTTGCAAGATTTGATAATATTTGAAGGAAAAGAGTGGTTGTTAAACTAAGTATGGCTATAAGCCAATTCATTTTACCTTCTGTAAAGGCAAGAATACTTCCCATTGAAATACAAGCAAGCGCAAGCGGAAGAGTTCTTAAACGAAAAGCTTTAATCCATGCTTTCATCTATTTTCCATTTTGATTTGATGTTAATTTCATCAGATGATATACTAATATCGAATTCGTTTTTTATATAAGGCACATTTTTAAATAGAAAATCTATTCCTACCTTAAATGCTCTTGAAATAAAGGCTAAACCAACTTTTCTTTATTCAACATTACCTGTGACTCCAAAGGCTTCAGTGGGGACCAACGCTGTGGCGTCAAAAGTTATGATTCATTCACAAAAGTCGCTATTTCTTCGGCATTTCAGTTCTCATTACGAAGTCTATTACATAATATGGGTTGAACAAACACACAAATGTAAAGGTTTTGTGTTATTGATTTTAAAATGAATGTACATTTGTGGATATGCGATTAAGGATAGCAGACATATTATCTTCAGACGAGTTTAATTTATTATCCGGGCTTACGCCCAAAGATTATACAGATTATGCTATTGATCATATCATGTTTGATTCTCGTAAACAGAACTTAGGAACATGCACTTTGTTTTTGGCATTGGGGGGAGATGATAAGCATATTAGTGAGGCTAGGGCTAAAGGGGTTAGAATTTTTATGCTTAATTCCGAACCTGAAATTATAGGAAAAGATGAAATTTATCTAATTACAGATAATGTTTTGTTAAGCTTTCAAAAAATAGCGAAAGCTTACAGAGTTAAGCAAAATGGTTTATTTATAGGAATTACAGGAACTAATGGCAAGACAATTACTAAGGAATGGACACATTCTATTTTAAATAAGTATTCAAGTACCTATAAATCACCTGGTTCTTATAATTCGCAGCTGGGTGTTCCTTTATCTATCCTCGGAATAGAAGAAGAGGTTAATTATGCCATTATAGAAGCGGGAATTTCTAGACCTGGTGAGATGAAATTGTTGGAAAGTATTATCCAACCAAATATTGGAATTCTAACAACAATGGGAGATGCTCATTCTGAGGGATTTGATTCATTTAATCAAAAATTAAAGGAAAAGATAATTTTATTTAGAGATTGCGAGAAGCTTATATATGAGAGTAATGAAAAAGTTGGTGAGTTAAATTACAATGCGCTTTTAGATGTAGAAAAAATCTCTTGGTCCAAAACAAAGAATTCCACTCTTTACAAAGTTAGTGTTGAGAAAGAGAATAATGCAAAGATCATTATAAGTGGAAAGAAAAGAGCTTCCTTTATCTTTCCTTTTAAAGATGAAGCGTCTATTTCTAATATTATACATGTAATCATATTATGTTTAGAGTTAGGTTTAACAGAAGAAGAGATACAAGCTCATCTTATGGATATTCGTCCGGTTTCTATGCGACTTGAGTTAATGAAAGCGCCTAGAAATTGTTTACTAATTAATGATAGTTATAATTCTGATATTATCTCTTTACATTCTGCTTTAGAATTTGCAATGATGCAAAAGAATGATAGAGGTCTGACATTAATACTAAGTGAGTTTGATGATCAAAAAGACAATAAACAATTTTATGATAGGCTTCTACAATTAATTCAGTCTTACCCAGTAGATCAGTTTTTTTATGTGGGTAAACCAAGTAATTCATTGGACTATGACTTATTGTTTGAGGACACCTCAAGTTTATTGAATTATTTAATTAAGAATAAATTAGAATCACAATTGATTTTGATTAAAGGAGCAAGGAGATATCGATTAGAACATATTGCTATTTTTTTGCAAGAGAATCCTCATCGGACAATTTTAGAGACTAAGTTGGAAAGTATTTCAGATAATATGAAATATTTTAAATCATTAGGAGAAGCGAAGCACAAGATAATGGCTGTTGTAAAAGCGGGAGCTTATGGAAGTGATTCTATAAGGATAGGAAAGTATCTTGATAATTTTGGTATTGATTATTTGGCTGTTGCATTTATAGAAGAAGGGATAGAGTTAAGGAAAGAGGGAATAAAAAAGCCGATAATGGTTATGAATCCAGACCCATCACTTTTTTTCTTAGCAGCAGAGTATGATTTAGAACCAGAAATATTTAGTATTTCCCAATTAGAGAAAGTTGATTTTTCTAAAAAAATAAATATTCATATCAATATAGATTCAGGTATGAATCGACTCGGATTTAAAGAAGGAGAATTAGATGAATTAGTTTCATTTTTGAAAGACAAAAAGTCAGTAAGAGTAGCTTCTATATTTTCACATTTGAGTTCATCAGATGAGTATAAAAAAGAGACATTAAATAGAGGACAAGCATACTATTTTGATAGATGTTTTGAGAAGTTAGAAGATAAATTAGGATATAGACCTTTAAAACACATATGTAATTCTCATGGAGCGATTTATTTTCCAGAAATGCATTACGATATGATACGAGTAGGAATTGGTATGCATGGGTTGATAGCTGAAGAGGGATTAACATGTTCGCATAGATTAGTGACGTTTATTGCTCAGATTAAGCAAGTAAAGAAAGGTGAAAGTGTAGGATATAATCAGGGATTTATTGCGGATAAAGATATGAAGACAGCAACTATTAGTATAGGATATGCAGATGGAATAAGCAGAAAGCATGGAAAGGGTAATTCTTCATTTTATATAAATGGAATGGCTCATAAAACAGTTGGAAATATAGCAATGGACACGTGTATAATAGATATTAGTGGTATGGACGTAAAGTCAGGTGATGAAGTGGTGATTTTTGAAAATAAAGAACAGCTTTTTTCACTATGTGAGATAGCAGAAGTTATTCCGTATGAATTTCTATGTGGAATAGGAAAAAGAGTGGCAAGAAATAGCAGTATTGATTGATGAAAATTCGAGGTTTCATCTTATTCAATTATAGAATAATTTATTAAAAAATTATCAAGCACTATTTTTTACTAACCATAACCCAAGCAGGAGGCACATTAAGAGGGATAAAACTAATGTCAACATTTCCAAATACTGTTTTATAATATTTCTTAGGGATTAAGGAATAATGAATTTGGACGTAAGTCCCATCCTTTACCATATTATCTTTACAAGTATTAATTATATTATAGGTAATCTCTTCAGGTAAAATAGTAAAAGGTAATGCAGAAATAATTGCATCAGCTTTTTTAAGATTGTGTTTTTCTAAATAGTGTTTGATTTTACTAGCGTCATCTTCAATAATAATCAGTCTATCATCATTAAATTTTTGCCTCATTTGATTACAAAACTTGCTATTAAGTTCGAATGCTAGTAATTTAGTATTGGGAGACATTGCATCGAGAATATGTTCGGTAACAACACCATCTCCAGCGCCTAATTCTATAATAACGTCAACTTTTGAAAAGTCGATGGGCTTTATCATTCCTTTACAAAGATATTTTGAGCTTCTAGTTATTGTACCTACTGTTTTAAGGTTTTTGATGCTCTCTTTGAAGAATTTAATTGTTCCCATTTCTTGGTTGTTGCTCATTTTTGGTCTTGAGTGAATTTTAAAAGGTTTTCGTATTGATTTGTGTAGGATTCGTATTCGTTTTTGGTTAATCGTCTGCCATCAATATATGGAACGATAAACGCCTGTGTTACGTCGTAATTTTTCAAGTCATTAACTAATAATTTAGCATCTTCAAAAGAACTATATAAGCCAAGTGTGTATTGATACATTTTACCATTATATGGACGTTCTATCATTCCATCATTATATACAAGAAGTATCTGATTTTGATACATTTGACCAACTGTAGCAACTTGAACTCTATACGAAAGACCATCTTCAATTGTCTGAAATAATTCACCTCGAGGATCTCTAAGATATTCAGTTAAAAATGGCTGTTTCATTTCAACTTTTAAACGAGTATGGTCAATGTTCTTAAACTCAAACTCTATTCGAGAATTAACTTTGTTTGCAACTTTATTAGGTTGACCGCCACTTTCAGGTTTGGCAATAGGATAATTTGAGCCATAACTTTTTAAGTGAATCCTGTTTCCATTTATGCCATTTTTCACAAGATAGTCACCTATTTGTTCAGCTCTTTTGATTGCGAAGTAAAGATCAACTGCTTCCATCCCGTCCTCATTAATATGGGATTTTAAGTAAATTATTGATTGAGGATGTTCTTTAAGAATATTTATTACTTGGCTTAATTCTTTTTCTGATTCAGCATTAATAAGTTCCTTGTTTTTTCGTAAAAAACGGGATTTAGCATGTAATGCTTTATTCCTGAATTTGCAATTTTAGCATTTGTTTTGGCTTTAGCATTTTGTTTCTTGCTATCTGATTTTTTCTTTTTTTTCTTTTTAGTCTTTGGTTTATTTACGGGTGTTTTTTTCGGAGTTCTTTTCACTTCCTTTTCATCTGCAATAGCTACCGTTTTATTCTCTTTTATCTCCTTTGGTTTTTTGGACTCTTTTACTTTTTCTATCGGAACTGGAGGTAGTTGATTAAAGGCTACAAATTCATCATTAGAAATAAAAGCTAATGAAGGTTCCGATTTTTTTTGATCCTTAATATCTTCTTTGAAATAAACAATATATAGGTCATATCCGCCAAAGCCATCTTTTCTGTCACTTGATAATGTAGCTGTTTTTCCATCTTTGTTTAGATACAACCCATTATCATTTCCAGCAGAATTTATGGGCATTCCTACATTAGTAGCTAAATCAAATTGCCCAGATTCAACATTGAAAGTTGACTTAAAAACATCAAAACCACCAAAAGATTCTAATCTATTAGAGCTGAAATAAAGCATTTTTCCACCAGCGCTAATACAAGGTGAAATTTCATCGTATTTTGAGTTTACAGTAGGACCAAGGTTTTTAGGTTTTGACCAAAGTCCATCCTGAGAATAAGTCACATATAAATCATAACCGCCATAACCACCTGGTCTATCACTAGCAAATAAAATAGTTTTATCATTAAAAAGATAAAGCCAAGTATCACCATTGTTACCATCAATAGGAACGTTAAGAGGTTTCGGCTGCAGTTTTTCTTTACTGTCTACAGAAAAAGTATCAGTATAAATAACTCCTTTATCGTAGGACTCTCCTTTCATGTAAAATAGAATAGATCCATCAGAAGAAAAGTCCAAGGCTAATTCATCTCTACTTGAATTAATAAAAGGATTTAAAGCTCGAATTGGCAGCCATTCTCCACCATCGCTCTCTACAGTATACATATCAGAGTTATAGAAACCAAATACATCATCACGTTTGCCTTTTATATCTCTTCTTCCTCCATTTGATCCTTCTCTAGCAGAGCTGAAGTAAAATTTACTTTCGTAATTAGGAGATTGTATCATCCTAAACTCATCATATTCTGTATTTATAATATTTCCGTAATTGTCTACAAAAGCCTCTGCTTCTTTATAAGCAAGCCTTTTTGCTTTACCGCATTGTTTGATCGATTTGATTACCTCAGCTTTATTTGAAGCCTTGGGTGCTTGTCGTAAATATGTTTTATAATTTTCTACAGCTTTATCAAAGTTTGCTTCAGATTGATAAATTTGACCAATAACAAAAAAAGTTTCAGGAGGATAACTTTCAAGTGTTAGGATTTTAGAAACGTCTTCCTTTGCTTTATCAATCTTTCCTGTTTGATAATTACAGATTATCCTTCTTATTAGAAGTTCCTTGTTGAAATTAGCAGTTTTATCAGAATAAAAGTATTCTAATGCATTATGGTATTGCTTTGCTTCGTAGAACAATAGTCCTTTATCGTAAATTCTTTTTTGGGTTGAACCCAAAAAGGGAATTGTGAGGAGTAAAAAAAGTATAAAGGATTTAGAATACATTAAAGCGAAATTAAAAAATATTTATCTAATTAGAACGCATCATACGGAAACGTTGAATTCTCTTAGTGCATTGTTCAAACTAACTTTTTTGTCAGTTGATTCTTTTCTGGTTCCAATAATAAGTGCGCAAGACACCTGATATTCACCAGCAGGGAATTTTTTTGTGTAAGAACCAGGAATAACAACAGATCTTTCAGGAACACGCCCTCTATATTCTACAGGTTCATCTCCACTTACATCAATAATGTGAGTAGATTTTGTCAATACTACATTAGCACCTAATACAGCTTCTTTTTCTATAACAACACCTTCTACAACAATACACCTTGAACCAATAAAGCAATTGTCTTCTATGATAGTAGGAGTAGCTTGCAATGGTTCTAAAACACCACCAATTCCTACACCACCACTAAGGTGAACATTACGGCCAATTTGGGCGCAAGACCCAACAGTTGCCCATGTATCTACCATAGTGCCAGAACCTACATGTGCTCCAATATTTACATAAGAAGGCATCATAATAGTGCCCTCTTCTAAAAAAGAACCATATCTAGCAATAGCATGTGGAACTACTCGTACACCTTGCCCAGCAAAATCTTTTTTCAAAGGAATTTTATCATGAAATTCAAATGGACCAACTTCAATGGTTTCCATTTTGCAGATAGGGAAATATAATATTACGGCTTTCTTCACCCATTGATTTACTTTCCATTCTCCAGCTACTTTTTCAGCAACTCTTAGCTTTCCTTTATCAAGAAGATCTATGGTTTCTCTAATACAACCTAAAGTTTTCTCATCTTTAAGTAAAGAGCGATCATCCCATGCCGCTTCAATTATATTAATTGTTTCTTGTATCATTTATGATTTTAATTTAAAATTATTCTTATTGCGATTATTTGAGCTGCAAATCCAACTAAATATCCACCATAGATATCAGATGGTTGATGCGCTTTTAAGATTAATCGACTTGTACCTATAATTCCCGCAATTATCAATAAAATTAGGATAATAATGTTCGTTTCAAAGGTGAAAATATGTCCATCAGATAATCTCAAATAAAAACTATCGTAAGCATAATAATATCTAAACCAACAAATTCCAGTAAATAGACCCGCTATACCTGCAGTATGTAAACTGATTTTACTAAATAAATTAATAAAAAAGCAAGAGAAGAGGGTGATTACACTACCTAATAGGAAAGCATTGAATGCAGGCGGAATTGACTGATTATTTACCATATTAATATAAAGCCACAGATAGAAAATTCCAGTTAATATAAGCGGAACGGTTCGTTCACCTTTGGATTTTAATGTTATACTTTTTGACATGCCAAGTGCGTACATCATTACAATAGGAATAAGGGGAAAAACAATAGAAATTGCTACTACATAGATAATGATGAGCCCTTTGTCTTTCATATCATTTGCCCCAAAAAGATAAGGATTTAGTATTAAAATAATTAATAAGAAATAAGTGATAAGAAAGATAGGATGAAAGATAATTGAAAAACCGTTTGCAACGGCTTTTAATCCTTCAGAAAGCCAATTTTTAGAAATAGTTTCGGTCATTCTTTTGTAATTCGGATTTCAACTCGTCTATTTTTCTTTCTTTCTTCTTCGGTTTCATTTCCATTAAGAGATTTTTCTGAACCATAACCAATAACTTCTAATCTATTTTCTTCAATTCCTCTATTAACAAGGTGGGCTTTGATTTCTTTTGCTCTAGCTAAGGATAGTTCTTTAAGAGCTTTTTTGTCTCCTACATTATCTGTATGACCTTCTATAAGGATTTCAATGTTAGGGTTTTTAAGAAGCACTTCAGCAAGATTGTTGATTTCATTAAGCGATTGTGAAAGAACGGCTGCAGATCCTTTTGCAAAAAAGATTTCTTCTAAAGTGAAAGTTCTTTGATCTCCAAAAGGGAAAGCATATTCTTTCTTCTTTTTGACTGTTTCTCCAGGATGGATATAGATCTCTATTTCCTTTCTTGTTATATTATTTACCACTAAATCCCATGGGCTAATTTCTACTTTTTCACTTGCAAAGCCTCTCTTGTCTACCTGGAATACAAAAGGTTCATTCTTTTTCAAGACAAGCTCGAATTCTCCAGTATACGTTCTAAAAAATCCAGAGTATTCCTTGTCATACTGAGATTTCCACTGGATTTCACCTCTAGTAACTTTCCCAGTCTCAGCATTAATAATTTTCAAATAAAGTGTAAGATCTTCAGGAAGGAATTCCGGTCTAGCCATGTCAACTCTAAAAATGTCTGAACTCCCATCTCTATTCGAGCTAAAGTATAGAAATTTTTTGTCATCAGTTAACAAAGCAAGATATTCATCATGTTCAGAATTAATAGGCGATTCTAAAGGTACGGGCTCACTCCAATTTCTATAACTATAATCAAGTCTCTGCGCTATATACAAATCCATTTTACCTTGACCGCCTGGTCTATTGCTAGAGAAGATTAAGGTTTTTTTATCAGGAGTAATAAAAGGAGATGTTTCATTGAATCCAGTATTAATAGAACCATTAATTTTTCTAGGTTTTGACCATAAATTATCTCCTATTTTTACACATACATATAAGTCGTTTTTTCCATTAGAATCTTGACCTTTCATACTTATAAAAAGATGCTGTCCATCTCCGCTCATACTCATATTTACATCAGTGCCAAAGTCTTCATATTCATGAATTCCTAATGGTATAGGTTTTTCATATTCTCCATTTTTTATATTGACTTTAGAGAAACCTTCAGAAATAGAACCATCATCATAGAATTGATTAATGACTATTAATGCATTATCATTGACATAATAGGAACAAGCACTATTAGGGAAAGGATTGTTTAAAGGTGTTTTTGGATGGTTAACCCATATTGTTTTGCCATTTTCATCAATTTCAGCAACCCATATGTCTTGATTAAAATCTGATGTAGCAATATTATCAATATTCTTGCCTGCAAGTTGAGAAAAAACAGATCTTAATGATCCTGCGAATCTTGAGGTAAAGTTGTCATCTTGTACAAAGTCTGGTGAAGCTACTTTTGTGAAATAAATCACATTCTCATTCATTACAGGCCCTAGTTCATCAAATTCATCACTATTGATTTTGTCATCTAGCTTTTCAACATAGAATTGGCTATACGCCAAGAGAGGCATGAGAAATAATAGTAGGGAAAATGTAATATGTTTTTTCAAATGTATAATCAAAAACTTCAGGCACAAAAATAGACTTAATTTCAGATTTTATCATTAATGAGCATAGAATTAACAACATAAAAGGTAATGTTTATGCCATTATACTTCTTAGTATGGAAAGTGTTTTAAGTTCTCCGAATGAATCTATATGATAACGAAAGAAAAGAATAAGTTCATTTAAAAGTTGAGAACGAATAGATGTTTGGATGTTAAATTCATGCATATCTGTTTTGCTCGCTTTTATAATTAGCTTAAGATAAGTGCATTGTGAGCCGGATAGGTAGTGCTTATGTTCAGGTAAATTCAATGTGAAAGCTCCTTCTTGAAGATCAAAGTATTCTTCAGTTCCAAGGTCTTTATCCATAAAACCTATACCCATGAGACCTGCTAATTCTACGAGATAGAGGAGTAAACAATTTCTCAGTGAATCTTTGCTTTGATTAAGATGTGAGAACCAATCTTCGATGAATTCATATAATTCTACATTTTCATTGTAATCTTTTACACATTTTCTAAGTACTTCTATCATGAATTGAGAAATCATTGATTTCATTGGATGTGTAATAATTCCATCATGATATTTGTATAGTTTGAATTCTTTTAGGCGATTTAGTTTATCTGCATCTTTGTTATCATATGCTATAATTTCAAGGAAATTGGTTACTTGAAGAATTGCGGCAGATTTTTTAGAAGAAGATTTTCTTATGCCATTAACAATATATGATCTGAGTCCAAGGTCCTTAGTAAAGATGTCTACGATGAGGGAGGTTTCACCGTATTTCATTGATCTTATTACAAGGCCATGTGTTTTTATCATGAGGCAAATTTACCAAGAAAGATCATCTTCGATATTATTCTCTACTTTAATATCTTTTTTGGTTTCAAATCTCTTTTTTTGGCGTTCCCAAATTAACTTGGCTAAAGCATAATTTCCAGCTTCTGAAGTAGTATTACTCAAGGCCACTTTAATATCTTTTTCGAGCACATCAAGTCTGTATAAATAGCTCATTAGCAAGTTGATGTTTACATCCAAATAAGCTTGAACCTTTTCAGCTAATATGTCAATCATATCTTCATCAGAGATGCTATCTTCTGGAATTTTAAGGTCTTTATCTGGATGATCTAACAGCATTATATTCGAGTATTTGCTCTAAAAAAATTCGGTTATTTGATAAGCGAGGGATTTTATTTTGCCCTCCAACTTTTCCTTTTGTTCTAAGCCAACTTAGAAATGATCCTCTTGGTAATAAATTTACTTTAAGTTGATCAAGTGCCATGCTTTTATATCGCTTAGCTTCATAATCAGAATTTACTTTTTGCAAATTCGAATCAAGTAAATTTGCAAAATTTTCAAGACTGTCAGGTGTAATTTCGAATTCTATTGCCCATTCATGTGCTCCTTTTTTATCTTTTCCTTCTATAAAAATAGGCCCTACAGTATAATCTACGATAGAACAATGAAGTTCCCTACATGTCAAAGAAAGTGCTTTATCTGTATTACAAACCATGATTTCCTCCCCGAACACATTAATGTAGTGTTTTGTCCTTCCTTTAATTTTTAGTTTATAAGGTGATGTAGATGTGAATTCCACGGTATCTCCAGGTTGATACCGCCATAAACCGCTTGTTGTAGAAATAACTATTGCATAGACAACACCTATTTTTACTTCTGAAAGAGGAATTGCTTTTTGATCTTCAGTTCCCCATACTGACATGGGAATAAATTCATAATAACTGCCATTATCTAGAAGTAAAAGTAAATCATTAGTATCAGAATTATCTTGAATGGCGAAATAGCCTTCAGATGCATTATAGACTTCCACATAATTCATTTCTTCGAAAGGTAAGAATTCTTCGAATTGTGATCTATATGGTTCAAAAGAAACACCTCCATGGACATAAGTTTGTACATCAGGCCATACTTCCTTTATATTTTTTTTGCCAGTGGCTTCTAGAATTTTTCTAAATAATACTATGGTCCATGTAGGTACACCACCAAACATAGTAACTTGTTCTTTTGAACAAATTTCTACCATTCGTTCTATTTTTTCATCCCAGTTTGGCATAATAGCCGTTTTGAAATCTGGGGTGTAAAAGGGACGCCCAACAGACGGCATGTTTTCTAACATGATAGCAGAAATGTCTCCATATATTGTTTCTTTATGTTTTTCAAAAGCGCTTAAGGAGCCTCCCATTACAAGATTTTTCTGAGCGAACACCATGGATTCTGGCCGGTTATGATAGAGTAAAGTGACAACATCCCAGCTGCTTTTTACATGGCCGTGTTTTAAGTTAATCTGTGAAACAGGGATGAATTTTGATTTGCTACTTGTAGTACCAGAGGACTTAGAGAACCATTTTACTTGACCTGGCCAGAGAATAGATTTTTCACCCATCATCATTCTTTCAATGTAAGGTTTTAAGTCTTCGTAGTCAGTTATGGGGACTTTGCTTGCGAAATCTTCTGCATTTTTTAGCTTGTCAAAGCTATACTGTTTACCATATTCTGTATCTGTTCCTGCTGCGATAATTTGATTAAACAATGCTCTCTGTATCTCATGGGGATTATCCATAAAGTTTTGGATTTGTCTATATCTGAGTTCAAGATATACACTGATTAGCTTGTTAAATATTTTTCGCATGATTAATGGAGAGTTAATCTTCTTTGTAAAAATAATTCTGAAATTCTAATATTCTACTAAATCGACAAGTTTTTAAAAGAATTAATATCAAGTCTGTTTTAGGATGACCCATTAGTTTAAGGAATTAATTGCAAAGAACAAAGCAAAAAAAGCAGTAAAAGACTTAGCTGTTGCACGTATTACTAAAGAAGAAATTGTTCTAATAAAATTTAAAATAAGTCAAATACTAATGGAGAATTGATATAAATCTTTAAGTCTGAAAAGTAAGGTTATTTCTGGAGAAGAAGCTCCTTTTTATTTGGGCTTTAAGCCCAAAAAGGTTAAAAGCTAAATCAATAGTTAGAACATTTATTGCGATTTTAAACTACTTAGAAATTATTGTTTTACCAGATTTTCAGATTTGCCATTACAGTGACTTTGCAAAATCTTCCAAATCTTAATATTTTTTGCATTGCCTCCTACCTCAAAGTTCTTGTGTATAATGTGTGTTAGGAGAGAATGGGGATAATTTGCTATTCACCGTTGTTCGATTTATTGCATATTGAACGAAAAAAAATGTCACAAAAAAGAACTAAGGGCTTTTTAATTATGAAAGGGTATAAATTTTTATGCAAAAAGCACTTCAACGTATAAGGTCCGTTTTCTTAAAAATATAAGAATAAAGCATAAAAGATTAATATGTTTTTGACACACATTGTAGTTGAAAGAAGTCGCTTTATGAGCGATTTCTTTTTCTTGCGAAGAAAAATACAGCCAAAACTAAAACGAGACCACCTAAAACATATTTCCACATGGACTTAGGCGCGGTAAACTCTATAGGATTTGCGTCTCCAATTAAAACAATGTTAGCCCAGTACTTAGGATGTTTTTCTGCATCAGAAGCCTGTTCTAAAAAGTCTAATTTTGCTAATCTTAAGGCTTGGTTTTTTGGAATTCCTTCTTTTAAATAATTCACGAAAGAGGAGATTATTTTTTTGGAAGATTTATCACTTGCCTCCCATAAATTCGCAATAACAGAATGACAACCAGCTTCAAAAAAAGAATGACCTAAACTTCTTATGCCAATTCCAGAATTGTTTTCCCCAACTCCAGAATTACATGAGCTTAAAATTGCTAATTCAGCATTTAGATTTAAAGACTTAATTTCAATTCCATCAAATAAATCAGGTTCGTTATTTTCAGCAAAGACTATAGATGAAAGAGATGAATTTGTTTTGTTTAAAAGGACATGATTCGCAATATGTATAATATTTGCGTTTTCAGTATGAGTAACAAAATTTTCCACCTTACACTTTTCATTCAGAAAGACAGGTCCTCTAAATTTATTACTTACGGCTTTTATTTCTTGTATAGCGTTTGGAAGACTACTTAATCTTTGTTTTGCATCAAAAAGTGTAAAGATATCTTCTGAATTTTCGATGTTTTTTAGAAGTTTATCATTATACGAAAGACCAAATCCAACATATGAATTTCTATTGTTCTTAACTCTATTGCTTCTGTTTAAGTGGTCATTAATTGAATTAAGATATTGAATAGGGTATCTTTTGATAAGTTCTTCACCTTTGTAGGAAATTGCTTCAAATGGAATTTCAAGCAAACGACCATCTGGGATAATAACTAGGGAGTTTATGTTTGTAGCTTCACCAGGGATTAATGATTCTATTGCGTTTGATAATTGATTGTCAAGACGAGAAAACGCTTCAAATTGATTCAGATCATGGAATGAATTAATAGCATTTTCCTTATATAACAGGTCTAGTTCAAGCTTATGAAATTTCACCTTATCATCTACAAATGAATAGGCATATATATTTTCATCATATTCTACAAAGTCTAGAACTAACTCACCATTCGAAAAAGACTTGGAAAGAATGTCTAAATAGTTTTTACGATTTTTTCTGAACTGTGAGGTTAAAGCTCTATTTTTTCTGACAGAAGTATTGATTTTTTTTAAAGATTGATTGACTTCATAGAATTCAGCTGTTTTTTTATCTAGTTGGTCCTGATCTTTCAATTTATTAGCACTAGAAATAGCAGAAGATAAAGTAGCTTTTAAAG
>CAZSKA010000038.1:19660-21636 GCA_964607315.1 uncultured Saprospiraceae bacterium | reverse complement strand
TAATATAGACACTAATTATGTATCTACTTTCATTCCTACTCATGGGTTTGAAGATGCATATTCTTTTCATTTCCATATTAATGAAAATTACGAATATGACCTTTTTGCATCTATTCCAATAATTAGTCCACTTGAACCTGATTTAAGTTTAAATTTTCAAGATAGTGGAATTTTACATTTTTTTGAAAGTGAGCCTTACATTGAATATTCCTCAGAATTGAAAAATTTAGAATATAAATTTGAATCTTACATTGATAATAATTTTAGTACTCAAATAGAGAGAACTGTTTTCTGCAGTTCATTATTTTTCTCTTATAGGAAAAAAATTAGTGATAGAGATTCTATAGATTTAGTTTTTATAGCAAGATTGGAATAAATTATTAATTAACAAAATCCCTAAACATTATTCAGGTAAAGTCATCTACACATTGCTAATTGGCCATTGCTAATTGTCAAATATCTGCCACTCCACATACTCCCCTACCTTACTCCCTAAAAAATAAGGTAAATTAAGTAATGTAAATGCTCTATTCGTCCTTGTTTTCGATGAATCTATTTGGATTTTATTGGCCAGTAAACGCACACCTATTGTATGATCTGTCCTATCAATAAATTCGTGTAATGAACGCAATCTTCCTTTTGCTCCCGACTTTATCTCTATAGGTAAAATCTTCTCTTTATGCTTGATTACAATATCTACTTCTGCGTTTGAATTAGCATTTTCTCGCACCCAGAAATGCGGTTTGAAACGTACATTCGATGTCTGCGCGATGAGTTCTTGATTAACCACATGATTAACAATAAAACCTTTATACAGTCCATTTAAGTCCTTTATCTTAAGCATCTCACCTTGTATTCCTGCTATATAATTTAATAAGCCCGTATCTAATAACTGTAATTTTGGTTTACGCTTGTATTCCGAAGTTAATGGAGCTTTTACTGAAGTAGTTGGATGTATGAGTCGTATCAATCTCGACATGTCTAGCATGTGCATACATTCCGAGACTTCTCTCGATCGAAACCCCGTTCCTGCAAAATTTGCATAGTTGATTCGATCTCTTACTCCAGGTACAGCTTGCAGAATTTGTCTTATGATTTTTCGCTGAGTATCATTATTCGTATACTTCTCTACATCATCTAAATAATTATCCCATATGCTCGAATAAACATCTTGTAGAGATACTAAAGACCTTCCATTTTGAACATAAGTTTTCACAACTTCTGGCATACCTCCTATTCGAGTATATTCATTAAACAAGTCTAATAACTTGGGAACTGCGAACTCAGGAACTGGAATCTGATTATAATATTCTAATGCTTGATTCTCCCCTATTGCCATTAAAAACTCCTCGAAATCCATGGGATGAATGGCCAATTGCAAAACACGTCCCACTGGAAAAGAAGTCACATCACGCATGGCAAATTCCAGTAATGAACCTGCTGCTATAACATATAGCTTAGGAATTTCCTCATAGAAATATCTTAGCAGTTTTATTGCCTCAGGAGATTCCTGAATTTCATCTATAAATAATAAAGTGTTTTCATAATCCTTTGGCAGATTTCTATCTAATAAAATTGCATCCATCAGTGTATGAACATCATCTCCATATTCATGGAAGAATTTAATGTCCTGCCCTTTCTCCAGATTTAATTCTATGAAATAATCAAATTCTTTAGCCAAATTTCGCACCAAAGTAGACTTACCCACCTGCCTTGCACCCCGCAGCATAATAGGTTTCCTTCCCATATCAAACCTCCAAAGGTTTAATTTATACTCTATTTTTCTACTAAAATTCAACTCAGCTTTTTACTCAAACCTAACATTAATTTTTCATTTTGTAACAAATAAGGGGTTATTTTTAACAATCTTTGTAACAAATAAGGGGTTATTTTTAACAAATCTTGTAACAAATAAAGGGTAAACGAGCGTTTATAATTTTGAACGGCAGTTCAAAATAGCGAGTGCACCTAGCGCT
>CAZSKA010000038.1:19028-19560 GCA_964607315.1 uncultured Saprospiraceae bacterium | reverse complement strand
TCATCAAACTAACGAGCGTTTATAATTTTGAACGGCAGTTCAAAATAGCGAGTGCACCTAGCGCTTACCGCTAGGAATGAGTATAATTCTTCCTCTCTTTTCAATAATATATCAATGTCCATTCTATATCTTATCATCAAACTAACGAGCGTTTATAATTTTGAACGGCAGTTCAAAATAGCGAGTGCGCCTAGCGCTTACTGCTAGCAAGGAGTATAACCCTTAACTCCGTAGGAGCGACACCTTTGTAGAACCAATACAACATGAACGAACACAAAGCTCCGTAGGAGCATCACCTTTGTAACATCAATACAATATAAACAAACACAAAGCTCCATAGGAGCGACAGCTTTGTAACGCCAATACAACATCAAAAATCATAAAGCTCCGTAGGAGCATCACCTTTGTAACATCAATACAATATAACCAACACAAAGCTCCATTGGAGCAACAGCTTTGTAGCACCAATACAACATCAACAATCATAAAGCTCCGTAGGAGCGACACCTTTGTAACACCAATACAACATCAA
>CAZSKA010000038.1:0-18928 GCA_964607315.1 uncultured Saprospiraceae bacterium | reverse complement strand
TTGCACCAATAAAACATCAACAATCATAAAGCTCCGTAGGAGCGACACCTTTGTAACACCAATACAACATGAACAATCACAAAGCTCCGTAGGAGCGACACTTCCCATCTTAAAAACAAGGAACAATCATCTCTAATCCCGATTAAAACCTAATTCTCCCCTTCCTATTCACCTATTTTTATATATTTATCGATAAGTCTGGACGGAAACTCGACGAATTTAAAACCAGCAGGGAACATTGTTCTTTAAGAGTTTCGTTTATACCTATACAACATGCTCACAATATATTTTGGAATCATGTTGTAACAAAAACTCTTACTATGACAATTCTTGGCATCTTATTTTGGGTTTCGGTTTTTTCTGGCGGACTTATGATCCTCATGCTTTTGCTTTCTTTACTCGGAGGACTCGATTTTGACATGGATGTCGATATTGGAGGAGATTCTGATACGGATAGTGGTGGAGGTTTAGGACTATTAAAAGGTATATTGACTTTTGTTTCCGTTTCCACGTGGGTAATTAGAATCTGTTTGATTTATAATCAATCCAATACTGTATCAATTTCTGTGGGAATTGTAGTAGGAATAGTGATTGTATATCTCTTATCAAAATTGCTAGGCTTCTTAATGAAGCAAACGGAATTTAATACTTATACCATAGAAGATACTTTGGATAAAATGGGGAAGGTATACTTAAAGATACCTGTTGATGGCGAAGGTATTGTCCAAGTCATCATTAACGATAGCATGAAAGAATTCAAAGGCAAATCTTATAATAATGTTGAAATCCTTACTGGAACTTCAGTGAGAATAGTAGATGTAGAAGATAACTTCGTTTTTGTTAAACCTGAATAACCTTTGGGCTTAAAGCCCAAAATGAATCATATAATTTATCACCTTTAAACTCAATTTATGGAATTAATACTAATTGGAGTAGGTTTTGTATTGTTTGTACTTTTCCTATGTGTTGTTTTATTTTTAACTCGTTACAAGCGCTGTCCTTCGGATAAAATCCTAGTGGTTTATGGAAAGACAGGGGGCGAGGCTTCCGCCAAATGTTATGCGGGTGGAGCTGCTTTTGTTTGGCCAATCATACAAGATTACCAATACTTGGATTTAACGCCTTTATCGATTGATGTAAATCTACAAGACGCCTTATCTAAGCAAAACATTCGTGTTTCGGTTCCTGCCCAGTTCACAGTAGGTATCAGCAACAAACCGCATATTATGTTAGCGGCAGCAGAACGTTTGTTGGCTTTGGGTCGACCTGAAATTACTTCTTTGGCACATGACATCATTATGGGACAAATGCGTCTTGTAATTGCAAACATGGACATAGAGGAATTAAATACGGATAGGGACAAGTTCGTAGATTCTGTATACAGCAATGTAGGAGATGAACTGCACAAAATTGGTCTAGAATTAATCAACGTGAACGTGACAGATATCCAAGATGAGTCAGGATATATCATGGCACTTGGTAAAGAAGCTGCAGCGAAAGCAATCAATGATGCAAAGGTAAAAGTTGCAAATGAAGTAAGAACTGGAGCAATTGGAGAAGCAGAAGCTAAGCAAGATCAGCGTATAAAAGTATCAGATGCGAACGCACGAGCTGAAATAGGAGAAGCTGAATCGGCTAGAGCCCAAAGAATATCTGTCGCTGCGGCAAATTCAAAAGCAGAAATTGGAGAAGCACAAGCTACTCAATCTCAACGTATCGAGGTTGCAGAAGCGAATTCCATTGCAGAAATTGGGGAAGCAACTTATAATGCAAATGCTGCAGAAGGTAAAAACGAAGCAGCTATAAAAGTTGCAAACTCCAATGCAGAAAGAGATATTCAAATTGCCGAATCGGAAAGAAAGGCAACAGCCGCAAGAAAAGTTGCTTCGGCAAAAGCTTTAGAAGAAGCCTATAAAGCAGAGGAAGCTGCCGAAATTGCTAGAGCAGCGAAAGAGAAAGCTAAGAAAGAAGCTGATGAAGTAGTAGAAGCTGATATCGAGAAGCAAAAAGCAGTTATTGCCGCACAAGCTGAAGCAGAAAGACAACGTGAGATTGCAAAAGGTCAAGCAGATGCCATTCTTGCTAAATATTTGGCTGAAGCACAAGGTCAAGAGGCTTTACTTAAAAAGCAAGCCGAAGGTTTTATGGATTTAGTGAAAGCAGCTGGAGGAGATCCACAGAGTGCAATCGGTTACTTAATGATCGACAAGCTTACTGAGATGGCGAAAATCCAGACTGGTGCAATCAAAGACTTAGGAATTGACAAGGTCGTTGTTTACGATAACGGAAGCGGAAAAGGCGTTGGAAACTTCGTCCAAGGACTTTACGGTATGATGCCACAGTTAAACGACTTCTTGAAACAAAGTGGAATGGGTTTACCTGATTCATTGGTTAAACTTGATTCGGAAGATAGCAAAGAGTCTTCTGCTATTTCAGAAGAAGGAGAAACTGAATAATACCAATTTAACTCCATAATGTCGCATTTATTTTTACTTAATCTTTCAATTTCTTCCTTAAAAAGCCTCGCCGTAACTACTGTTATGCCTACGTTTTTTAACTCGAACTAGAAAAATTAAGTATCAAAATTTTATACGACATTTTGAAATTAAATTGGTATAAGATTGGTTTACGCTCATTTCACAAATCAATCCACAGGTTTTGAAATTAGTGATAGTGAAAAAACTGAAGAAGAAAATATACCTAAGGAAAAAATAGTTTTCATAGAGCTTTATCATAAATCAGAAAAAGAAAACGAGGATAGAGAAAGAATTTTAAAACACTTCAAATAGAATAATTATGGGACTAAAACCTGGGCCGAAAAGAAAGGCCAAATCAACTGGAAAACCAGACAAAAGACAGAGAGACAATAAGTCGACTCCTGGAAATACTCCTTTTTTGAAACCCTCAAAAAGTACTAAAAAGAAAAAATAGATAATTTCTAGCAAAATCAATATTACACAAACATAGGCATCATCCACTTCATTGCTTCTTCTTCTGTCATTCCTTTTCTTTCTGCATAATCAAGGACTTGATCTTTCCTTACCTTCCCTAATCCAAAATATCTAGACGCTGGATGAGCAAAATACCATCCACTTACTGAAGCTGCAGGATACATCGCAAAACTTTCGGTCAAGTCGATTTCATCCACTCCTAACAAGTCAAACAATGTCTCTTTTTCCGTATGTTCAGGACATGCTGGATAACCAGGAGCTGGACGTATTCCTCTATATTTTTCTCTGATTAAACTCGAATTATCCAAGTTTTCGTCCGTATCATATGCCCATATTTCTGTTCGGATTTTCTTATGCATGTATTCAGCTAAAGCTTCAGCTAATCTATCGGCTAATGCTTTAAGTAAAATAGCATTATAATCGTCTTGAGCTTCCTCGTATTGTTTTACATATTTCTCAATCCCTATTCCCGCTGTCACCGCAAATGCGCCAATATAATCTACCTTTCCGCTCGTCTTTGGTGCTATAAAATCACTCAAACAAAAATTGGAATTCGCTTTGGCTTTCTTTCTTTGCTGTCTTAAGTGATGTAGACGTCTCATCTCCCCTCCATTCTCATCATACAACACTATATCATCCCCCTCACTATTACATGGGAATATCCCATAAAACACCTCTCCACTGAGCCACGATTCATCGAAAATCCTTCTCAACATGGACTGCGCATCATTGAACAACTTTTGGGCCTCCGAGCCCACAACCTTATCTTCCAAAATGGCTGGATACTTTCCCGCTAGCTGCCAACTCATAAAAAATGGCGTCCAATCTATAAAATCCTCTAACAATTCCAGGTCGAAATCTTCTATCCTTCCTACACCTTTTTGCCTCGGCTCAGGAACCTCGTAAGCATCCCAATCCAATAAAATTGGATTCTTCCTCGCTTCCTCCAAGCTCACATACATAGAATCAACATCCTTATTCCCTATCTGATCTCGCATTCTAGCTAGATCCTTCTTCACATCAATGATGTAATTATTCTTCGCGTCATCATCATCTTGTAACAACTCACTCACCACACCTACACTCCTAGAGGCATCAAGTACATGTACTACCACCCCACTATATTCAGGATCTATCTTCACAGCTGTATGTGCTCTCGACGTTGTTGCTCCTCCTATCAACAAAGGTGTTTTCATCCCTCTGCTCTCCATCTCTCTCGCTACATATACCATCTCGTCTAAGGAAGGAGTGATTAATCCACTCAGACCTATTATATCAACTCCCATTTCCTGTGCCGTATTCAATATCTTTGTCATAGGCACCATGACACCTAAGTCGATAATCTCATAATTATTACAAGCCAAGACCACACCAACAATATTCTTTCCTATATCATGCACATCTCCTTTCACAGTTGCTAACAATATTTTCCCATTACTTGTCTCTTCTCCTTCTTGCTTGTCATCCTCTATATACGGCTCTAAATATGCAACTGCTTTCTTCATCACTCTTGCACTTTTTACCACCTGAGGTAAAAACATCTTTCCTGCACCAAACAAATCTCCTACCACATTCATCCCATCCATTAATGGACCCTCTATCACTTCTATTGGTCGAGCTTTTTGCTGACGAACCTCCTCTGTATCTTCCACCACAAATTCCGTAATTCCATTCACTAAAGCATAAGCAATCCTCTTTTCAACAGGCTCTTTTCTCCATTCTAGATTCTTTTCTCTCTTCTTTCCACCTCCTGAATGTTCATTTGCATATCGGACTAATTCTTCCGTTGCAGATTCCTTTCTATTAAATAAAACATCTTCCACTAAATTCAATAAATCCTTGGGAAGTTGTTCGTAAACTTCTATCATCCCCGCATTTACTATTCCCATATCCATCCCTGCATTGATTGCATGATACAGGAAACTTGTATGCATAGCTTCTCGCACAAGGTTGTTTCCACGGAATGAAAAAGAAATATTACTCACTCCTCCTGAAACTTTCACTCCAGGACAGGTTTCTTTTATGATTCTAGTTGCCTCTATAAAGTTAATTGCATATTCATTATGCTCAGCGATACCTGTTGCAACAGCAAAAATATTCGGATCAAATATGATGTCTTGGGCATCTATACCTACTTCTTCAGTTAATATCTTATATGCTCTTTGACAGATCTCTACTTTCCTTTCTATAGTATCAGCCTGACCTTCTTCATCAAATGCCATAACTACTACAGAAGCTCCATACTTCTTTACTAAATTTGCTTGACGCTTGAATTCATCTATCCCTTCTTTCATCGAAATAGAATTCACAATAGAACGCCCTTGAACGCATTGTAAACCAGCTTCTATTACATCCCACTTTGAAGAATCTATCATAATGGGTAACTTAGCAACATCAGGTTCAGAACTGATCATATTCAGGAATTCTCGCATGGCTGCTTTACTATCCAGCATTCCCTCATCCATGTTTACATCGATGATCTGAGCACCGCCTTCTACTTGATGACGCGCCACTGAAATAGCTTCTTCAAATTTGCCTTCTTTAATTAATCGAGCAAATTTTCGACTTCCTGTTACATTTGTTCGCTCTCCAACATTAATAAAATTCAGATCAGCTCTCGCGACAAGAGGTTCCATACCTGCATACATAGAGATAGGAGTAGATTTTTTTATAGGTGATGCTTCAAATTCCTTGCTTATTTCGGTCATTACTCGGATGTGATCTGGAGTTGTACCGCAGCAACCGCCAATTATATGAACTAGATTATTCTCAAGAAAATCTCTCATAAAATCTCCCATTTCCTGAGGGAGTTGATCGTATTCACCAAATTGATTTGGGAGTCCTGCATTAGGATATGCGTGAACAAAGGTGTTACTTATATTAGAAAGCGAGACAAGGTGAGGTTTTAATTCTTTCGCACCTAGAGCACAGTTCAAACCAATAGTAATTGGTTTCGCATGCTTAACTGAAATCCAAAAAGCTTCCGCTGTTTGTCCACTTAATGTCCTTCCACTCGCATCTGTAATTGTTCCACTTATCATAACTGGAACTCTAAATCCTAATTCTTCATTTAGCTCCTCAATGGCAAAAATTGCCGCTTTTGCATTTAATGTATCGAAAATAGTTTCTATAAGAAATATATCGACACCTCCTTCCTGGAGTCCCTTTACTTGTTCGTAATATGAATCTTTTAGTTCATTGAAAGTGATGGCACGGAAAGAGGGATTATTTACATCAGGAGAAAGGGAAGCTGTTCTATTGGTCGGACCCAAGGCTCCTGCTACAAATCTTGGTTTATCAGGTGTTAAAGCGGTATATTTATCAGCTGCCAATCGAGCTAAGCGAGCACTTTGCACATTCATTTCATACACCTCACTTTCCATTTCATAGTCTGCTTGCGAGATAGCGTTTGCACTGAAGGTATTTGTTTCTACTATGTCCGCTCCTGCTTCTAGATATTCTTCGTGTATACTTTGGATTATATCAGGTTGGGTAATAGAAAACACCTCATTATTACCTTTTATATCTAAATGATAATTTTTGTATCTCTCTCCACGATAGGTAGCTTCATCAGGTTTATAGCGCTGAATCATAGTGCCCATAGCTCCATCTAATACCAGAATTCTATTCTTTAGTATTTCTCTTAATTCCTTTAAACTATTCTTATTTGCCATCAATAATCTCTATATAATTCGGTAAAGTTAGTTCTTATTCCAAAGCCAAAGTATAAACTATTTAAATCATATTCTGCTTGCACACTGCTAGAACTTCTATATTGTAAATTAAAGTCAGCGAAATAATTCGGAAAAAATTCATAATATACATTTAAAGCTGCTAAACCTACATTTACTCTATCGCCTTGTAAAAATCTCTGATTAGCACTTCCTGCTCTATTTATACTTGGTGTTAATATATTGGCTCCTATATTAAATCCTGTGCTATCAGGAGAGAATACATTATCAACTCCTTGAACGGCAAGTATTACTCTAGGATGAAATGTTAATTTGTTCCCTGCTCTATATCTAACATCAAGAATTCCTTCTATAAAATTTGCTCCTAGTGGATGTGCTAAAGGTTGGCTATAATGGGAAAAATTTGCTGGAGAAATATCATCTATTTGTTCTAAAGATGTTCTATGTGTATAAGTGTATGGTCGAGCCAAATTCAATTCTGTTTGAATGTCTAATTGGCTTACGCCCAAAAAGTCCACTGCTTTGGCTCCTAGTTGTAATCCGAATTTATTCGCCCACCAATTAAAATCTTCTCTTATATTATTCAAATTAAATTCATCAACCATCAGATGACCATATAGTTGATAACCATCTACTACATTCCATTTTACTTGACCTCCTATCAACACATTATCTGGACTACCCAGTAATTGTTCTACAGATCTATATAAAATAATAGGATTTAGATACTGCAATTCAAATACTTGATCTCTATTAAATATTACTGTCTCGGTTAATGAAATTTCTAATCTCTGAGTGGCTTTAAAACTAAGTGTATGTTGTGCCATGTATTTTTTTGGCAGCAATTCATCTCCAGGAATTGTTCTAGCGGAAAAAGGCGAAAGTTCAGCGAATAAATTTTGGTACCTGAATTTCCAAAACTTGGTATTTGCTCTGGTAAAAAACTTATTGGTTGCATAATCACTCAATATCAAAGACCTAATCCCCGTACCTATAAAATGTTGACCATGTCCTATTTCCAGATTTAAAAATTCATTTACTTTAAGTCCTGCAAAAGCTCTAGCATTAAGATAATCAAATGCATCTGTATTCAGATTAAAGTCAAAGTTCTTAAAAAAGGCATTTCCAGGTATTGCTCTAAATCGACGAATTGTTCTTTCGTGATATTCAAGAAAAGTAGACTGATTTTCGAAAACTTGAGAGCGAAAATAGATTCTATCACCTAATTGGCCTTGAAATTCTACCCCTCTTGTATTTCTTAATTGATGCGATGTACCATTTTCTAGACCAGCTTGCAAAAAAAGAATTGGATCAACAGACAGGTAGAGATTTTTCTTTTGGAATTCGTAAAAATGAGTTTTGTTTCTGTAAAAATTCTTGATAAAAGAAACAGGTTCTCGCTCTATCTTCTCTCCAAACTCCTGATATGAATTTAGAATAAGTTCTCTATCATAAGTTTCCTTTGGGCTTAAGCCCAAAGAATCAAGAGATGCGACATAATTATAGACCTCATTTCTGTACAAAGGATATATCCCAGTATGACCTTCAAAATATCCATACTTAATTTCAAATCTATCAATCAACCTAGCAATTCTATCGCTCTTTTCTACCCTACCTGCTTGGCTCCATACAGAATGTGCTGAAAGAAATAAGAATAGGAAAATAAATCCTCTCACGTTTTAAAATTTAATAAGAAGTCTTTTACAAAGTTATCAAAACTTTGACCTTCTTCATCCAAAAATTTGACTCTTATGGGGAGAATATAAACAGGGATGTCATGTTCTTGAAGAAATTCTCGATGTTTATCCAATCTTGTACTATCTTTTTCTGTAGTAATCACTATTTTTTTATCACCGTCTAATTCCTGCATAGCCCTATTCACTAGACTTACTTCATGCGGGCTGAAATTATGATGATCTTCATATGAGTGAATATTAACAACGCCTACTTTGCTTGCAACATATTCTTCAAGATAGATTGGTTTCGCAATACCACTAATCAAAATCGCATGTGTATCAAGATCTAGATTAATTTTCCTTTTGGTATCATACATATGATATGGCGTTCCATATTCATAAGTAGAAAAGAATACCTTCACATCATTTTTATAAGTAAGTTTTTCTTTCCACTCTTGGCGTTCTTCTAAGCTAATATCTTTAGGACATTTTGATACTATAATCACATCTGCTCTTGATGCTGCCGCTCTGCCTTCTCTTAATCTTCCAGAAGGTATCAAATAATCTTTTGTATAAGGAAATTTATAATCAGTTAATAGAATATTAAGCGATGGAGAAATAGCTCTATGTTGAAAAGCATCATCAAGTAGAACCGTCTGGAGATCGGGATAATGAGATAACATCATAGGAATTCCTAATGCTCTTCTCTCCGAAACTGACACCACAACATCAGGAAATTTCAGTTTATATTGTAGAGGTTCATCTCCAACTTCATCGACTGTATTTGCTTGAGTAACTTCTTTATATCCAGTCGTTTTACGTAAATACCCTCTACTCAATACACCAATATTAATATAAGGTTTAAGTAGATGAATAAGATATTCTACATGCGGTGTTTTACCACTACCACCCATAGATAGGTTACCCACACCGATAATCGGCATACTAAACTTAGAAGATTTTAATAAACCCGACTCATATAAAACATTTCTGGCGCCTATGATCATTCCATAAAGGAGAGTCAGAGGCGCCAGTAAAATTTTCAGCACGATATGCTGCGACATATTTATTTTTTTGGATGGACAAGTTTCATCTCATCAATAAGATGACTTGCACCAGCATATTTATCAATTACAAACAGAACGTAACGGATATCTACCATAATATTTCTACAAATAGAAGGATCGTAATAGATATCACTCATTGTCCCTTCCCATACTCTATCAAAATTTAAACCTATTAAGTTCCCATTAGCATCAATTGCTGGGCTTCCACTGTTTCCACCTGTTGTATGGTTTGATCCAATGAAACAAACTGGGACTTTTCCAGATTCATCTGCGTATTGCCCGTAATTCTTGGTTCTGTATAAATCGAGTAATTTCTCATCAAGATCAAATTCATAATCTCCAGGAACATATTTCTCTACGACACCATCAAGATAAGTCACCGGCTGATAATAAACAGCATCTCTCGGGTAATAGCCATTCACTTGACCATAAGTTACACGCATCGTACTATTTGCATCAGGCCAAAATGTTTTATCTGGAAAAGCATCAATTAATCCACGCATATATCTTTTTTGGAGCAAATCAATTTCTGCCTTGTTCTCATTATAAGGACCAGCGACTTTTTCGTCATATATTTTTTTCCAGTCATTATATAATATAAAAATTGGATCGTCCTTTAATTTTTTTACAGCTTCCGCAGGGCTTTCGCCCAAAATTTGCATTAATTTATCCTGATCTTTAAGTGCAGATCTCTGATAAATATCTGAAATGTAGGCTTCTAAGCTTTTTCCTTTTACATTAAAAGCTGTAGGGATGAATTGTTTTTCTACATTGTTTCTATACAAATCTGAAAGTGCAACAAAAACATCTCTATCTATATCTTGATTGTAATTTTTAAATACGCCATCAAGATAAGGAATCACTCTTCCTTTGAATGCATTGTATGATGCTTCATCACCACTTTCATATTGAGAAACCAGACGACCTATCACACTTGCAACTCCTAATACTTCAACATTTCTACCTACTATTTCATTATAGTAATCTCTAGTGTAAGAATACTTTTCAATAGCAGAATAATGTTCGTTAAACTTCTTCATCAAGTGCCCATACTGACCCCAAAGTTTCGGATCTGCCTTCACTTTTGCCTCGAATTCTTGCTCGAGTTCCATTTTTTTATCGATAGCATTTGTGCGTTCTAATCCAGATTTCTCACCAATCCACTTTTTCCAATAATTTGCAATTCTAGCAAATTTTGAAGCGTATTGAATTCTTGTTTTTTCATCAGCTCTCATGTATTTATCCATGATCTTCAATGCTTCATCTCTAATCTCAATTTTTGCGGGATCAAGCACATCAACAATCTGTCTTACTGCTACAGCAGGTAGATATTGTGTTGTTCTTCCAGGAAATCCAAAAACCAAAGTAAAATCGCCTTCTTCTACTCCATCCAATGAAACAGGTAGACTATATTTAGGCTTGTATGGTTTGTTTTCTGCACTATATGCTGCTGGTTCATTATTTGGACCTGCATAAATTCTAAAAAGTGAAAAATCACCTGTATGTCTTGGAAACACCCAGTTATCAGTGTCTGCACCAAATTTCCCAATTGATTCAGGAGGCGCACCTACTAATCTTACATCTGGGTAAGAAACTGTTTGAAAGGCAAAATACTGATTTCCATCGTAGAATGGACGAACGATCAATTCCTCAAATTCTCCCATTTTAACAGTAGCTCTATAAGCAGCCATATTTTTATCAACCACAGATTGCACTTCTGAAGGAGTCATGCTATCTGTTACACCATCAAGCAATTTTTCTGATACATCATCGATTCGTTTTATGAATCGAACAAACAAACCAGGATTTGCTAACTCTTCTTCCTTGTTCATTGCCCAAAATCCCTTCTTCAAATAGTTATTGTCAAGACTAGAGTGCGACTGAATTTGCCCATATCCACAGTGGTGATTTGTTAACACTAGACCTTCGTCTGAAATCACTTCACCAGTACAGAAGCCTCCAAAATGCACGATTGCATCTTTTAAAGATCCTTGGTTTACTGAGTAGATTTGCTCTGCGGTCAATTTCATTCCCATCGTTTGCATATCACCTTCATTTAATGCCTTTAATAGCTGAGGAAGCCACATTCCTTCTCCAGCAAAAGACATAGTGCTAAAAGAAGCAAAGACAAATAATAAGATTATTTTCAATTTATTCATTACGTAAATTTATTTTAGAATTCTACTTTTCATGTTACTTTTTAAACATGAAAACTAATTAAGGTCGTAAAAATAGTAAATTAAATATTTTAAGGTACAAGTGCAAGTGTCAAGTATTATTCTATTAGAGTAAAAAGAAAAAAAAGCGTAACTTCACAATGAAAATAATTTAAACAAAATGATGAAGGAATTTTCAATCCATGTAAATGGAGAAAACAAGAAAGTCACTGTTCACGAAGATACCCCATTACTTTGGGTTCTGCGTGATCATCTAAGATTAACAGGCACAAAATTTGGTTGCGGAATTGCTCATTGTGGAGCGTGTACTGTTCATATTGATGGGGATGCCATGCGTTCTTGCATTTACCCTATTAATGCATTAGGTGATTCTAAGGTAACGACAATAGAAGGGCTTTCGCCCAAAAATGATCATCCATTACAAGAGGCATGGGTAGAGCATGATGTACCACAATGTGGCTATTGTCAGAGTGGGCAGATTATGACAGCTGCAGCTTTCTTAAAAGAAAATAAAAATCCTTCAGAAGAAGATATAACAGGTGCTATGTCCCAGAACATTTGCAGATGTGCTGCATATTTAAGAATTAAAGAAGCGGTGAAAACTGCATCAAAATCATAAGTTATGGGAATGAATGAACTGAATAGAAGAGAATTTTTACGCTTGAACGGTATTACAGGTGCCGCATTGGTTTTGGGCTTTAATTTTTATAGTTGCAAAGAATCATCAGAGATACGATCTGAGGCAAAAGAATGGTCTGAGATGAATGCTTTTCTTTCCATTGCAGATAATGGTCAAGTAACTATTATGTCACCTAATCCAGAAATAGGGCAAGGAGTAAAAACATCCATGCCGATGATTATTGCAGAGGAGCTTGATATAGCATGGAAGGATGTTATTGTTAAACAAGCGCCTTTTAACGCGGAGAAATATACACGTCAGGTGGCAGGTGGCTCCCAATCTATTAGAAAAGGATGGACGGCTTTAAGAACTGCTGGAGCAACAGCTAAAGAAATGTTGAAAAATGCAGCTGCTGAAAAATGGGAAGTTTCTGCTAAAGAATGTAGAACAGATGAAGGAATGATATATGGTTCAGGAGGCAAGAAAATTTCCTATGCGGAAATAGCGCCACTAGCTGTTGATCAAGCAGTTCCTGAAAATGTAGCATTGAAAAAGCCAAGTGATTTTAAAATCATAGGCAAAAGTCAAATGAATGTAGATCTGCCGGATATTATTTCGGGGAAACCACTCTTTGGTATGGACTTTTATAGAGAGGGCATGGTTTATGCGAGTGTGATGAAAGGACCTTTTGGGGCAAAGTTGAAGCGGTTTGATGACTCGAAAGCGAGAGAGGTGGAAGGTGTGATTGACATCATCCAATTAGAAGATAAAATCGCTGTGATAGGAGTTGATACTTGGACGTGTTTTAAGGCGAAGAAGTTAATTGAAGTAGAGTATGATGCTGCTGATAAGAATTGGGATTCTGTTCAGATAAAATCGGAGTTAAAGTCATTATTGAAATCGAATAAAGGAGATGTTAAGCGAGAAGATGGAAATGTAAAAAAGGCATTTGCAGAAGCTGACAAGGTAATAGAAAGAGAATATTCGTCACCATTCCTAGCACATAACACCATGGCGCCAATGAATTTCTTTGCGCATGTGACTGATGAAAAAGTAGAATGTGTAGGACCAATTCAAACACCAGAATGGACGCAAGGAAGAATAGCGACATTACTAGGTAGACCAAAAGAAGATGTCACTATAGATATGACTCGAATGGGAGGAGGATTTGGTAGAAGGTTGTATGGAGATTTTGCGCTAGAAGTAGTAGAAATATCAGACAAAATAAAGAAACCTGTGAAGTTGGTGTATTCTAGAGAAGATGATATGACTGGAGGTATTTATCGACCTGCAAGTGAATATATTTTTAGAGCGGCATTGAAGGATGGAGAAATTACGGGATATGAAGTGAAAGGTGCGTCCGTCAATGATCCAAGATGTGTCAGAGCAGATTTTTTTCCTGCAGGTGCTATCGACAATTACAAAGTAAGTGCAATAGAACTTAAAAGCGATATAACAACGGGTGCTTGGCGAGCGCCTGTAACTAATTTTATCGCTTTTGCAGAACAGAGCTTTCTTGATGAAATAGCAGAAGAACTTGAAATGTCACCATTAGATTTGCGAATCAACATGCTTGACAAAGCAGCAAGGAATAAGAAGAATGATGATTCTTTAGAATTTGAATATGAGCCAGAAAAATTCAAAGGTGTTATTATGGATGTAGCAAAGAGAAGTAATTTTCAGGCAAATCAGAATAGCATGGGATTAAGCGCTTATTATTCGCATAATACCTATGTTGCTGAAGTTGCTGAATTAAAAGATAAGGCTATTTCAAAGATATTCTGCAGCATTGATTGTGGTATTATTGTTAATCCTGTTGCAGCAATCAATCAAGCACAAGGAGGTGTAATTGACGGAATGGGGCATGCAATGTATGGCGAATTGACATTAAAAAATGGCAAAGTGGAACAAGAGAATTTTCATCAATATAAGATTATCAGGATGAATGAAGTACCTGAAGTTGATGTCAATTTTATCCAATCAGAAAATGACCCAACAGGACTAGGAGAACCGACATTACCGCCGGTAGGAGCAGCAGTAGCAAATGCTTTTTACAGAGGTACTGGCCAAAGAATTTACAGTCAGCCTTTCGCGAAGGAAATAAGTAAAATTTTGGGTTAAACCCAAAAAAATGTAATATTACGCGAATATTATAGAATGAGATACTTAGCATTTTTAAGTCTACTATTAGTAGTAGCTTGCAATCAAGACAATATACATACAAGTAATCCTCCAGCTGAAGGATTCAAGCTAAATGCATCAGATGAACGAGCAATTGCTATTGCCGATTCTGTGGTTTGGGCGCATGGTGGAAGAAAAGCTTGGGATAATACTACTTACCTGAAATGGAATTTTTTCGGAAATAGAAAACATGTTTGGAATAAAAAAACGGGTGATCTTATTATAGAAAGCTTTAAGGATAGTTTCTTAATTGATATGAATCTAAACACTTTAAGAGGGACGATACAAGTTAAAGGTGGTGATTTGACAGATCAAGATAGTTTAGCAAAATACCTCAATGTAGGAAAGGAACTTTGGATTAATGATTCTTATTGGCTATTCCTTCCTTTTAAGTTAAAAGATTCAGGAGTTACTTTGAAATATTTAGGTCCTGTTTACGAAGATAATAAACGTATACAACAAATCAGCTTGACATTTGATAATGTAGGACTTACTCCTAAAAATAGATACGTTTTAAATATTGATGAAGATTACCGTATTGTCAAATGGGGATTTTTCGATCATTTTTTAAGTACAAATCCGAAATTTTCTAACGATTGGACGGATTATAAGAAGTATGGTGATATTTTATTATCAAGTGGAAGATCTAACTATGAGCTTAAGGATATAGCAGTGGGAGATTCTTTAGCTAGATATTTTGAATAATAGCAACTCTTCATTAGAATTGGTAAAAGATCATTCTTGATTAAATGGTCTTTTAAGTTTTATAAAAAAAAAGCCTGACTACAGATTTAACTATAGTCAGGCTTCTTTTATTTTCAAGAATTATTCTTATTCTGCTCCATCTAATAATTCAACAATTATTCGAATTTCTTCAACTAGTTGATCATTGTCTCCACTATATCCTACGCCTTTGTATCTAACATTACCTTCTTTATCAAGGAAGAACTTAGTAGGTATTCCTTTTACTTTGAAATCAGAAACTACTTTGTTATCCTTATCCATAAGAACATTGAATGTATAACCTTTTTCGTCAATAAAATTCTTAGCATTAGCTTCTTTGTCCTCAGCTCTTTCCCATGTATTTACAAATACGAATTCTACATCATCAGAATTACTGTACATTTCAACAGCCTTCTGCATTCCTGGGAAAGAAGCCTTGCAAGGTCCACACCAAGTTGCCCAAAAATCTACTACTACTACTTTACCTTTTAGACTTTCTAAGCTCACTACTTCACCAGCTAAATTTGTCATAGAAAAATCAGGAGATTTTTCATTAATCATTTCCTTCGTGATCTTATTTATCTTAAGTGTTTTAGCTTGCGCTTCTAATACAGCCATATGTATTGCAAACCTTTCTTCATCCGGATTATTCGCTTTATATAGTCTTTCAAACTGAGACTTCATATCAGCACTTGCACCACCAGTTTTTATCATTTCTTCAAGGAAAGCAGTTGTTTTCTCTGCTCCTTTTACATCTTCCATGTAAGTCGCGAAACGAGTATTCATTTCTGCATCTTCCATATTTGCTGCTTCAACAGCTATTTTTTGATATTTGAAAGCTTCTTCTTTCATATCGTTTTTGTAAGCTAGAAGTGCATAAGTATCAGCATTTTGACCAATACTACTACTGATTACGTTTCTATATTGTCGATCAGAAAATCCAGGAAATTGTCCTTCCATCATCTCCATTTCTTTTTCTAACAATTCAAGACTCTTCTTAGACATTTCAAAACCTTGTTTCAGATTTTCACCTTCAGCTTCTATACTTCCACCAGTTGCATCCCACGCGAAACTATTCAAAACACTAGCTTGAGTTCTTAAACTTGATACTTGATTCAAATACTTATACATAGAATCAAAATCACCTTTTTGTCCATATTTATTAGCTATAGTAGCTTTCATATTATCAAGTAATCCTGCTATCTCTTCTTTTTCACCATACTTTGATGATGCTTCATCTAATGTCGTAACTTGCTCATTCAAGTCCATTTTTCTAAAATTAGAATACTTCTCATATAATGCAGGCTCACTTTCTGGATATTTAGCAACCATCGCTTCCATTATACTTCCGAATAATTCATTATCTCTAACCTTTCTAGCACAGTCAGCTAATTTTTGCATAGAAGCTGCTGTAATATTTTCATTTTTTAACATTCCAGTTATGTGTTCTTTAATAACACTTTTTGCTTCATCATCCTTTGTGAAACCACTTTTTTCAGCATAATATGCTAAACAAGCTTTACTCATCATATCCTCTAGCGTCATAGAGCTTTTGTCATACATCTCGGTTAGCTTTGAAGCGTCGGCTTCCAAACCATAAATACTAGCTTTAGATCCATATATAGATGATGCTACGACATATGATCCTTCCATAGGATTTCCATCTTTATATACCATTGTATAATATCCTTTTCCTTCATTTGAATCAAAAGCAGCATCTTTAGAATCAGTGAATTTAAAGTAAACTACATGTGCGTTAGTTGGTACTTCAAATGTAGTTTTATAATTATCTGCTGAAGTTTTTTGTAATTTTAAATCAAATACTTGATCATCTTCACCCATCTCTAGCACATAAGCTACAGCAAATACATCTTGACCTTCAAGGTCAGTTCCAACAGAAGAATATTCCATCACAACTTGATCACCTCTTTCAGGTTTTTCAGGACTCATTTTCAGAGTAGAACTCGATAAAGTATTCAAAACGAACATCGATACCAAGGCAAATAAGATTGACTTTTTCATTTTAGTTTAATTCTTTAGACTTAAGTAAATTGCAGATTAGTTCTAGAATAGAATTGACTGCATTTTCATATTTGCATTTTATATTATCATAGAAAAACTTTTACTTCTATTTAAAAATGCAAGTTAAAAGTATGAAATAAGAAGATGATAATTTAAAAAATCATCTATTATTCTCCTTAAAGAGTTCTTTTTTGTTGTAGATTATACAAAAAACAACATCAATTATCCTATTGATTTTCAAATAATTATTATTTATATTTGGCAAAACCATTCTTATGAAACAATTACTATATTCTCTATTACTAATTCTACTTGTACTATCATGTGGCAATACAGCTGAAGCAGATTCGAAAAAGGAAATGCCGGATAAGAAAGTAGAGAAACCTACCAAAAAGAAGAAAAACAAAGAAAACAAAGTCAAAGGCTCATTTAATCTAAATATTGATGGCAAAACCTATAAGTCAGGGAATTTAATACAGAATTACTGTGATATAAATAAGTTTTATGATGGAGATAAGTCCTCACTTACTGTTCGATTTAAAGACCAAGACACGGAAGAAAGTCTTATATTGATATTATTTGGATCAGAATCATTTATTGACAATCCAGTTTCCACTATTACAAATTTAGGTTTTTCAAGTACGGATTTACCAAGAGCAACTTTATCTTTTATTGGTGGTGAATATCCTATTCATAAATCCTTTAATTTAGGAACTGGTGAATTAGTCATTCAAGAATATAAGGATGGATTTATAAAGGGTAAAATAAATGGTACAGGAGGTGCACTTAAGGATATAATGCAAAAACAAAATCTAGTAAATGTAGATGGAAGTTTTTCATTAGAAACAAAGAACCTTAACTCCGTAAGAAAATAAATGTTGCTTAAACCTGGATTATGCATTAGGTTTCGTTATAAGAGCTTAAAATGCAAAGTGAATGGACGCTCAACAGTTCTTTTGAAGCGCAAACGTGGTAACCATCGCGGTGAGCATCAAAAGAGCTGGATGTTTCCATTATCAAAGCAGTTTGAGCTCGCAATAGATATCTTAATGCATATTTAGGGTTTAAATACCAATTCAGTTTTAGAATTGGTATTTTATATTGATTCATCATCTAGATTCTTTGGGCGTAAGCCCAATAAAAAAGGTCCAACTAATTAAAAAATTAGAATTCAGTTAGAAAACTAATTTAATTATAATTTAATTCTACCCAAAGTCTATTTGATTCTTGATCTATAAGATAAGTCCATTTCCTTCCCCACTTTTCACCAGTAGCAATGTGTAAATTTTCGTTCTTAGGCTGCTCATTTACAGCTAATAATTCACTTGCCTTAAGGTAATTCTCAACGGCATCATCTATTGGTAGAAATCGTTCTAAATCAATATCTTTCTTTAAATCATAGATAGAAATCCTTGAATTTATATCCTTGTCATAATAGCAGTTCACATAATCAACTTTAGGAATATTAATATTAGAATGTAACTCATAAGAGTCAATTACTAATTGACTACAATCAACAGAGTTTTTTACTGTTAAGGAAAGGAATAAGATAGGTGCGGCAATGCAGATTAGAATGATAGAAGAAGTTATTATTTTCTTTTTCATAATAGAATTTGGTTTTACGTTTATAATAACTTGATATCTAATAAAATATTGGCTTAAAGTTCAAATTATTTTATACTAGAAAAATATAGACTTTCTTTTTTGGAAAATTTGAGCACTCACATCCACTCTGTAATGTCTTTTCATATACTGACCCTTGTAGCTTATACCAATTTAATTTCAAAATGTCGTATAAAATTTTGATACTTAATTTTTCT
>CAZSKA010000037.1:0-22010 GCA_964607315.1 uncultured Saprospiraceae bacterium | reverse complement strand
GAAAAATTAAGTATCAAAATTTTATACGACATTTTGAAATTAAATTGGTATAAGAAGAACTGTTGGGCTTCTATTCGCTTTACATTTTAAGCTCTCATGACGAAAACCTAATGCATAATCCAGGTTACAGATTACAAATGTAATTTCTCCAGCGGCTGGGCAAGAATAAATTGTTCTGCACTGGATAAAGCCATATCGAATTTCCACTCTTCAGGTATAGTATCGTCATTTAGAAGAGAATTCTTTGGTATATATTTAAAGATTTCGTCGAATCTCATATTCGTATTCATTACAATTCTCTTATGTACATGAGAACGATTGATTTTGTCTGGATCATCAATTCCACTGGCTCCCATTAACTCAACAAAACTTTCTATCGTTTCCTTGTGGTAATTAGCAACCCTGTGTTTTTTATCCGTTACATCTAGACCTTTTACCAAATGTTCTTTTTGAGTAGCAACTCCAGTAGGGCAGGTGTTATGATTGCATTCTAATGCTTGGATACATCCTACAGCCATCATCATAGCACGAGCACTTGAACACGCATCTGCACCTAGAGCAAGAGCTCTGAAAATATGAAACCCAGTTATAATTTTACCAGTTGCTATTAGCTTGATGTCTTCTTTAATGCCAAATCCTTCTAATGCATTATATACAAATGCTAAACCATCTTTGAAAGGCATCCCTACACTGTTAGAAAACTCAACAGGTGCCGCTCCGGTTCCTCCTTCACCTCCATCAACCGCAATAAAATCAGGTTTGATTCCCGTTTCTATCATCGCTTTACAAATAGACAGAAATTCAGCTTTATGACCTATACATAATTTGAATCCTATTGGTTTTCCTCCCGATAAATCACGTAGTTTTTTTATAAAATTTAGAAGGCCTTTTGGCGTATTGAATTCTTTGTGATAAGGCGGAGAATGAACGGCTTTATATGGTTCAATATTTCTTATTTTCGCTATTTCAGGTGTTGCTTTTTTTGCAGGTAAAATTCCTCCATGTCCAGGTTTAGCACCCTGACTCAGCTTTAGCTCTATCATCTTTACATTATCTGAAGCAGTTCGTTGTTTGTAAAGCTCATCGTCGAATCCTCCCTCCTCATTTCTACATCCAAAATATCCAGTCCCTATTTGATAAATCAGGTCGCCATTAAATTTATTATGATATGGACTAATTCCACCTTCCCCAGTATTATGAGCGAAGTTGCCAATCGCCGCTCCACCGTTCAATGCCATAATAGCGTTTTTGGACAGAGATCCAAAACTCATAGCAGAAACATTAAATAAGGAGCAAGAATATGGGTGTTTACATTCTGGACCTCCTATAACTACTCTGGGATCTTGATTCAATGTATGTGAATCTATTGGTGCTATAGAATGATTCATCCATTCGTATCCTTCTGCATAAAGATCAATTTGGGTACCGAATGGAGTGGTGTCAGTTACTTGTTTTGCCCTTTGATAGATAATATTTCTGAAAATTCTAGGTATGGGTCTTCCTTCATGATCTGGCTCTACAAAGTATTGATAGACCTTTGGTCTCATCCATTCAGCAGCAAATCGGGTGCGTCCCACAACAGGGAAATTGCGCACAATTGCACTTTTCTTTTGCAACATATCGTAACAACCTAAGAGAACTATAGGCCCAACGATTACAAATGCCCACCAAAAAAACGGACTAATCAACAAGCTAAGTGCAACTATACCAATAATGGCAATAAGTGAATAAAGAGTAAAGGTTTTACGCATATCGAATTGAATTTGACAATAGTTAGCTGAAATTATAAATGTTCAGATAGGATAAAAGTAATAAAATGAAATGGAACTTTGAATGAGTTAAAGAAATTTTGGGTTTAACCCAAAAAGAAATTTATGAAGTCCTCTTCAAAATAAAGATTCAAAAATCAATAGGATTAGTAACTTCGTTTCATAATAGTAATTAAAAAATATCGTTATTTATATAAACTTAAAACTATGAAGATTTCGCTCTGTTATATTTTCGCCTTGAGTCTGTTGTTTGTTTATTCATGTAATACTTCCTCTCTAAAGAAAGTTGAGACAACAGATGAATACTCCAAAAAAATATATTTTATTGATAAAGATTCGCTAAAGCAAGGAACTTATGTTCAACTTACATTAGATGGTGGAGATACAATTTCAATCGCTAATTATAAGGATGATAAAGAAGATGGAGAAAGGAGATTATTTGATAGAGAAGGGAATTTGTCTACAATAGAGACGTATAAAAATGGAGTTTTTCATGGCCCAGAGTTAACCTTTTATCCAAATGGACAGTTATATACTAGAGGTAATTTTACTGATGGCACATTGGATAGTGAATTTTTAGTGTATTTTGAGACGGGAGAATTGAAAGAAAAAGTAACTATGGTGGATAATACTGAGAATGGACCATTTGAAGAGTATTATAAAAATGGTCAGTTACACTGGACAGGAAATTTTGAAGATGGTCCGAATGAAGTAGGCTTATTGACAGAATATGCTGAAGATGGAGAGATATTAAAGAAAATGGATTGCGGTAAATATAAAGGTGACTATATTTGCCAGACAATTTGGGATAAGAAAAATGGAGATGTGAAACCTAAATTAGAGTATGATAAGAATTAAGATATTAGGCTGGATTTTGTTGGGTATGCTCCCATTTATGTTGCAAGCTCAGCAAGGAGGTTCTTCAATATTTAATTTTTTAAATGTTCCTACCAGTACGTATAGTCATGCTTTAGGTGGAATAATGATATCTACACCAAATGGCGATGTAGCTACTTCTGTCCAAAATCCGAGTTTACTTAATCCATTAATGAATAATGCAGCTAGTTTTAATCTACAATTTGGTTTTAGCGGAATAAGGTCGGGTTATGTAGGTTATGCTAATCAATTTGAGAAGAGAAAATTAAATTGGGGAGTTGGTGTTCAGTTTACAGATTATGGAACATTTACAGGTGCAGATGAATGGGGAAATTTAAGAGGAGATTTTCAGGCTGCAGATTATGCTTTAGTGTTTGGTGTGAGCCGTGCTCTGAATGAAAAATTTAGCGTAGGTGTAAATACAAAGTTTATTTATTCACAACTAGAGTCATATATAGCTTCTGGTATTGCATGGGATATAGGTGGTCATTATGCTTTGACTGAGAAGGGAGCAAATATAGGCGTGACGGCAAGAAATATCGGCTTTGTAATCAATGATTATAATAATGGTGGAGGTGTTTTGCCGTTCGATTTACAAGTTGCCTTTTCAAAGAAACTTACGCATTTACCATTTAGATATCATATAACGGCACATCACTTATATGTTTGGGATTTAAGATTTGTTAATACGAATGTGAGTGCTGGAGCATTAATAGATGATATGGGACCATCAGCTGCTGGAGTATTTGCTGATAATCTATTTAGACATTTCAATTTTGGAGGAGAATTTTTACTAGGAAGTAGAGAGAATTTAAAATTAAGATTTTCATATAATCACATGTTGAGACGAGAACTACTAATTGATAATATTAGAGGTCTAGCTGGTTTTAGTGGTGGTGTGGAATTCAAGATTAAGCGCTTCGTAGTTAACTATTCTTTTGCGATTCAGCATCAAGCTGGAAGTAGTAAAATGATCAGTGTTAGTACTGATTTTGGTAAAAGAAAGAAGAAAGAGCAAAGTTAATCTTCTTTTCACTCAGCATAATTCGGGTGTAATATTCAATTATTGTTTTAAAGATGTAAATCAATTCTAAAGTAGAATTGTAATAAAGCGATTACGCTAGATCAATTAGATTCAAGTATATTTGCAACATTATTGCATTTACTGTAATATATTTGCCTTTCTAAAACAAAGTGAGATAATGAGTGAAGAGTTAAATAACATCCCAGTTACTATTTTGTGCGGGTTTCTGGGAGCGGGAAAGACCTCTTTTTTGAATCATATCCTATCGAAAGATTCAGATAAAAGATATGCGATTATAGAAAATGAATACGGAGAGCAAGGAATAGATAATGAGCTAATCATAAGACCTGATGAAACCATTGTGGAGTTAAATAATGGATGTCTATGTTGTACCTTGAATGATAACTTATATGATATTCTAAACGAACTTCACTCAAGAAGAGATCAATTCGATGAGATAATAATAGAAGCAACGGGTATTGCTGATCCTTCAGGTCTTGCAGAACCATTCATTGCTCATCCCATTGTCAAAGATCATTTTCCATTGAAAGCGATTATCTGTCTGGTGGATGCAGAACAGATAGAAGATCATTTAGAAGATACAGAAGAAGCCTTGAATCAAGTAGCATTTAGCGATATTATCCTAATTAACAAGATGGATTTAATTAATGAAAACTATTTATCTACCTTGAAAGGAGTTTTAGGTGAAATTAACCCGCTTGCCACAATCTATACAGGAGATAAAGATCACTTTCCTGAATTAGAATATTCCAGAGTAAATAACACCTTAGATGAATTGTTAAATAAAACGACAGGTAAATTTCATTCTGAAGATCAATCTAATTTTCCAATCCAAAAACCGCATCATCATCACCACCATAATCATACAAAAGACGTAAATAGCGAAACATTCATTTTTGACAGACCTTTTGATTTAAACAAATTAAATTTGCAGCTGAACATTTACTTGACGTTTCAATCAAGAGGACTCTATAGAATGAAAGGGCTACTTTGGATAGAAAATGAAAAGGATCAATATGTCTTGCAATCAGTTGGGAAACGCTATGATTTAAGTAAGAAAAGAGCGTGGGAAGTAGAAGAAGAAAGAAAAACAATCATAGTTTTCATAGGTAAGAATATACAGAGAAAAGGATTAGAACGATTTTTACAAACTTGTTTAGTTAATGAGAAAATATTAAAACCCTAAAACGGTGATAAAAACATCAAATTTAAAGTATGCTTATGCGAAGTCTGGAGCTATTTCATTTCCAGATATTGCAGTTTCTTTAAAAGAATCCATGTTGATTTTTGGAGAGTCAGGTTGTGGAAAAACAACATATTTACATCTATTAGCTGGGCTAATGCGACCTACCGAAGGTGAGATTTTAATTAATGATACAAATATTGCCTCCTTTAGTACTTTAGAGATGGATAAATACCGAGGCATTAATATTGGTATCGTTTACCAAAAACCTTATTTCATAGAATCAATCACAGTTCAAGATAACTTGCTTCTATCTCCTTTTGCAAAAAAAGATAAACTTAAATCCATTGTGGAAAGACTTAACATAGATGGATTAATGAATCGATATCCACATCAATTAAGTGTAGGACAACAACAAAGAGCTGGGATTGCAAGAGCAGTGATGAACAGTCCAAAATTGATTCTAGCAGATGAACCTACAAGTAGCTTAGACAATAAGAATTGTAAATATGTGATTGATCTACTAAAAGAAGAGTCTGCAAATAATGATGCGGCATTGATCATAACTACACATGACGATCGTCTTCAATCAGAGATAAGTAATTGCATTCACTTAGATACTATATTAAGTTAAGGATACTATGATACCTAAAATAGTTTGGAAAAATATAATATACAAACCCTTAAATACAGCATTATGTATATGTCTGTTAACTTTTGGTGTTGGTATCATAACAATGATGCTTTTGATTCAAAATCAATTGGAAAATAAGTTCAAACAAGATCTGAAAGATGTTGACCTTGTCGTTGGTGCAAAAGGTAGTCCCTTACAGTTAGTTTTATCGGCGATTTATCATTTGGATTCACCAACAGGTAACATGACTATTGGTGATGTGAAAGATGTGATGACTAATCCTCAAGTAAAATCAGCTATTCCATTAGCCTATGGTGATTCCTATAGAGGTTTTAGAATTTTAGGTACAACTCATGATTATATTGACAAGTATGAAGGGAAGATAAAAAGAGGTAAAAATTTCAAGGGTTCCATGGAAGTTGTATTAGGAACCGATGTGGCGTCTAAAATATCTTTAGAAATAGGTGATGTTTTTTACGGAACTCATGGTGAAGCTAAAAATGGTCATGTCCATGAAGATCATCCTTATAAAGTAGTAGGTATATTAGGAAGAACTAATTCTGTATTGGATCGATTGGTGCTCTGTAATGTAGAAAGTGTGTGGGATGTACATTCACATAGTGATAAGTCTCATGATGACGAAGACAGTCATGATCATGAGGCACACGAACATGATTCCGAAGAATCACATGACCATGAATCACATGACCATGAATCACATGCGCATGATGCACATGACCATGATGAACACAGTGGACATAATCACGATAAGCACGATCATGACCATGCACACAATCACGACCATGGGGATCATGATCACAGTGATTATACTCCTCCTGAAGTTATCTACGAATTTGATGTAGACAAGCAAGATCCTTCAAGTGAAATAACAGCGGTCTTAATGGAATTCAAAACCAAGATGGCCATGTTGAATTTACCTCGACATATAAATAATCAAACGAAGTTACAAGCGGCTATTCCTTCTCTTGAGATGAATCGATTATTCTATATGATAGGCGTAGGAGCTACTACCATCAAGTTCATTGCAGGCGGAATTATGCTGATGGCTGGATTTAGTGTCTTCTTTGTACTATTAAACAGACTTAGAGAGAGACAATATGAACTTGCTTTAATGCGATCTGTTGGTTACCATGCTAAGCAAATCTTTATGTTATTGATTTATGAAGGATTAGCTTTAGCATTAATAGGATATGTTTTAGGTTGGATACTGAGTCGAGTAGGTATATATTTTATTAACCTGAAATCTGAAAGTGATTTCAATATCAATTTTAGTTGGGATTTCGTTCAAGGAGAACAATGGATCTTTTTGTTAACTTTGTTGATTGGAATTGTGGCTTCATTAATTCCAGGATGGAGGTCGATGAAGATGGATGTATCGACTGTTTTATCTCAAAAATAAATTATTATGAATCCAGTATTACGATTTGTACTTCTTGTAGCTTTAGTAGCGGGTCTATTCTTTCTAAAAGATAGAGTAGTAAATAAATCTAAAGTAGCAGAAGAAGCTAAATACACAGAAATAAAAAGTGCTAGTGTATTGTCTAGTTCTATAAAAAAAGTGGAAGATTCTTTTGTGGATGATTCTATATATCATTTTGATGATTCCTTGTTTTACTGGGTAGCTTCCACGGATGTTGATTCATATGTTGAAGAAACAATAGATCTTCTTGATAAGTATGATGGGAAAGAAGTCATAGAGATTGACTGGGACGTATTAATGGATATCAATTATAGACTTAAGTATTTTGAATCGTTAGAAATGGAAATTTACGCTCCTGTATTTACCAAAGCGGTTCAAGCATTACATGAAAAGAAAGTGGCCATAGAAGGATTTGTCATTCCATTTGATGAAGAAGAAAATCTTTTATCCTTATCATTTAATCCTAATGCTTCTTGCTTTTTTTGCGGAGCAGCAAGTCCGGCATCTGTTTTAAGTCTTTATTTGAAGGACACAAGAAAAACATATAAGACGGATGATTATAGGAAATTCGAAGGCGTACTTCATTTGAATGAAGATGATCCGAATGAATTCTATTATATCTTAAAGAATGCTCAAGAAGCTAAGGAGTAGGAGCCAATATCTTTATTAGAGAATTAAGTTGGTAAGGATTTATTTTTTTTGGCTTCCGCCCAAAGATTATAAAAATGTAAACTCATCTATGAGTCAAGATGATCAGGATTTTCAAATTCAAGAGAAGTATCTAGAAATAGAGAAGAAGAAAAACTGTTGAAAAAGAAAATACCTTAAGACAAGAACAAGGAGAATTTATAATGCGAGTACAACCCATGTAAAAATAATATGAAAAATAAACTTATATTCTTTTTACTTCTATATTGCTTAATTAGTTGCAATGAATCTTCATGGCAACAAGAAGCTATTAAAAAACTAGATTATGGATATGAAAATTATTTATTGCATGAATATTTGAATTGTTCGAAACGTGACTTAAATTTTGATTTTGGTAGGAAAAAGGAAGTTCTGAAAAATATAAATCTTGATACAATCATTTCGAAAGTAAATGATTTACCAGAATTTGAAAATAAAATAGATTCTGTATATTTAATATTTAATCATGCCCCACATAATGAAGTGGAAAATTACATTCCGTATGTTTTTATATTAGCATTTAAAAATGATGAATATCAAACATTTTACGCTCATTTAAATAATACATATGAAATTAAACACAATGAATATCCATATCCGTTAAAACCGTTGTTAAAGGACAAAAATGGCTGTGGATACGGAATTAGAATTATCACAAAAGTTGAAAAAAACAAGTCTTGGAGAATAAAAAATGTTATCATTAATTCCAATAGTGAAGTTTTAGTGGATAGCCTTTAAATACATGCACCACATCATTTTTTGAAAGCAGCTTATCCTTTTAAAGCAATTAATGTAATACTTTGATCAAATAATTAATGTGGTATCCTTCCTTTGCGAACAGAAGAAAAGTTGAGAGATAGGGATTAGGCAAGCAAAGGGGAAAAAGTTTGAGCAGCAAAGTTTTTCAAATCGGTGAAACAGTACTTTCTAAATCAATAGCCTAAAACGACTGCTTGGTTTTTTCATAAAAACAAGAAAGCCCTATAACAAAGATGTTACGAAACTTTCTTACTGTTGACCTACAAGGTAAACTTCTCGTCCATATAGATCAAAAAAAAAGAGCTTCCGCTGCTGCGAAAACTCTTTGTGTTGACCTACAAGGTAAACTTCTCGTCCATATAGATCAAAAAAAAGAGCTTCCGCTACTGCGAAAACTCTTTGTGTTGACCTACAAGGTGAACTTCTCGTTCATATAGATCGATAAAAAAAGAGCTTCCGTTACTGCGAAAACTCTTTGAGTTGACCTACAAGGTGAACTTCTCGTCCATATAGGTCAAAAAAAAGAGCTTCCGCTGCTGCGAAAACTCTTTGTGTTGACCTACAAGGACTATTTAGTTGAATTTGTTTTCCTGTGTTTTCATTCTCAACACCCATAATATGGGTCTTTAAGGATTCTATACTTAATTAGAATATTCAAGAAATAGAAAATTAAGGAATATATTCGACAACCCAAACGACAACTAGTAATAGAATGAAGTGAGGTAATAGATTTGGTACAAATGCACAAATTATGCAAAAGTTACCGAAACCAAGGTTTAACCTTAAAAAGGCGAAATCCGAAAAAGAAACTTTAATCTCTTTGGTATTGAGATATCGAGGAGTAAAATTGGTTTACTCTACAGGAAAATTTATTCACCCGAAAGATTGGGATGTAAAAGGCAATCGAGCTTATTTAAAGGAGAATCGAAAAGATTTATTCGATTTAAATGATGCACTCGAAGAACTCAAAAAAAAATGCGTTGAGATTTATATAGAATATGAATATGGGAATATTTCTGTTACAGATTTCAAGAAGCTATTGAAGCAAGACAAAGGAAGCAGAAATACAAAGAATAGTGAGATAAAGGAGAATGAAATTATTCAATTTCTTGATAAAGAGCTAAGAAGAATGGAAAGTTCTAAGATGAATGGAAACACTTTGAAAACTTATCGAACTCATTTTAAACAGATAAGAGAATATCTCAATAGTTCGTCAAAGATGAAACTAACAAGGTTCAAAGATGTGAATTTTAACTTTAGAGACGCATTTGTGGATTGGATGAGTGGTAAGAATATTCAACTAGCATATGGGAATAAGATATTGAAGACCTTTAGGCAGCATTGTGAATTAGCTAGAAGGAAAGGACTTCATGAGAATATTGATTATTTAGGTTCAGGGTGGACTATCAAAGCAAAGAAAGCGAAGGGAGATATAATAAGTTTAAGTGAAAAGGAAATTAAGTATCTAAATGAATTGAAACTTACAGGTCATTTAGCAAAAATACGTGATGTTCTTTTAATAGGAATCTGCACTGGGCAACGTTATTCAGACTTTTCAAGATATGAACCACATCATTTTTTTGAAAGTGGAAGTGGTATCAAAATGCTTAAAATTATATCCACAAAAACTAGTACGCCGACGATTGTTCCACTTAACATTTTCGGCTTTCTGCTACCGATATTAGAGAAGCATGGGTTTAGAACCCCGAAAATGTCTCAACAGAAATTCAATAACGGTTTAAAGAAGCTTGCCAAGCTTGCTAGGTTTGATGAGAAAATATTAGTAATTGAGCAATATATCGGAAGGCAAGTTAGGATTGAAAAAAGCTATGTGCCAAAATATGAATTAGTAAGTTCACACATAGCAAGAAGGAGTTTTGCGACTATACTCTATCAAAGGGGGATAGGTTTAGAAAAGTTAATCACACTAACAGGGCATTCAAATGAATCACAATTGAAACAATATATAGGTTTGGACAATAACCGAATTGCAGAGGAAATTGGTGAGATGTTTAGGTAAAAGTTGAGAATAATTTGCTATGAACTTAGTTTTTCAGTATTTTTGTGTAAAACACACACAATGAAATTAAAAATATATGGAAAACATTCAGTTTTCAACAGAATCAATTATCTTAAGAATGACTATTGTTATTTCAACGGTATAGCAAAGTATGACAAGCATACAGAGAATTATGTTTATAAATATCTTGAGCTATCAAAGGTTGAGTTTGAAAAATTATTTCAAAGCTTTAGAGCAAATGGAATTAATTTCTTGTTCAGTTTCGGAGGTGAATTAGATTTTCATCAGCACTCTTTCTCAGAACCATATTCAATACGGATAAGATTCATGGAATTTCCGTCCAAGAAGATTGTGAAAGAATCTATTTCCAATGTTTATGGCACTAATTTCTGAGACTAAATGTTAAAGTTTAAGTTTTTTCCTTCAATTAGCTTTCTCAAATGATTTCATTTGATTTCAGAAGAAGATTAAACCTCTATCATAATTGATTCATTTGGTGTCATCTTGTTCCATTTTAACACTATTTACTGCTGTTAATCAATGATTTGCATGATTGAAAAAGTGATTATAACTTCACGAAATAATCACTTAAATTATAGAGAAATGAGAGAAAATAGCGTAATTATTCATGGTATCAACCCGCAAGAATTTAAGCAGGTAATTCAGGAGTTAGTAAGGAATGAACTTAAAAAGCAGACCTTGGAATTAGAGGTCAAAATTTTAGAAGACGAATTATTACCAGTAGGTCGTGCGTCGAGACTTTGTGGACTTTGTGTGAAAAGTTTTAGAATTCTTGCAGAAACAGGAAAATTTACAATCTATACTCATCTTGGTACAGAAAAACGCTACAGCAAAAGAGAGATTTTGGAGTATAGGAACAAGTATGTGAAGGGAAGATAGTTGTTTAACAAAGTACTATTATGTGTTAATATCCTTATAGGAGAACACAGCATGACAAAACCTAAAATATTATCACGAATTTTTTTCTTTAAAAATGAGGATGACCTAGACTTGCCACAATCTAGATATCCTACAGAGGAAGACTATCTAGTAAGACTAGAGGTTACTCTGCTTGATAAAAAAGATGATAACACTGCTGATTTTGCCACAAGTTTAGAAAAATGGTTGATTAAAAATAAAAGTGATACAATAAACTTTGTCAGAAACCCTGAGACACTAAATCATTATCCTGAAAATTATGATTTCTTCGCAATTTATATCAATAACTTGGACAGTTTAAGAAATGTAATTGTAAAAAATTTTGAAAAGTACGACTTTGAACTTGATGGTATTTGCAAACGAAGATTACCTAACACAAATGGTGTAGCTTCAGGTGAGAGCTTATATGAAAGTGGAAAATATTTTTGTAATAGATTAGGTCTAGATACCAGAACGAGATGAAGTCGTATCTAATGACTCAAACTTAGTTTCAATTCTGTGAAATAATGAAGTCCCTTTTTTAACTTCACCTACAGAGAACTTGACATCATCTAGATAATCCACCTTTTTCATCAAAGACTCATTACCAGTTGTAACACGGTATATTATAAATTTAGAAATAAAAGTGCCATTCACACCATATCCAATTGAATTAAAAGAACCCATTGCCCACTTGTTATGTAACACTTCTCCAATATCAAATGAGGCTATATTAAATAAATGCAGATCTTTTGCAAAGGTCACAGCAACTAGTCTCTCATAATTTGGTAAAAGCCTCGAGATATTGATAACACAAGATTGTTTTTTAAGATTTTGGTAAATCTTTTGCAATGCTCTAACGAGTCTTTGAGCATCTTCTCCTTCTTGACTTAATAAGTAATCTTTCATAGCTTCTAGGGGCGGGCATAAATAAGCAGTGCCGTCACTGTTTATCTCAAAAGTAGATTGGTACAATACATCTTCGTTATTACCATAATTCCATATTAAGTATTTGCCTTCTAAATCAATATAATCATATATTGATATCCCCTTGGTTTTTAGATATTCTTTTGATTTTGCGTTCGCTTCTCTGATCCTAAAGCTATTTCTTTTAGTAACTAAGTAAAAACCTATTGTTTCTTTTTCTCTGGGTAAATAGCATTGCTCAGGCTTGTGATGCACAAAATCTAGGTCTAAAAAGTCTACAAGTTGACCTTTTGATATTACTTTAAACAACACTTCAAAACTTAAAACACCATATTCAGCTTTATCATTGATGGAACAACCTTGAATATTTCCTGCAATGTAGTGACCAGATGTAAAACTTTGTTTCCTTCTGTTGAAATTCAAAAGTAGATTTAAGACTCTATCTCTATGATTTTCTGCACCATTACGGATATGTTGAGTATTTACGGAAATATAATTACCAATAAATTGGAATTTACCAATATATTCTAAAGTGTGGTCGTCTACCATTGCTTGATAGTCATGAAATCCCCAAATTCTATGATAGATTCTAAAAACAAACACCCAAGGAAAAAAACCTTATTCAAAAGGCTTTACGAATCCTTTTTTACAGAAAATGGCTGGTTTTACAGATTCATAAGAAGACTTATTGTTTATAAGCAGCTCCTTTTCATCATTGTGATTTTTGTGATTTTTTGTTTCAATTGTTATAAGAGTCCACCTGATTGGCTTGACTGGCTTATTTATCTTGTTAATTCTGTATAGATAGTATCAGGTTGGGAGCCAATGTTGGCTCCCAACCCAAAATTTTAGCTCAAAATATAGTTTGTGGCTTTGCTTGCTTTGGCTGCTGATTTAAAGATAAATCTTTTATCATTTTTTAAGATTTTGAGCCAATTAGCAATATATGAGACTGTATTTGCAGTTATTTCGTTTTGGTTAATATTAGTGTAAGCACAAAGAAAGCTTGCACCTATTTCTGCAATAAGTTCTTCTTTGGCATACCCTATTGAACCAAATTGGATATTTTGATTTGTAATAGTTTCCCTTGATAACCGTGATTTATGTCCAGTAGAATGTATTAATTCATGAAAGAGTGTGGAATAATAAGCTTCGCTTGAATCAAATTGTCTAATATCAGGCATGTTAAGTTTATCTTTGTCCACTTCATAAAATGCATTATTCATATCATTATTTACAAGCGTTGGAGCATTCGCCATATTTCTATAAATGGATTCGCAGAAATCAATTTTTTCATTTTCATTTAATTGAATTTCTGATATCTCAAATTCAATATTTTCAACATCTTCTATATTGAATACATTGTAATATTTTAGGAAGCTAATAGTATCTATCTTTTTACCTGCTTTTGAAAGAATCTCAGCATTTTCTTTTGAAATTCTATTTCCTAATTCATCCTTGAAATAAGTGTTATAATAAAATACTCTCTCTGCTTTTGCACCTTTACGAATATTACCGCCTAGATTTTTAGCTTGATTGAAACTTATAAAATATGGGATTTTATGCTTTGTCATATTCATTAGTAGCATATTAATGCCTTGATAGATATTTCCGCTAAAAAAGTTTTTAGCTAGTCCATATTGTCCCCAGCTTCTTTTCCAAGGTTGTACACCTTGTTCTAAACATGAGATAATTTTGTCTGTGACTTCTTGATAAAAGTCTCCTGTTAATTTTTTAGAATTTTCCATTAAAAGTAATTTAGATGATTTATTAAAAATAAGATTAAAGTTGTCCTTCATCAGCAAATGAATAATATTCATAGGGAGTTATAATAATGTGGTCATTGACTGTTATATCTAAGAACTCACCAGCTTTTCTTAATTTACTAGTTAATTTAAAGTCTGCTTTGCTTGGAGTTAAATTTCCAGAAGGGTGATTATGAGCTAATATTATTGAGCTAGCACAAGCTTTTAATGCTGATGCAAAGATTAATCTTGCATCAACAATAACAGAGGAAAGACCGCCTTTTGAAATTGGGACAATTCCTAAAACTCTACCATGATTATTTAGAAGTAGAATTTTAAATTCTTCTACAAATTCAAGGTTATCCCCCCACTGATTTAAGAAGATATTATATGCATCTTGAGAACATAATATTTGAGGTTGTTTTGTGTGTTGACGAGTTGGCTTATATAAAAGTGTAATTTCAGCAACTTCGTTAAATGATGAACTATTCATAAGTCTAATTTTAAAATTTATTAAAAGGAAACTTCCTATTTCTAGGAATGCAGGGATGGAACCGTTGAGAGCAGTAAGCTCAATTTGTACAAATCATTAATGAGGTATCCTTCCTTTACGAACAGAAGAAAAGTTGAGAGATAGGGATTGGGCAAGTAGAGGGGGAAAAGTTTGAGTAGCAAAGTTTTTCAAATCAGTGAAACGGTACTTTCCAAATCAATAGCCGAAACTATATTTGTGAAGGAAAGGAGAGGATAGAACCGAAATTAGCTATTTGAAGAGCTGAAAGTTCAATGGTTTATTCATGTATGTATCTCTTTCAATATAATGATTGCACTTTTGGTACCTGAAATGGCGTGAGTTTTTAACTAAAAACCATGACAATTTAGGAGTGTATGAAGAATATTGATTGTGGGTGAGGATTGTGAGTGTTGGTACTTGCCCTAAGTGAGTTCTAGCCCCAATATTTAATAGCTGCTAAAACACCAATAATGGCTATACCGACTGTAAAGAGTTTGATTGTTAATCTTTGTTCCAAAAGCTCAAGGTCTGCTTTCGTTGATACCTGTTCATGTACGTCTATAATAAGTTCAACAATAGCTTCAGCAGACTTCTCATCCTGTCCCGCTTTAACTAATCTCTTAATCGCGTCATGCGTATTTAGTACAATCATTGCCATAGATATATTATAATACTATTCCATGAAAATGTAAAGAGCTTTAGCACAAGTGTATGACGAAAGAAAATGGCTTAGGGGTAGTAATGATTATGTGCAAACATAAATCCAAAAGTTACTTGAAGGATTGGAGCGAATGAGGAATCATGCATGACCCGTCCTAAAAGGTAAGCGCATATGATGACTTAATTATTAAAAAATCGAACAATAGTAGAACGTCATTTTCTATTCATTTAAATGGTTGGCACGGTATTTGTTTTAGAAATGAATGAAGAAAAATTTTAAACTTCACCTATTAATTAACTTTAGTTTTACAACTAGAAAAAACTTTGCAACCATGCATCCAAAGTTCCAGAATTTCACTTTAACGCTATTAATGTGTTTTCCTTTCTTATTTACCTCTGCTCAAATTAATACTGCTCCTGAAATTTTAAGTAGTCATCAGAAAATTGGAGCTGAGAAAAAATATTCTCTTGAACTAGATCAAGAAAGTGACTTAACAATCATTCCAATAGAAAAAGTACTTATTTCAAGTACTCATCCTAAAAACAACTTTCTTATAAGTATCTACGGAATAAATAAACAAAACAATGTTATTTATCCATCTATTATTGACAATGGTATTAATTCTGTTGAACGGCAAGGAAATGATTTCTTGTTTTCAAACAAAATTATTCCTTACAGTATCGTTTTTAACGAACCTTTAGAAACAGTAGAATTTGATTTGTCTAAATCTAAAGATGACGTTACTCTTCAGTTAGGTGATATTCACTATTTTGATGCCAAAACTGAATATCCAACATTTCCTTTCGAATGTGCATTAAATCATGCAGCATTTATTATTGATGATTCAAAATCAATGGAAAAAGAAGATATTATCAAACTTAAAAGCTATATAGAAGAAGTAATTGATAGAAATGAAAAACTGACACATATCAGTCTGGCAAGTCTTAATAAAGAAAATATCTTTTTCACTTTTGATAGAAATACTTTTAATGTGCATGATGTTGATATGTACTTCTTTAATAACAATCAAACAAGAATCACAAATTGGAATGAAGGACTTAGTTCGTTACACGCATTAAATAAGTCATTTAAAATAAATTATCTGCATGTAATTGCTGATGGATTTAATAAAACAGGAGGCCTTTTATCAAGTTCTCAAACACTAAATAAGTCTATTTCTGAAATAAAACCATATGCCAACTTTTTCTATTATCTAGAATTAGAAAAAACAGCTGTAAATGACGTTGTTCTAAATAAAATATTTGACTCTCAAATAATAAATGATCTTCATTTAAGGAGTGTTTCTTTTCATGAGCCAAATTGTTCTAATAATCAAAACATCATATTACACCCAAATCCTTTTAGTAATGAATTTACTGTAACTTTTGCAGAAACTATTGAAGGTGTAAATGCTTCTTTTAATGTTTATAATGCTAGCGGAAGTCGTATTAATCCGCAAATAGAAACTTTAGATAATGGAGCTATTATCGATCTATCTACGCATACAAAGGGTATATATATCATTGAAGTATACTTAGACAACAAACTTTATACCGTTACAAAGGCAATCAAACTTTAATTTTTCTCACACTTAAAATTTCTTTTAAAATGAAAACATTTATATCAACATTCGTTGTAGCAATATCTCTATTAAATATTCTTAATGCTCAATTAGAGCCTGGGGATTTTATTGATGCGAATCAATTAGTAGAATTGACTTCTAATCAAGTTGTCAAACCTTCTCCTGAAGCCTCAAGCTTTGCCCAAGAAAAACTGGCAAATATTGATTACTATACAGGAACATTTAATTACAATATTAATTTAGGTACAGCGGCAGGTAACTTTGTTTCCGAAAACATTTCATTAAATTATTCTGGTAAGGCAATAACTGTTAGAGATTTACCTTCAAGTGTAGGTCAAAACTGGAATATTAATAGTGGAGGTGTAATTACTAGAACTGTTAGAGGTTTCCCAGATACAAGGGAAAATTATTTTGACGCACCTGGACCATTTCTAGATATGAATTGTGCAGAAGAACATGCGTTTGGTGTTGAGGTAGCACAATTTAGATTAGATTTAATGCCAGACATCTACACTATTAATATCCCTGGGTATAATATTCAATTTTACAGACAAAATACCGGTATATTAGCATTCGCATCTTCTAATGAAGGAGTAAATGTGGGCTTTGAAGAGGATCCTTTAACCAAAGAAATTTTAAATTTTACAATTAGTGTGCCTGGAGGATTAATATATTCTTTTAAACAAGAAAACACGGAAAGAACTTATGGTGCTCAAGATTTTGAACACTTTAGTCAATTTTTCGATTACATATCTGCTTGGTATTTATCAGAAGTCTATCTAGAAGAAGAAAAAATTGAGTACAATTATTTAAATGATTCGAGAATTAATTTTGTTCCAAAAACTGCTGCAGATATTACATCTTTAAGAGTTAATGATGATCAACAAGGATGCCCAGGATGGGGGACTAATAAACATATAGATGGTGGCGGTGCTGATTATTATGTCTACGATAGAAAATATTTAAGAGAAATTATTGTAAGTAGTAATGATTTTGAAGTAGGTAAAGTTGTAATAGAAAATATAGAATCTCCTATTTTTACTAACTATGAACAAAGGCAAATTGATAAAATTTCTTTTTATGATGGTTCTATACATCAATATGATTGGGAATTTGAATACAATAATAATACTGGTCGCCTTACTTTAGAAAATATAATGAAAACTAAAGATGGAAAGAAATTAGATACATATAATTTTCAATATTCTGGTTCTGTAACTGGATCACCATTTTCAAATAAAATTGATCATTGGGGCTTTTATAGGAGTTCTTCAACTCAAGGCTCTGGATACCTATGGCCTGATGTAAACTTAGGTGGTAGATTAAGAGATGCAAAAGGAAATGCAGATAATGGCTTGTTAACTGTTATTACAACACCAACAAATGGCTCAATAAATATAAATTATGAATGTCCTCAAGTAGGAGATCATGTCGGTCCAGGAGCTAGAGTTAAGCAAATTGATTATAAATTAGCTGATGGGACTTTATTTGATCAGGAAATTCTTACTTATAACGAGTACCATCTTTATAAAAGCCCTTTCTCTCTGAATAGTTATAGAAAAAATATTACATTAGATATAATTTGTGGAACTCAAGGTCCTTATTCACCTGATTCTCCATGTGCAAATATTATTTGGAGTCCTTATTCTAGTGGTTTGCTACAATATAAAGGCTCATATATTGGATACCCTGAAGTTGTATCCAATAAGTATAATAGAGGATATTCTATATATTATTTTAACGACGATGAAATTAATGAAAATTATTTTAATAATAGAAATCTTACAGGTTCTTTAGAAAAAATTGAACATTACAACGCAGATGGTTTTAAGGTGCAGACTATTGAACACCAATATGATTTGCCTAATTTATTCAGTTCTCAAACATATTTCGAGTGGAAAAGTTATCCTAATTCTTCTGATTTTAGTACTCTTTGCTTTAATTCTTCAAATCAAACATGCGTTAAAAAATGTTCTGCAAGTGAATGCGGAACTGGCTTTCAGCCTATAGCCTTAACAGCTAATGGATATTTTCAAGCAAAGACTATTGGTATAAATGAGGCTATAAGAAAAACTACTACTACCACTACGGATCATTTCGAAAATGGAAATTATGTTTCTATTTCTAATCTAATATATTGTGATCCCGATTTACAATATGATTGTCTTAATATTAATACATTTCCTAGAGCTCAAGAAATAGTAACTCCTTTCAATGTATATAAAATTGAAAATTCATACAACAGTAATTTTATATTATTTCAAAAAGAATTATTTAAAAATGGCATCTTTTTAACAGGAAGAAGATTAGATTATTTAGGTGGAAAACCTGCACGATTACATCAATTAATTTTTAATAATGGTGATGATCCAAATTATCCTTTAGAGTATATATATAAAACTTTAAGTGACCTAACTTACGATGGTGCCAATATTCTAACTTCTCAAACCAATACTTCTGTCCTTCCTATGTCTTACACTTATAATGATATAAGAATTACAACAGAAACATATGGAGATAGAGTTTCAACATTTACATACGATAGTCAAAGAGATTTGCAATCAATAACAGGTCCAAATGGATTAACAACTTCTTATGATTTTGATGAATTTAACAGACTTGTAGGAAGCTCACAAGATGGTCGTTTTGATATGTCTTATACTTATCAACAAGGGAATATTAATAAAATTCGTGAAACGAATGATGTTCCTAATTATAGTGCTTTTACCACTGAAAGTATTTTTAATAATTTTGGTTATGTTAATGAAATAAGTAGAAAAAACTATACCCCTTCACATGGAGATTTAGTGCAATCTTTTGGATATGAAAATTTCGATAGACAAAATACTAGTTGTGATCCATTGGCAGGTGGGTGTTCTACAACAATATTTGAAAAGTCGCCTTTAGGAAGAACCGAAAGCAATTCGTCTCCTACAACTCTTTTACCTGTTTCGTATGATTATAAGCTTAATGACTTTCATTTTAATATTAATGGAACAAACTATCATATAGGAGAATACAAAATGGTAAATTCTACCGACTCCCATGGTGTTGTTACCTCTACTGTTTATAATGATCAAGGCGCTCCAATTATTATAAGAATAATTGGAGACGGTGAAATGAGTGACACTAAATATATATATGATGTTCATGGAAGAATAAACACCATTATTAACGATAATGGAGAGCAATACAGATATTCTTATGATATAGAAGGAAAATTATTATCAAAAATTATTCCACATCAAGATCCTTGTGTCTATACATATGATGATTTTGATAGAATTGAAACAGAAACGCTACCTAATGGTGATATTATTTCTTATACTTATAATGATTACAATGAAGTTACAGACACTTATCTTAATGATGTTTTAATTAATAATAAAACATATATAGAATCTGGTCCTGCTTTAGGACAAGTGAATCTTGAAAAAAGTTATATCCTCGATGATGAATTTAGTACGTTTATTTTAAAGGATTATGATTATGATGCATTTGGAAGAGTTGAAACCTTTACAACTACTGGTTTGGACAATATAACCACAACCGTTACTTTCGTTTATGATGGTTTAGATAATATAACAGAAAAAACGACGTCCATAAACCATCCTCAACTAGGAAATAAAACCTTAACTACTATTAATACCTATGACCATCGCGGTAGACTAGAAAAAGTGGATAAAAATTACAATGGAGAGTATGATGAATTAATTGCTGAGTATGTTTATACTGAAGAAGATCGTATAAAAAGTAAATCTTTAGGTACATATTGCCTTCAGACAGTTGATTATAAATATACTCCAAATGGATGGTTAAAAACAATTAACGGAGATATTGTAAGAAATCCTGAAGAGGAAGACGGTCCTATTTTTCATGACAATTTTGGTGACCTCGGTGGGGCAATTAATACAGAAGTCAACATTGACTTCAATGCAAATGACCTTATCAATGGTAAAACTTCTATTTTAAGATTAACTCTTGATGTAGCAAAAGTAGATTATGGAACAAATGAAACAACTACTCAAACTATTCAAGGAAATTTAAGATATAAGGGTGCAACTGCCAACACCAATTTCTCTGATAATATCAACTTTAATTTAAATGGTATTATTGATCGAACAGATTTAAATAATGCGATTAGGACTAATTTGAATCCATATCTTCAGGATATTAATCCAACTAATGGAGATATTACTCAAAATGATGACTATGATTTTACTGGGGACATAGATACTTATTTTGATGAAATTCCACCAGATTTAGAACCTCCTGTTCTTTGTAATGGTAGAGATTTATTTCATCAATGGTATTACTATGATACACCAAACTTTGATTTAAATGCTGATCCTCAATTTAATGGAAATATTGCTTGGACAGAATGGATTACTACTGAAGGGGAGGAAGAGTTAGAGTATGCCCATAAAAAATATGGCTTCGAATATGATTATCTAGATAGAATCAAAAACGCTGTATCTCCCAGTAATGAATATGATGTGAATATAACTTATGAAGACAACATCGGTAACATTGGCTCTATTAATCGAAAAGGCTTAAATCCTTTAACTTCTGCTTTTGAAGATATCGATTTACTAACTTATACCTATTCTAATGGGCTTTTGACAAGTGTTTCAGATGGAGGGAATAGTGAATTAGGTGCAAAAACCAATAATTATACTTACGTATTGAATACTGGAAATTTAGAATCTACTGATGATATCTATAAAATAAAATACAACCATTTAAATTTACCTTATGAAATTGTTTTTAATGATAGTAGAAAATTAACTTTTTTATATGATTCTAACGGTATTTTAATTAGAAAAATACAAACTCAAAATACTCTTTTGCCTGGCGAACCAAAAGAATTTGACTATCTCGCTGAATTTATTCTAGAAAATAAAAGAATAAAAAGTATATTTACCGAAGAGGGGCGTATTATATTAGAAGAAAATACACCAATGCACGAATTCGTTATAAATGACCACTTAGGAAATGGAAGAGTTTGGTTTATTGACCTAGATAATAATGGAAGAATAGAGCAAAATGCAGAAAGCAATGAGGTTGTCCAAATAAAAGAATATTATCCTTTCGGAATGGATATGGTAGCAGAACATAATACGCAATCAATTACAAATTCTAACTTGTTCAAGTACAATGGAAAAGAACAAGAGGAGTATCTGGACTGGTATAATTATGGTGCTAGATTTTATGATCCGGCGATTGCCCGATTTACAACTGTTGACCCA
>CAZSKA010000036.1:0-22317 GCA_964607315.1 uncultured Saprospiraceae bacterium | reverse complement strand
AGGTTACAGAGATTATGCAAAGTTATTCATAGCAATTTATCACAATACAATTCTTCCTAACAAGACTAAGTCAATTATCAATGACCTTAAGTTTGAGAACAACCACCTAGACTTGCCAATTGTTACTCAGTATTCGTATTGTAAAAACCTAAGTGAGATTGCAAAAGAAATTGGTGATTACAAGCTAGCTTATAATGCAGAATCTCATTACACATCCGTAGCAAATGAAAAGTATCACGATGATAAGACTTTTTTATCTTTACATAATAAAGAGAAATTAAATGCTGAATTACGTGCTTATGTGAACGAATTAGAAATCAAAAATTTAAAAAAGCAAAAACGAAGCTTAAGAATATTTTACCTAATTTCAGGCTTAGGATTATTTACCATAATTGCGATTTTTATTATATGGCAATATATACGAAAACAAAAAAATTACAATAAAATCCTTGAGAAACGTTCTATAGAACTTGATAAATCAAATTTGGAATTAGCTAGAAAAAATGAAGAATTAGAGCGATTTGCTTTTATTTCTTCACATGATTTGAAGACACCATTAATACCTATAATTGGTTTTTCTGAATTATTATCTCAAGAAATTTCTACTTATGACAGACCTGAACTACAGGAATACACTCAACACATTAATCAAGCAGCACACAGGATGTTTCATATAATAGAGGATGTATTAGAATATTCAAGTTTGCATGATACGGAGAAAGATACTTCTATTGAAACTATAGATTTGGTCGAACTAATCAATGAGATAGAATTATCTATAAAAAGAAAACTATCAAAAAAGGACATCTCCATAGTATTTGAAGGTAGTCTTTATAAAATTGAAGAACATAAAGCTTCCATTTATTCTATTTTTCAGAATTTGATAGAAAACGGTTTGCATTATAACAAATCTCCAAAGCCTGAAATAATTATTAAAACCAGGCAAACAAATGATAATATCTTCATGACCTTTAAAGACAATGGAATAGGAATTCCAAAGTCAAAATTTGAAGATATTTTTAAAATGTTCCATCGGATTCACAATGAAAAAGAATATCCAGGCACAGGTTTAGGTTTGGCAATTGTTGCCAAGGTAGTACGAGAATTACAAGGTAAAATATCAGTAGAAAGTGATTTAAATAAAGGCAGTATATTTTCAATAATTATCCCTAAAAGAGAAGCTTAAATACTACAAATACTTTCTTTTATTTTCTTCTAATATTTTAATACTAGCCTCAGAGTCACTTATTTTTTTACGTTCTTTTTCTACTACAGCTGCTGGAGCATTATTCACAAAACGTTCATTGCTTAACTTTTTATTGATAGAATTCATAAATCCTTTCAGACGATCGATCTCTGCTTCTATCTTTTTAAGTTCTTCTTCAGCATTTAATTCACTCGGTAAATCAACAAAATACTTTGAGGTTCCACTTAAATAAGCTGTCAAATCATTTTGATCAGTCTCTAGAATATGCACATTATTAATTCCTGCTAATTGTTTCACAATATCAATATAAGCTTCTTTGTTATCAGACGATAATAAAGTATTATCGCTCATATAACTTAAATCAATTTTGATTGATTTTTTCAGTTGCGCTTTATTTCTAACATCCCGTGTTGAACTTATAAGTGATTTCAATTCTGTGATTTCACTTAATAATTTTTCATCAGCTTCAGGAAATTCTGGATAAGTAGCAATACAACAATCTGTTTTTTGCTCCTTCAATAAATGATAAACTTCTTCTGTTAAGAAAGGCATGAAAGGATGTAACATGACCATCATTTCAGAAAATATATCAAGTGATTCATCAACTGTTTGTCGATCAATTTTCCCACCATACTCAGGCTTTATCATTTCAAGATACCAACTACAGAATTCATTCCAAATAAAGCTATAAATGGTGGTTAATGCCTCAGACAATCTATAAGATGTGAAATTTTTCTCAACTTGATTAAGTGTCTTACTCATTTCATTTTTAATCCATGAGCTAGCAATAATATTTTTTTGCGACGTTTCTAGATTATCATCAATATCGAAACTTTTAATAAGCCTTAGAGCATTCCAAATTTTATTAATAAAGTTTTTACCTTGACCACATAATTTCTCATCAAATAAGAGATCTCCACCTGCAGGAGAACTGTTCATCATTCCAAATCTCACGCCATCCGCACTATACTCCTTTATTAGTCCTAGAGCATCTGGGCTATTGCCCAAAGATTTAGACATTTTACGCCCTTTCTTATCTCGCACCATACCTGTAAAGTAAACATGCTTAAATGGTCTCTCATTTTTCCATTCATAGCCTGCCATTACCATTCTAGCAACCCAAAGGAAAATAATATCCCAACCAGTTACAAGTACACTTGTAGGATAGTAATAATCAATCTCTTCCTTATTTTCAAAACCATCAAAAACACTAATCGGCCATAACCAACTGGAGAACCATGTATCCAAAACGTCCTCATCTTGCTTTAACTCAGATGCCTCAACGGAACGACCCATTTGGGCCTGAGCCAATAAAACAGCTTCTTCCTTAGAATTAGCTACAAAAACATGTTCATCAATATAATATGCAGGAATTCTGTGTCCCCACCATAATTGACGAGAAATACACCAATCCCTTATGTTCTCCATCCAATGCCTGTAGAGATTCTTCTGATTTTTCGGAAAAAACTCAACAACATCCTTTTCTACGGCATCAAGAGCAGGCTCTACAAGTTTTTTCATATTGACATACCACTGAAGTGATAATCGAGGTTCCACTATCGCGCGGGTCCTTTCTGAACGTCCTACATTGTTTTGATAATCTTCTACTTCAACTAAAGCTCCAATCTCCTCTAGCAATTTCACTGCTTGTTTTCTGGCTACAAATCTATCTTCACCTATAAATACTTGCGCATTTTCATTCAAAGTACCATCTGGATTAAAAATATTAATCGTTTCAAGCTTATGTCTTTTACCTATTTCATAATCATTTACATCATGAGCAGGAGTCACTTTCAATGCACCGGTTCCAAATTCTAGATCTACATAATCATCAAATATGATAGGGATTTCACGATCGACCATAGGTACAATTGCTTTTGCACCCTTAAGGTGAGCATACCTAGAATCATCTGGATGTACTGCTATTGCGGAATCTCCCATTATTGTTTCAGGACGCGTTGTAGCAATAGTAATATATTCATCGGTGCCAGCAATTTTGTATCGTACTTTATGAAGCTTACTATTTTCAGTAGAGTAAATTACTTCTTCATTAGACAGAACGGTTTGTGCTTCTGGATCCCAGTTAACCATTCGATTTCCTCTATATAATTTTCCTTCATTATACAAATCAACGAATGCTTGGATTACAGCTTTAGAACGAGTTTCGTCCATGGTAAAAGCAGTTCTATCCCAGTCGCAACTTGCACCAAGTTTTCTAAGTTGTTGGAGAATAATCCCTCCATACTTATCTTTCCATTCAAAAGCTCTTTTCAAGAATTCGTCTCGTCCAAGATCACTTTTTTTTATCCCTTCTTCTCTAAGCATCTTTACTACTTTTGCCTCAGTGGCAATAGATGCGTGATCTGTTCCAGGAACCCAACAAGCGTTTTTGCCATCAAGTCGAGCTTTACGAATAAGAATATCTTGAATGGTATTATTTAACATGTGTCCCATGTGAAGGACACCGGTTACATTCGGCGGAGGTATAACAATAGAAAAAGCTTCTCTATCATCAGGAGAACTTTTAAAATATCCTTTATCTAGCCAATGCTTATACCATTTCGCTTCGATTTCTTCGTGAGAAAAATCGCTTTTCATATCCATATTAAGGGATTTTGATTAATAATTAAGAATGTATGTTTTAGATACATTGTCTGAAAGGACGACAACATAAATGTTTGAATATTGCGTCTCATCTATAGATGGAAACGCGGAACATTTACACAATTTATTAGCAAGTTCTGGTGTCGTATTACTATGTCCAGAAACAATATTTATACCATCAGAATTAGAAAGAATTTGTGTAGAGAAATCGTCAATTTTTCTTGCATCATAAATAAATAGCTCTTCGCCAGTTCTATCCAGAAGAGGTTGAACTGTTTCACGTGTTCTTTTAAAATCCGAGCTATATATATTCAGATTCTTTGTTCCTTTCAAAATTTCAGATAATTTCTCAGCTCGTCTTACTCCATCATTCGTTAATGAAGGGTCATCGCCTTTTTGTTTTTCTCCGTGTCGAAAAAGAATAAAAATTTTATCGTCTGCACTCCATGATACATTGTAATTCTGAAAATATACAGGTATATTCCCTATTTTAGAGCACATCATAGGTGCTATTAATACGATAAAAAATGTAAAAATGAGCTTCATATACAGCAAAAATACTTTTTTAAGTGTTAAAATTGAGGAACCGATACATCATTTTTAATAATAATTGCATCTAACGTGTAGTTTAATAACAAAAAGAAGGAATAATAGCGTTTGGACATTCAAAAAATCATATTACTTTGTAAGAATCAAGATGCAAAAGCACAGCGACACTTGTACAATGAGTATAGTGGTTTATTATTTTCAGTGGTAAAACGCTATTTGAAGAATGAAGAGGATGCGGAAGATGCATTGATAGAGGGATTTTTTAAGATTTTTTCGAAGATCAAGACATTTAAAGGAGAGGGAAGTTTTGAGGGATGGATGCGAAGGATTGTTGTAAATGAATGTTTAATGAAGTTGCGAAAAAAGAGGAATTTCACGATGGCATTAGAAGAGGCCTATGATATAGGAGCAGCTGAGATGATTACACCTTCATTAGCTTATCAAGATTTGTTAAAGGTACTTGAAAATTTACCTACTGGATATAGAACTATATTTAATTTGTACGAGATAGAGGGATTCAAACACAGAGAAATTGCGGAGCAATTAGGCATAAGTATTAATACATCGAAGTCACAATTAATATTAGCTAAGAAAAGAATAAGGGAACTTATTAAAAAAAAGCAACTTATTGAAAGAGCAGGATAATCATGAGTGAATTAAAACCATTACATAAAGATAATACCGTAGAAGTCCCTAGAAGGGTTTGGAATCAGGTTGAAGGCAGGTTGAATAACAGCAAGCAAAAGAAGAAGTTATTGAGACTAAAAGTAATTAGTGGGTTAGCTGCATGTTTATTGGGAGCATTTGTATTAAGTTATGTTAGTTTTGAGATAGGAGGTAATAGGGATTCATTTGCGAGTAATGGTCAATATAAGAGTATGGTTTTTGAAAATTTGGATTCGTCGGATTCTGAATTGTACGACTTTGATCAAGTTACGAAACTAAAAGTAAGTTTAGTCAATTCACAGCCTTCATTCGGAAGGAGAAATAGATAGTGTTAATTTAACCCACTTTAAGCAATAGAACATCTATTCCGACCCGAAACACCTTTATAATAGAGGCTCTCCAACTTTAGTTCGTTTACCATTACATATGGCTCCAAAGACATCAGTGTTGACTAACGCTGTAGTGTCACAGGTTAACGCTAAAGCGTCACAGGTTATGTTTCATTCACAAGAGTTAATATTTTTTTGGCATTTCTGCTCCTCTGTCTTCCAAAGCTTTGTTTGTCGGACAGGCATTACAAAGTTCTATTACGTAATTCGGGTTTAAGCTAAAAATTTTATATAGATTGGAAAGCGGGTGCATTCTAACAAAAGAAATAGATACACTTAGATAATTGGAATTTGAATAAGACAAAACAAGACATATTATAATTATTCATAATATGATAGAGCTACTTTCAACCTCATACACTTTTCATATTCAACCACTTACGAACTATTTTAAAAATAATTGCTTTTTTTTGGCACAAAATTGAAACTCATTACACTAATAAGAAAGTGTAAAAGATGTTAGAAACAAAAGAAATGCATCCAGGCGGATACTACTTATTAAAGAGTTTATCATGTGGGAGGAATTGTTATTTTGAAACTGCGGAAGAAGCTAGAATTTTCAAAGTATTATTAAAAAGATATCTGGGTAAGATAATTGAGATTCACAAGCTGTACTTATCGAGCGAAGGATACGACATCCTTGTTCGAATTCGAAGCAAAGCAATACTTATAAGGGAATATGAGAATAGAGTAAAAAGGGGAGGTAAAGAGATTGATTGTAGATTTATAGAAGAACCATGGCGAATAGTGAGTGAGCAGATAAGGGTATTCCATAGTACATATGTTAGGATGGTAAATAAGATGAGAGATCGAAAAGGAGTTTTGGTACAGCGACGTTATTCGCGATATGTATTTTCGAGCGAGGAGGAATATGAGGGTTATAGAGTGTATATGGATGAAGGAGGAGAGGTAAAGAGTCAGAAAAATAAGAGATATGAGGTAAGTGAGTGTTGGAAGAGAAGGATTAACTGGGAGGTTTTGCGTGGGGTAGAATTTCTTGAAAGTGCTTTGAGTAGGGCGTTACAGAATCACGTAGTATCAAAATTACTAAACAAAACCCTAAAAGCCCATTTCTTCACCCCTTAACCCATTCCCCCTCTCAAAAAAACAAAAACATTTAACCTAACCCATAGAAATTACCCCTTTTCTATTCCTTATCTACCTACTCGCTCCCTCTAAATGGATGCCGAGGCTCCCACTCCGTCTTCCTATTCAATATATTTATTATGGGACCTATAAAAAAATTAGCTATCGTATTCGTATGCTTTAAATACAACTCATAATTATGTGGCACAGCTCCTACACTACTCTTTATTTCCAAGGCCGTCCTTCCAAAATCCACTAACGTAAATCCTTTATTTATTCCATATGAAATCATCTTATACAACATCGTCAAATACAACTGTGTTTCCCTGTTACTCAACTTGTCATAACCCAAAAAATGTGCATGTAATTCACCCCTATTATGAATCAATGTGTAGAAACCCACTAACTTACCCTCGGTATCTTCTACTATATAAAATAGAAAATCTTCTCCCAAATGCTCTTTCAAACTCACAAAATAATCCCTCGGCAGTTCAAACAAACTAAAATCTAAACCCTCATATACTTCCATATACAATGGATAATATTCATCTACTCTTGATCTTATTTCTTCTATCCCAACTTCCTTGATCAACAAATGAGCAGACTTCTTTAAAGCCCGCTTCGCTCTTACTCTATATTTACTGGTTAATGCTCCTAAATAATCCGAAAAATCGTTCCATTCCTCTTCTATATGTAACACCATTAATGGTTCCACGTTAAAGGCTTTGAATTTACTATTCGTTATTCCTTCCTTCTCAAGATTCTTTGAAATAGGTATATCTTTTGTAAATACAACATTAATCGGGAAATTCTTTGACTGATAATGCTTAGTACAAAAAACCAACACTTCTTCTAAAAGCGCTATCTTTTCTTTCTGACTTTTAGCAGAACCTAAAAACCTAAACATGTACTCGCCTGAAACTAACATGTTACCAGCTACTAAGCCACTGATATTAACCACTTTGGCTAAAGAAGTTCTCAGTTTACTCGACTCCTTCGTCTTTCCATCTTTTAAACTACTCTCAGCATTGAAGGAACTAAGCTGAATAGGAAAGTAAGCTATTAAATTCCCTTCTTCATATAATAATGCATATTTCTGCTGAATACTCGCAGGTGGACATTGTTCCAATGATTTGAAATAGTTGATCGATAGAAATATATCTTCTTCTTTAGTCAACTCTCTCCATAATTCTTCAATTTCAGATATGGTATCGTAAAGCTCTATCTCAAACTTATCTCGCATTTTATGCCGTAAACATTTATCTTCTTTTAAATTCACCTCTTCTTTCCTATCTGTTTAATGCTCTTAAAATTCCTATCTCGTTTTGCCACTTAATTTCCTTTATAACTTCTTTACTGTATGCAAATGTAAAGTAATCTTTTAACCAAACCTTCAACATCGATTGACTTTGAGTCAAATCTGCATAAGATTTTACATTTATCGTCATATTCTCTTTATTTAATGGTATAGCTATACCAAACATTCTATCCTTTTTGTTTGTTGAAATATCTATTGAACCAATATATTGACATAAATATTTCTCTCCTAACTGTAATCCCTTACCTAGAACAATGAATGGTAAATCTTGTTTACTAGTGTAAGTGGCTATTGAGCCAGGAAGACCAATAGAATGTATTGTGTCTTTATAAAAATGAATAATATTCTCTCCTTGATTTGATTCTATTTTGAGCTCTATTGTGGAATTAACTGTATTAACTTCATCTAGTTGCTCATTTTTACAAGCAACTATTAAGATAACGACAATTAAAACCCAATATAACTTATACATTCTTATTCTATAATTATAAATAACTACATTTGCCTAACTAATGTAATTAACTGATTGTAGTTTAATTTTACACTACAAAAATGACTAAACATATGTCTAAACAATATTTCGATCCACAAGATTTAAAAAAATTTAAAAATATTACGGATTGGCAAGAAGATTTAGGTAAGAAATTTTTCGACTACTACGGTGAAGTCTTCAAAGAAGGAGCTCTCACTGCTCGAGAAAAAGCTCTTATTGCTCTCGCTGTATCTCATACCGTACAATGTCCTTATTGCATTGACGCATACTCCTCTTCTTGTCTCCAAAAAGGTGCAGATGAAGAACAAATGATGGAAGCAGTTCACGTAGCAGCAGCGATTAAAAGTGGTGCAACACTTGTTTATGGTGTTCAAATGATGAATCATGTGAAAAAGCAAACAATGTAATTATGGCAATTAAGCAAAAAACAAAATCGCTTCAAGCGACCGGAAATAAATTAAGTGATACATTTTATCAACTAGAGGTTCTTACCCAAACTAGAAAAACTGTTGATAATTTTACTCCATTTACAAATAAGATAGCTGAAACTGGGTGGAAAAGCATTAGACCGTCTTCTATCGAAACTTTCCAATTAAACATTGGTAAACTCTGTAATCAAACATGTGCACATTGTCATGTTGATGCTGGACCAGATAGAAAAGAGGAAAATATGGATAGGGCAACTCTAGAAAAGTGCCTAGAAATCATTGCTCACCCTAATTTCAAAATAGTAGATATTACTGGTGGTGCTCCTGAAATGAATCCACACTTCAGATGGTTTGTTGAGGAATGCTCTAAAATGGGAAAGCAAGTAATCGACAGATGCAACTTGACCATTATAGAGGCAAACAAAAAATATCACGATCTTCCTGAATTCCTTGCAAAACATAAAGTTCAGGTCGTTTCATCTTTACCTTATTTCAGCAAAACACGTACGGATGCCCAAAGAGGTGATGGTGTTTTCCAAGATAGTATAAAAGCACTTCAGAGATTGAATTCTGTTGGTTATGGAAAAGAAGGAACCGGTCTTGTTTTAGACCTTGTATTTAATCCTTCTGGCGCATTCTTACCTGGTGATCAAGAATCATTAGAGCTAGAATTTAAAGCTCAACTTAAAAGAAGATTTGATATCGTATTTAATAATCTTTTCGCAATCACCAATTTGCCTATAAGCAGATTCCTTGATTATCTGATAGAAACGGAAAATTATCAAGGCTACATGGAAAAATTGTTAGAGGCTTATAATCCTATGACAGTAGAATCTGTGATGTGTAGAAGTATGATTTCTGTAAGTTGGGATGGTTTCATTCACGATTGTGATTTTAATCAAATGCTAGATTTAAAAGTTGCTTCTAAAAGTAAGCACATAAATGATTTTGACTACGATGACTTAATGCAGCGAAACATCATTCTAAACAATCATTGTTATGGATGTACAGCAGGTGCAGGATCAAGTTGTGGTGGTGAAATTACCTAAGAACTATTAATTCTTTCTTAATTTCTTGCATTATCATGACGTAGTTCTACCATCCTTCGTTGATATTAGGTATGAATTTTAAAACGGCTTATATTATTTTCTTTCTCTTTCTTTTGGGCTCGCAGGCCCAAAGTCAGATAGATCGTGCACCTAGTGCAGATAGTAGCCAAGTTGAAATTCCTGTGCCTCTAAAAAATGCACTAGACACCCTTGCCCCTAAGCTAGATTCTTTGGGTGTAAACCCAAAAGATAGTAGCATAATTGCTGACCCAGGTTATCAAGTTAGTGACGATGCCATAGATTCAGAAATTACTTACGGTTCTGTTGGTCGGAAAAAAATTGATCTTGCGAATAAGGAAGTTCACCTTTGGGATAAGGCATATGTGAATTATGAAAACATAAAGGTAACTGCTGATTACATTGTTTTTAATTTCGAAACCAATATTGTAACTGCAACTGCTACTTTTGACTCTCATGGACACCTGCTCAGTAAAGCCACATTTTCAGAAGGTGATCAGAATTTCCAATACAATTCTTTTAAGTATAACTTTAAAACTGAAAAAGGTATAGTTTATCAAGGAGTTACTAAAGAAGGTGAATTATTCGTGCATGGTGGGTTTACAAAGTTAGTAACTGGAAAAGATAGCGTTGCGAATGATGTCTTGTATAATAGAGATGCGATTATTACTTCTTGTAATCTTGACCATCCACATTTTGGTATACGATCTAACAAAATCAAAGTTATACCTAACAAATTAGCAATTATCGGTCCTTCGTGGTTAGAGATTGCAGATGTTCCTACTCCACTATGGCTACCATTTGGATTCTTCCCTATTTCCGCTGGTAAAAGCTCTGGATTAATACTTCCTAATAACTATGACTTTTCACAGGCTTGGGGTTTTGGGCTACAAAATATCGGATATTATTTTCCTATTAATGATTATATGGACTTGAGACTTACCGGTGACATCTACCTTAGAGGAAGCTGGGCATTAAATGCTGATTTCAAGTATAATAAAAGATATAAATATTCAGGAGGCCTCTTAGCAAGTAGAACGAGTAGAAGGCAAGAAAATTTGAATACTGCGGACTTCGACAGAAATGTTTCTTACAGATTTACATGGAGTCATCGACAAGACCCTAAAGCGCATCCTTATAGAACTTTTAATACTTCTGTGAATATTCTTACTGATGGTTATAATAATCAAAATAGAACAGATGCTTTTGCAAGAACTCAAGACAATATAAGTTCTTCTGTTTCTTATGGATACCAATTTGGAGAAAGTGCATGGTCATTGACTGGAGGTGCTAACTTAACGCAGTCATTAAGTGCTGGAACAGTCGATATTGATGCTCCTAATTTAAAAATAAATCTAAGACAAGTTTATCCTTTCAAAAGAAAACAACGAATAGGAAAAGAAAAGTGGTACGAGAAAATTGGCTTGACATATAGTTCAGAGTTTAGAAATAGATTATCTGCAACAGATTCAACATTTTATTTATCTGAAACATGGCAAGATGCTAGGTATGGTGTAGAACACAAAGCTTCTTCTAATGCATCGTTTAAGTTTCTAAAATATTTCAGCTTTAACCCAAGTGCAAACTATTCTGAAACTTGGTTCTTTAGAGAAATAAATAGAGTTAATGATGGCATAATTACCTTCGATACTACAACTACTAATGTAAATGGCGAAGAAATCATGCTTATTGATTCTACTTTTGGAACCGTAATAGAATCGGTAGAAAATTCCTTCTTGCCTTTTAGAACAGGAAGTATTGGAGGAGGTGTTTCAACAAAACTCTTCTGGACTGAAACGAGTACTAGTGGCTTTTTAAGAGGTTTTAGACATACTGTAACTCCTAATTTGACATTCAGTTATTCACCCGATAGTCAGACACCCTACGAAAAAATGGTAGACAACGATTTTCGGGTTGGAGTAGACGATGTAGAAACATACTTTAGTATTCCAAGGACTGTCTTTTCAGCTTCTCCCCGGCAAGAAGCCCTCGGATTTAATCTCAATGTTCAAAACATAGTTGAATTCAAATATTATAGTAAAAGGGATAGTATGTCAAAGATCTTTAAATTGACCAACTTCACCTTTAATACAGGTTATAATTTTGTCAAAGACGATTTTAAGTTGACTAATCCATCATTAACTGGTAGAGGAAACTATTTCCAAAACAGAATGACCGTCAACTATGGTTTTAGTATTGATCCTTACCAAATAGAAAATGGCCAAAGTATAGACCGCTTTGTTTGGCAAGATGGATTTGCACTTCCCGCTATTGATGATTTTTTCCTGAGAACTACTACTAGTTTAAGATTTAGTGAAATACGAGGTTGGTTTTCTAAAGATAAAGAAAAAATAAAACAAAAATCTAATTCCGATAATACAGGACCAACAACCTTCAGTTCTTTATTTGATAACTTTTCGGTACAATATAAGCTTGACTACAGATACACTAACAGCAATGGCGTTGTCACTACCAATGGTATTACTGCAAACACAATTAACATAAGAGGTAATCTACAAGTAACTGATAATTGGGCTATTAATCTTGGTAACTTTGGGTATGACTTCCAGAACAAAGGTTATTCTTATCCAGATTTTGGATTTACCAGAAACTTACATTGCTGGAGAATGACTTTTAGCTGGCAACCAAGAGGAGGAGTTGGTTTCACTCAAGGAAATACCTCTACCTTTAATTTCTTTATAGGCGTAAACGGCGGAACACTAGACTTCCTGAAATACAACTATAACAGAAATAATTTCGACACACTCTTCTAGAAATTTAGATTTCTTACTACTTATTCCCCTTAATAGTAGCTGTTCCTTTTTTACCTGATTTTCCAGTAGTTGGCGATTCTTTTCTTGGATCTACTACCCTATTCCCTGTTTGAACATTTAATACATATCTATTTCTTCGCAGCTCTTCAGCGACTCTATCTTTACTTAGCTCTGGATTAAAACTCATCAAGAAATAAGTTAGATTAGGAGATAAAAACTTTACGATTTTGCCATCAATATGTCTTTGAGACTTAATCCAATCTTTTGGTTTTATAGAAGGATCTAAACTAATAATCAAAGTATTTTTATTATCAGTTGGCATAGTAGAATCTTTCCCCGTTTTCTGTTTCCATCCATTACTTTCCGCCTGCTTATTGAAGAACATTTTAATCTGCTCTAAAACATCTGCATTATTTATCTTCCAGTTCACCACATGTTTTTCAGTTTCACTCTCTTGATAAACCATCTTGAATGTTTGAGCATCTGCAATACGTTCATCTTGTCTAGTATTAACGGTCTTGAAAGCTTCAGATTGGACTAAAGACAAAATAGTATTCATGTCCGTATCACTAATCTGCTTTTCGTGAATTCCCATAAGTTTTGCAAAAGATTTCCCTACGTACAACATTCTGCCATCTGAAAAAATATCAATGCTAAATGAAGGACATTGCCCAAAACAAGCTCCTTGATTATAACTCATTAGCTTTCTTATTGGCTCGTCATCTTTTTCCATATTCTTTTTAGGTTCCATCTCCTCTATTTTTTCCCAGCCAGTTTCATTCATCGCAATAGTTTCTAATATAGTTGCAATCTCTTGAGTGTTACCTGGAAATGTAAACAATGTTTCTAATTGCTTCTTCCCACTTTCACCGTAATAAATAAATTTGGTTTTTGATCCATCTTGGATATCTGTATTATATGCGTCATCATGCTGAAACATGTTTTCATCTCTTAAAGCAGTGTATAATTTCTTATACGTGTCTTCATCTAATTGTTTATTGTACTTCCCTATCCTATCTATATGACGTCTTCCTTCAAATTCCATCGAACCATCTGTTTTTATTAGCATTTTAAAAGAAGGACATTCACCGAAACATGCAGATTTTGAATATTCTACAAGCTTAGTCGCTGTCTCAGGAGAATCTAATTTTACAGTTTTACAAGCCAACAACATTGACATTGATAACACACTTAAGATAAAATATTTCATATAAACTATTTATTAAAAGACGTGAGAACTATGGAGATTACACATTCTCTATTTTATTCAGCCACGAATTTAGCACTTTTTAATATCATTATTTCATCGTGCTTTCATTTACATATTATAAATAATTTTAATATATTTACTTTATATTTATGTAATGTGAGGCTTTTCTTTTTATTAGCTTGTTTTTTCTTTTGGGCTTTAAGCCCAAAATGCCAATCTAGTTTTCCATTCAATGTTATGATTGATGCGGGACATGGTGGTAAAGATAGTGGCACTTGTGGCGCTCATTCTAAGGAAAAAGATATCGTTTTAGACATAGCTAAAATGCTCCAATCGAAATCTAATCAAGACATTAATATTCTCCTTACTAGAACCAATGATGTTTTTATAAAACTTGAAGAAAGATCTAAACTTGCAAATGCTCAACATTCAGATCTTTTCATATCACTTCACTGCAACCATATTCATTTACCTAAAATCAACGGTACAGAGATTTATGTTTTTGGACAATCTTACGAAAAAGAACATCAGCATATCGTAGATAGAGAAAATGGTGGATTTTACATTGAAAACTCGCAGTCTGAAGACCTTTCATTTATTCTTGGCGAAATAGAAGATTCTGCATATTTAAACGCCTCTATACAATATGGAAATATTGTTACTACAACATTAGAGAATAATAGTAGCTTGAAACAACGAGGTCTACGTCAAGCTAATTTTAGAGTATTGAAACATCTAGAGATGCCAGGAGTTCTAATAGAAATTGCTTATTTGAGTAATCCTGAAAACGAGAAATATATTAATAGTGCTTTAGGCAAGGAAGAAATAGCAGAAGCACTTTGGCAAACTATTGTCCAATATTTGTCAACAAATCAAGAATTAAACCCCAGTTTGTCTATAAATTCGAATAAATAAATAGCAATAATTTGAAGTCCTTGTTTTTTACAACATATTTACATCTTTTTTCAAAGCTAGAACGTTATAACTACTTTATAGAACACCTAACGAAAAATCTAATCTAATTAATTATGAAGAGAGAAGTCAAAATAGGAGGCTTAGTACTCATTGTTGCTGCTGTAATGATATGGGGTTTTAATTACTTAAAAGGTCAAGATTTATTTGCAAGAAGTCTTAGTCTAGAAACAAATTACGGTTATGTAGACCAGTTATCGGCATCTGCTCCCGTATTGATTAATGGTGTAAAAGTAGGTAACGTTACTGATGTAATTCTTGATAGGAATAATGTTAAAAACGTAATTGTAAAGTTCACCATAGAGGAAGTTTCTCATGTTCCTAAGGATGCCGTTGTAGTTTTAACTAGTGTTGGAATCATGGGCGGAAAAGCCTTAACCGTAGAATTTACAAAACCATGTACAGGAAAGGGAGATTGTCTTCAAGATGGAGATAAACTTACAAGCAGCTATAGAGGTGTCTTGGATGGATTGATTGGTGAAGGAGGAATAGAAGGCGCTATTGATGGTGCTCAAATGAAAATACAAGAAATTATAGGATCTTCAGGAGAAGGAGCAAATGCAGACTTCAATGAAATCCTTGAAAACCTAAAAGTCTCTGTTGCTAATCTGAACGATATCACTTCTAAAATAAACAAAGTACTTGCTAGTTCTACGTACGATGTAAAGAATGTAACTTCTAATTTAAGCACTTTAAGTGAAACTATTAGTAATAATAATCAACGTATAGAGAGCATTCTTGGTAATGTAGAATCCGTAACCCAAGATCTAAAAGCAGCTAACATTTCAGGTGTAGTTGACAATGCTAATTCAACTATTTCTACAGCCAGCACTGCAATAGAAGATGTGAAGAAAACACTTGCATCTACTAATGAATCAATGGCTAAAATTTCAACAATCGTAGAAAAAGTAGAGAATGGCGAAGGATCTCTAGGGCTTCTTTTAAATGACAAAGAGTTATATAACGAACTAGAGCATACGAGCTCTGAGATCGGACTCTTATTACAAGATTTTCGTCTGAATCCTAAGCGTTATATCAACGTTTCTGTCTTTGGAAAAAAGCAAAAAGAATATGTCTTACCTGAAGACGATCCTGCTAACAACTAGCCTTATACTTTAGAAAAAGATTAAAGAATATTTACTTCACATTCTAGCGAAATACCGAATACTTTATTAACCTCATTTTGAACCCTCTCAGAATGAGCTAATATTTCGGCACCAGTAGCATTTCCATAATTTACTATAATTAAGGCTTGCTTTGCATAACTACCTGTCTCTCCGTATTTCACCCCTTTGAAACCACATTGTTCTATTAACCATCCTGCTGGTATTTTGACAAGCGCCTCTGATATTTTATAATGCGGAACCTTCTCATAGTTTCCTTGAAAACCTTCCAAAATCTCCCACTTTACAACAGGGTTTTTAAAAAACGATCCACTGTTCCCTATTTCTTTTGGATCAGGTAATTTTGATTGCCGTATTTCTATGACAGCAGTACTAACATCTTTGGCATTTGGGGCCCCGACCCCTTTCTCCTCTAAAACCTCCTTTATCGCACCATAAGATGTATTCACTTGTTCAAAATTCTTTGACAACTTCAATGTTACATGAGATATAAAGTAACGTCCTTTATTAACATCTTGCTTAAAAAAAGAAGAACGATAGCCAAAATCACAATCCTCTTTATTAAAAGTCTTTAGTTCTTTATCAATCAAATCATAGGCTGTCAATTGATAAAACACATCTTTCAATTCAACACCATATGCACCAATATTTTGGATCGGTGAAGCACCTACCGTTCCGGGAATTAGCGATAAATTTTCTAATCCTGAAAGTTTATTTTCTAATGTCCACAAAACTGTCTCATGCCAATTCTCCCCTCCCCCTATTTGAACCCAAGATTCACCTACAGATTGTTGTACAATCCGTATGCCCTTAATTTCATTCTTTAGTACTGGTATAGCCAAATCTTTCGTCAAAAGAAGATTTGATCCACCACCTAAAATAAAGAAATCATCTTTCGATTTAAAATCAAAATTCTCTAAATCTTTCCTTGACTGAATAAAGTGAATTTTTGGAGCAGATGCATCTACTCCAAAAGTGTTATAAGCCTTTAAACTGGGCATATTATATTTTTATTACCTCTTCTTCCTCTTCTGATTCAGGCTTAAGATTAAATTTTGGAAGTTTCATATATGGGAAGCTGTAAGTAGTGTTAAGTCCAAAATTAAAGGTACTTGATCTTACATTTGGATCTAATCCTACTCTTACAAACCATTCTTGAACTTTTGATCTGTTTCCTTTACCAAATGATACTTCTACTACATAATTTCTAAAGAAAGATCTCTGTATTCCATCTTCTCTAGCTCTTCTACTAATAAAGTACCATTCTGTTCTACTCCACTGAACTCCACCTCCTATACTCCAGCCTCTTGATTCATCAACTTTTCTTAGTCCACTAAGTCCATTAAAATTTATCTTAGCCAAAACTGGAATAGACGCTGCTCCTAATCCCTGATAATCATTTAGATTTAAGGCCAAAGAACCTACATTAAAATAAGACTCTACGCTTAACGAAACTTTTGGTGTTCCTACATAAAATTTCAGACCAGTATTCCCATTCAAAAGAAATGAGCCGGAAGATCTATTTATCCCTGAATTATCATCCGGGTTAACATATCTTTGATATAGATCACCTCCCGAAACAAAGCCAATGTTTGCTTGCGAATTGGCGTTGAAAACTATGAATACTGTGAAAAGAACGGAAAATATATATTTCATACTTATGATTTGAGATATAAAGCTACTAAAGATTATTCATATTGTAATTTAACTAGATTGGAATAAATACTATTTTCTTTATTCATTAATTCATCGTGATTCCCTTGTTCTATAATTTCTCCATCATCCATCACTAGAATATTATCCACATTTCTGATAGTAGAGAGTCTATGAGCTATAATAATAGAAGTTCTATTTTCCATCAAATTCTCTAAAGCTTCTTGCACAAGTCTTTCATTTTCAGAATCTAAGGCACTAGTCGCTTCATCTAATATCAAAATTTTAGGATCCTTAAGTATTGCACGTGCTATTGCTACTCTTTGTTTTTGTCCACCTGATAATTGAACGCCCATCTCACCAACTTGAGTTTCAAACTGATCTGGAAAATCCATTATAAAATTATAACAGTTTGCTTTTTTAGCTGCATCAAGAATCTCTTCCTCACTTGCACCAGGTCTTCCATATCGAATATTTTCTGTTAGGGTGCCCCCAAAGAGAAGAATCTCTTGTGGTACATTAGCAATATTTTGCCTAAATGCAACATAATCAGTTTGCTCTATTTCTTTTCCATCTACTAAAATTCTTCCCGAATTCAACTCATAAAACCTCAATAGAAGTTGAACAATTGTACTTTTTCCTGCACCACTTTGTCCAACTAAAGCTGTCTTACTACCTGCCTTTAGATCAAAAGAAATTCCTTTTAACACAGCAAATTCTGGTCTTGATGGATAAGCAAAATGAACATCCTCATAGGTAATATCTCCATTTACATCAAGTCTTTCCTCCGAATGAATATCTAGTTCACTATCTAGTTTTAAAATCTCTCGGATTCGCTCGGTTCCTCCTATTGCGGCAACTATTTCAGAATAGAAATTCCCTAAGCCAGCGATAGCTCCTCCTATAAAGCCTGTATAAGCTATAAAAGTCACTAAATCTCCAATAGTCATATCATTATCAGGCTTTATTACAAAAGTGGCACCCATCCAAAGTACAAAAAATAATCCTCCAAATATCAGTACAACTATGAATGTTGAAAAACCGCCTCTCACTCTGGCTAAGCTTAGTGAAATGCCAACCAAACTTCTGATCTTTGAGTTATATCTATCAGACTCAAACTCCTCATTGGTAAAGCTCTTTACCGATTTAATATTAAGCAATGACTCTTCAACTATAATATTAGTATTGGCTAATTCTTGCTGCCTATTTTTGGAAAGTTTCCTAAGATATCTTCCAAAAAAGAGCGCACCAATTACCACCACAGGAAATGTAGCTAACATGACTAGGGATAACTGGGGAGTGAGAATCAAAAGGAGTACGATTCCTATTATTAATACAAATACTTGTCTGAAGAAGTTAAGTAAGGTATATGAAAAAACAGATTGTAATTTTGCAACATCAGATGAAATTCTCGACATCAACTCTCCCACTCTATTCTTTTCATAGAAGAAAATAGGTAGGCTAATCATCTTCTTGTAAAGTGACATTCTTAAATCCGCCATGGATTTTTCACTAACCACTGCATTTAGCCATACTTGTGAAAATGAAATCACTCCTTGGACCAGTAAAATTATGATAAGAAATACTCCTACATCATTTAGATCAGTATCGGAAGTTCCAGCAGCAATATCTGCAATAACACCAGCTAAATAAGGAAAAACCATTGTAACCAAACTACTAAGACTTAGCATAAGAAAAGCTCCTACTAAATACCATTTATAGGGTTTGACAAATCTGAAAATCTTTAGAGCTTCTTTGAATTCTTCTCTTGAAATTTTCTTTTTATCCTTGTTGTTATCGAAATCTACGTTTCGTCTTCTACTCATATATTTTCTAATTCTCCTTCGTAAATTACACCAGATGAAGGAGTTTCCTTTAATTCTAATTTACATAATTGTGGTAATAATGGTTTTAGCTTTCTCCATATCCACACAATTATGACTTCAGCAGTTGGATTTTCTAAACCTTCTATATCATTTAGATATTGATGGTCAAGAAGATTTTCTATTTGTTTCCATGCTTTTTTCATGTCTCCATAATCCATAACCCAACCCACTTTGGGGTCAAGAGGACCATCAATGAAAATTTTTATATGATAGGTATGTCCATGCAAATTTTTACACTTATGTCCTTCAGGAACATGAGGTAAAAAATGAGCTGAATCAAAAGTAAATTGTTTGTAAATAACCATTGCTTACATTGTGATGCAAATGTAAATTAAATTCACGTTATAAAGCACAAAGCTTTAGTAATGTATTTTAACGCGCATTCTCCAATAGAAAATCTATTTCGAAGTTCTATTACTAGATGTGGGTTTATAGGAAATACTGCTTAAGAATAAATAATTACTCGAAATAGCAACATGTTCTATTCACCCTTTTTGGGGATAACCCCATTCAATGTATGACCAACAAAATCCTTAGGAAAAGTTTCTATTCCTGGAAACCCCAATCTTATGTCCCTGCCATTATGTGGTATATGTGCTGTTCCAAAGATGTAGTCCCATACAGCCAAAGTCAAACCAAAATTCACACCTGTCCTTCGTTCTTCCGGAAGATCATAAGAGTGATGCCAAATATGCATCTCTGGACTGTTGAACAAATATTTCATGACAGGTCCTATCACAAAGGCAAAGAACAAAACGAAACCTAAAATGGCACTTAATTGCACATAAATATTCGCTCCTTCAAAAAGCGTAATATCCCATAAGGATTGGGTGAATAAAACACCTATAAGCAATCCTAATATTCCACCTGTTATTCGATGATCTATAGATATATTCGAATGATTATAATGTCCCCAAGCTAAGGCAAAAATGTGAATGATAAAGAAATCATAAAGTCCTACACCAAGTAAAGCTAGAGGTATATATTCTAAAGTTCCGTAGACAACTTTTTCCATCCAGTGAAATCGCAGATGCGCAGCAAATCCCATTTCTTCAACAGAATGATGCACTTTATGAAACTCCCATAAAAATGGACTTTTGTGAAGTAATCTATGGATCCACCACTGTATAAAATCTCTAACTAAAAAGCCTATTAACAGCACTGCCCATATAGGAAAATTATTCAAGGGATTTACGGCTTGCAAATCAAAGCCTCCTGTTATTAAAGCTATGCCATCATTGAATAAATTAACCACCACATAAGATGCCGCATTAAATATTATTAATGATAAAATGAAGAAATTAAAGAACATATAAAATATGTCCAGAAAGAAGTCTTTACGATTGATTGCTTGGTTTTTCCTCCAAGGCATGAGTACTTCTAAAACTAAAAATAATAGAGAAACAATTATTAACCAATAGAAGTACGAATTCCAGCTCGGATTTGAAATATCATTCCATAGATATGATGCATATCCTGAATAAGCATTAAGAAATCCTTCTATGTATTTCTGCATAAGTCGATATTATCTATTTATCACAAATTACGAAATTAGTTGGAAAATGTCGCATTTGATTTTGTTACTTAATTTTTATTTATTGAAGCAAAAAAAATGGGCATAACTTTAATTTCGGCGAGTTTTTTTTTGGAGAAGAGAAAAAGAAATCAAGTAAAACAGCAAGCTACTTTTTCGAGCTAAATTCGCATAAAATTAAACAAAAAGAGGGAACACATGGCTCCCTCAATTTATTTTCAAAAAAATACAATTCTATAAGAAATGTACTTTCCCTGTTCCTAATTCATAATAAGCAGGAACAACTTGTAATTTACCTGAATCTACTGCACCTTTAATTATTGATGATCTATTCAATAATTCTTGAGCTGTCATTTCAGCATTTTTCTTTACTACTTCTGCTATAGAAGCATTTGCTCCAGATGCATGAATAGCAGGAGTTATGTGAGACAATAAATGATTAAGATTATATCCATTATCACCTCCTTTTACCGCTGCTGTAACTGCTCCACAACTTTCGTGACCTAATACAACAATGATTGGTGTTCCTATAGCAGCAACTGCATATTCCATACTTGCTATAGAAGAACTATTTGCAATATTTCCAGCTACTCTTACAACAAACAATTCACCTAAACCTGTATCAAATGCTAATTCAGGAACTACTCTTGAATCTGCACAACTTAGGACGATTGCCCAAGGGTCTTGACCTGAAGTAAGATCTTCTCTTCTTGAACTATTCTGTAATCTTCCATCTAATTTATCAGCAACGAAACGATCATTTCCGTTTACTAACCTGTCTAAAATTTCCTGTTGAGTCATTTAAAATGATATTTTGATTTATAAGTAATAAATTTTAATTTTCTTGATATTCTTCATTCAGTTCATAATCCATTTTACAAACTGGACATATTCCTGCTTCATGACTTCCTGAACTTTTGCAATGCATAGGGCATATATACTTAGAAGTATATTCTATTCCATTGTAATCAACTTTCTCTACCTTAGTCTTAGGCGTATCTTTACAAGAGAAAAAAAACACAAAAGAAACTAGAAATAACAAAGAGAAAAAAAGTGTTTTAATTTTCAAATTCTATTTTTTTATTAGTAACAAAAAATTCTATGTTTAGATTTTAAATTATATTATTTTTTTTAAAAATAACATCAGATTTTTCTCCATTTGATCCACAACACCATCTGATTCGAAAATACCTTTCACATTTTCTATTAATTCCATTCTTTTATCTGCAGTATCACAATAAAATTTTGATGCTTCACTTATTTTCTGAATTCTTTCGTATTCTGCGTCATTATAGAATTCATCATATATTTTATGATAAGTTTCTTTATTAATTTTTGATGTAATAATTTCTTGTTC
>CAZSKA010000035.1:0-22397 GCA_964607315.1 uncultured Saprospiraceae bacterium | reverse complement strand
TTTATAAACTAATGAAAAAATTTATATTCATAAAAATAGCATTCTCCCTGCTTATAGGCTCCTTATTATTGCAATTTGTGTTTCGTGAAAATCCGCTTTTAGCAAAGAGATTCTATAAAGATGGACTTTTTGCATTTATAAGGAGTTCTTATGATACGTGCATTGGGCAATGGCTACCTATTCCTTTTCTCTGGATCGCACTCATTCTTTTGATAGGAAGCATGCTTTTTCATATGTCTAAAAAAAAGAAAATTTGGAACAAGTTGTTTACTGGATTCGCTTGGATCGCTCTAGTAATAGTCGGTTTTTATTTTTTATGGGGATATAATTATAATGTACCTTCTGTTTCTCGATTAATAGAACTAAAGATTAATAAAGTAGATTCTACTGACCTTTATCAGGAAATGGACTATGTCTTGGAACAAATAAATTCATTCCGGAATAATTATCAGAATGATACATTTCCTATTGCATATACACCAAAAGATATGGAGATTGAAGTCAGAAAGAACTTAAAAGCTACTTTTGATTATTTGCACATTAAGACTACAGGTAAGCCGCGTGTTAGGATTCTTAAGCCAAAAGGCATTTTAATGCGTATTAAAACAGCTGGAATTTATATTCCTCATTCTTTTGAAGGACATATTGATGGTGGTCTATTAGAGATAGAACATCCGTTTACAATGGCTCATGAAATGTCGCATGCCTATGGAATAGCTGGCGAAGGAGATTGTAATTTCTTAGCATTTTTAGCCTGCGCTAGTTCTGATAATCCCTATTTTCAGTATTCTGCTTATCTTGATTATTCACTCTATTTACTAAGAGATGTTTATCGAACAGACAAGGAAAAGCATCGATTTTATAGAAAAAATTTACATCCAGGATATAGAGCAGATATCCAAGAAATATTTAAAAATGGCGATAAATACCCTGATATATTCCCAGCTGTTAGAGACTTCATGTACGATAATTACTTAAAGTCTCAAGGTATTAGCGATGGAATAAAAAACTACAGCCGCATCATTCAATTAGTAATTAATTATAGAGAAAAGTACCCAGAATTTTTGGGCTCGAGCCCAAAATAATTAACCCGCATTATGGAATATAACTTTGTAATGCCTGTCCGACAATCAACACTTTGGATGGCGGAAGAACTGGTTTGCCATAGAAATAACGATTTTTGAGAATGAATCATTACCTGTGTCTCCACAGCATTAGTCGGTACTATGGTGAATAAACAAAAGTTGGCACAGCTTTTATTTCAAAGGTATTTTGGGTCGGAATAGATTTTCTATTGCATAAAGCGGGTTAACGAAACAACATCGTACTTTCTTCGTTTTTATCGGTTTTTAAAAGTTCTTTTAAAATATCAATCGTACGCATGTTAAGCTGTTCCACGCAACCTTCGTGGTGAGGGATTTGCTTTAGCCAAGGTTCAACATATCTACTTGTCACTTTGTAGGAAAAAACATTGATATTCATCATTTTAGCTGCAAAATAAATATATGCACCATCCGTGCTCAAAATATCAGCATGAGCGCTTTTGGAGAAATGCTCTATTGCATCATAAGTGCCGGGAATTTTATTTACAGTCAAAGCAGATGCTCTTGGTAAATAAGTAGGATTAGTTAATTTTTTTGGTCGGATTATTCCTCTTTCGAACGGATGCTTATTTCTATCATGCCAGCCTAACTGATGAATATTATGGAATGTACCATCTGACTCTTCTAATCCCACATCGCCAAATCCTTCTTGCTCTATGGCATAAACAACTCCTAAATCCAGAGTTCTTGATAAAGCCGCACCAATTCCAGGATTCAGTATGAAGTCTATTTCTTTGATCGATGGGTGACAAGTTACAGAGTACATCGCATACATAGGGCCTATTCCGCTTACCAAAGTGGTAATAGTTAAGTCGCCTTTTTGATATTCCCAAAAAGATTTTTTCTCCCACTCCTCATCCAAATAGGCTAGAGTATCCTTTATTTCTTCCTCTGTTGCTGATAATAAAAGTATGTGCATCTTTAATTTTTATATGAAATTTCACCTCCAGAAGATAAGCCAAGACTAGGATGTACATTAGCAGCTCCATGAATACTATAATTGCCAAAACGATATGATAGACCAAAAGCAAATTGTGCTTCTTGAGTATTAAAGCCAGTTCTTATACTTAATTTTTCTACAGGCATGTAAATAATTCCTGCCTTTATTCTAAAAGGAAAAATGATGTCTTTCTCTACCTCTGCTAATAAGCTAACTTTATCTGATAATTCATACGAAACACCAGCTCTTATAATGGCAGAAATATCTTCTTGTTCCGTTAATGCTTGACCAAATGGATTAAAAACATGAAACCCTATGTTCACTTTATCATTGACTTCATATATACTTCCTATTTCAACAGTAGGAATGAATCGCGAACCAAAACCAGGCGCCTGAAAGCTCAGTACATCTGCTTGTAAACTTATACTCCAATTCTTCATAAGACGACGTGCATAAGCAAAACCAATAATCTGATTTCTCAAATCATTATCTCCAAGATGCCTAATAGATAAGCTGACAGCATTATTCGCATTGAATTTATATATTCCTGAGGCACTTATAATGTTTAGTGAATTTAGTCCGAATAGATTCATAGCGCCAGCTTGAAAACCCCATTTTTCTACACTTAGAATCCCAGCTTGATTATTAATTGCACTCATCTCATTGGAATTAGCAATCGTTGCGTTCCCTATGCTAAAATTAGAAGCAGAACCACCATACAAAGAAATATTTTGGGCGTAAGCCCCACTTGTCGTAAAAAGGCATATGAAAATTATATATTTAAGTTTTAAAAATTCCATATGAATATTTTTGGACATAAAGATACCTTTCAATTTCGACCCATAACGAAAGTGGATGAGGAAAATGTCAGAAAAATTATTTTTTCTGCCCTAGAAGACTATGGTTTGAAGGTGAATAAAGAAGGTGTTGACAGCGATTTGTTTGATATAGTGGAACATTATAAAAAAGGAATATTTGGTGTGATAGAGGAGATAAGTACGCGTCATATAGTAGGAAGCTTTGCTCTATATCCTTTGACGGAAACGGAAATAGAACTTAGAAAAATGTATATTAAGAAGGAGTTTAGAGGTCAAGGCCTAGGTAAATGGGTAATTGATTTTTGTGAGGCTTACGCCCAAAGAGAAGGTTATGAGGCAATTTCGCTTGAGACGGCATCTGTGCTAAAAGAGGCAAAAGCGCTTTACTTAGCTAAAGGTTATGAAATTGTACCACAAGAAAATCATACTCCACGATGTGATATTTTAATGAGGAAATGGATTAAAAATTAATGGCGAAATTTAGAAGAAATCATACTAAAGTTGGAAATGGATCTACTTCCATTATTAGGATCATACTTATAGTAGCAGTTGTTGGTGTAGTATTTTATATATTAAGTAGCTTATTAAATAAAATCAATTTTGATCCTGATTATCAATTAAGTAGTGACGAATTAAGGGATTCTTTATATCATCTTCCCTCAGGTTCTAGTGGTCAAGTTATACATCATGAGCATTATAGTCTATCATATATAGAAAAATTTGAGCAAGCAGAATGGGTAGCCTATGAACTTACCAAAGCTTCACTTAAATTGCCAAATGTTCCTAGAGCAAAGAGATTTGAGATCGACCCTTCCGTAAAAACAGGATCTGCTAGGTATCATGATTATAAAGGTACAGGTTATAGTAGAGGGCATTTAGCTCCAGCAGCAGACATGGCTTTTAGCGAGCAAGCTATGGAAGAATGTTTTTTTATGAGTAATATGTCACCACAACTTTCTGTATTTAATGGAGGTGTGTGGAATGAATTAGAGAATTTAGTGAGAGATTGGGCTTATAAGAACAATCGACTTATAGTAGTAACAGGTCCTATTTTTTCAGATGAAATGGATAAAATAAAAGGTGGAGTAGCAATACCCCAACAATTTTATAAAGTTTTATTGGATTTTGAAGCACCTGAGAAAAAAGCAATTGGTTTTATTTTGCCACATGAAAAAAGTGTAGAACAAATGAGTGCATATGCAGTTAGTGTTAATGAGGTGGAAGAATTAACAGGACTAGACTTTTTCGAAGGATTAATTAGTGATGAATTAGAAGAAGAGCTAGAAGCTGAATTTAATATGAACTTATGGCCACTAGATAAGAGTTTATATAAACAGAGAATTAACCACTGGAATAACAGATAAACATTAGATAAATAATATATTCGCAAAAAAAATAAATAATGAGTAAAGAGGCTTTCAAAGATGAAATTTCGGAAGGTTATACTTTTGAAGGAGATTCCATAATTTTAGGTGGAGCAATGCATGGAGGAGAAGTTATGACGGAAACATTTGTCAGACTACCATTAAGTACTATAAATAGACATGGATTGATTGCTGGTGCAACTGGTACGGGTAAAACTAAGACCCTACAGATATTGGCAGAGCAGCTTTCTGATAAAGGAGTTCCTACTTTACTTATGGATATAAAAGGAGATTTGTCAGGTATAGCAGTAGCAAGTGATGGACACCCTAAAATAGACGAAAGACATGAAAAAATAGGATTCCCTTTTATTCCAGATGATAGCCCAGTAGAATTCTTAACTTTAAGTGATGAGCCTGGAGTTAGATTAAGAGCAACTGTAGCAGAATTTGGACCGGTTCTATTTTCTAAATTATTAGATTTAAATGAAACCCAAAGTGGAATAATGGCTGTTGTGTTTAAGTATTGTGATGATTTTGATCTTCCATTACTTGATCTAAAAGATCTAAAGAAAACACTACAATATATTACGGAAGAAGGAAAAGCAGAAGTGGAAGAAGAATACGGTAGACTAAGTAAAGCATCTGTAGGAACAATCATGCGTAAAATCCTTGAATTAGAATCTCAAGATGCAGAAAGATTCTTTGGAGAACGCTCTTTTGAAGTTGAAGATTTAGTAAGACATGATGAAAATGGAAAAGGAATGGTGTCTATATTACGAGTTACTGACTTACAAGATAAGCCAAAATTATTTTCCACATTTATGTTACAGATGTTAGCTGAGATATATGCAACATTTCCTGAAGCAGGAGATAAAGGCAAACCAAAATTAGCGCTCTTTATAGATGAGGCTCACTTGATTTTCGAGGAAGCAAATGATGCTTTACTTGATCAAATAGAAGTGATTGTTAAGCTGATAAGATCGAAAGGAGTAGGTATATTCTTTGTTACTCAGAATCCAACAGATATTCCAGATGATGTATTGAGTCAACTAGGATTAAAGGTTCAGCATGCTTTAAGAGCATTTACTGCAAAAGACAGAAAAGCAATAAAACTTGTTGCAGAAAATTACCCGCTTACAGAACATTATGATGTAGATCAATTATTAACAGGTTTAGGTATAGGAGAAGCATTAATTACAGGCTTAAGTGAAAAAGGTATACCAACACCATTAGTACATACTTACTTAAGAGCTCCCCAATCAAGAATGGATGTATTGTCGGATAGAGAAATTGATAGAATTCTGGACAAGTCAGAAATCATAGATGATTATAATCAAGAGATTGATAGAGACTCAGCTTATGAGATTTTAAATGAAAAGTTAGCAAGAGCTGCAAAACCTGAGCATAATGAGGTGATTAAAAAGCAAAGAGGAAGGGCAAGGAAAGAAAAGTCTAGATTAGAAGAAGTGATGAGCTCTACTACGACTAGACAAATAGGAAGAACTGTTGCAAGAGAATTAACTAGAGGTCTTTTAGGTGCTTTAGGTATTCCTACAACAAGAAGACGAAGAAGATATTATTAGTGATTTTAAATAATGTGAAGATTTTGAATAAAATAAAAGTACTCATTCTATTCGTAGTATTGAGCTTTATACATATTCCTTTGAAAGCTCAAGAAACAGCTGATGAAAAGGAATTAATAGATGTAGCTATCAAAGTTTCTAACGAAATGTACAAAGGGAATTATAGCTATTTTGATAACCTATTTTTTCTAGATTCATTTCTAAATAGGGTAGTGCTAGATGACCCTTCGCTAAGAGGATTTAATAAGGATTATAAGAAAGAATTCAAGTCTAATTTCTCTTGGGCTAATGAATTACATGCTATAGTGAAAGCAGGTGGTCTCTATGAACCTGTTAGTTTTACGATAACTGATGATTCTAAATACGTAACTTTTTCTCAATTCAGCAATAACGGTTTGAATTATCATGAATTAGAGTTCAAAAGAATCAATGGCGAATTGCGCATAGTTGATGTGTTCGTTTTTCTAAATGGAGAGACTTTAAGTGAGACTATAAAATATCTTTATCTAGGTCTTGTTAATCAAGGAGGATTCATAGATAGATTAACTGGAAAAAATAAAGCATTTTTAAAAGATGTTAGCGCAATACTTGATTTCCAAACATTGGCTAAAGCTGGTGAATTTGAGAAACTAAATGAATATTTAGAACTAACAACAGATGGTTTTAAACAATCAAAAATTTACTATAATTATAAGATTACAGCTTTAAATGGCTTGGGAGATACTAAAAGTTATTACGAATTCTTAAAGAATAATAGTTCTATTGGTGTGCCATCTTCATTTTTAACAAGTATTGATCTCTTTTTTTTAGAAAAAAATTGGGATGGCTTTCAAACTAATTTAAACTTGTTAGATGAATTTGTTGGAGGAGATCCTATATTGAATAATTTCAGAGGAAATGGGTTTTTAGCAGATGGGAAATATGAAGATGCTAAAGTACATTTTAAACAAGTGTACGATGACTTTCCAGATTATAGCTATGGTATAATTGGACTACTCAGTACAGGTTTAGAACAAAAGGATGCTAATCTATGTGTGAATGCTCTTGCAGATTTATACGATAGATTTGGGTTTACAATAACTGATGTTGAAAATATAGTTCAATCCTATCCTGCAATTAAAAATTCTTCAGATTTTAAAGAGTTTTTAGCAGCAATCAAGCGATAGAAATATAGATGAAATCCAAAAAGGTTCATTTTATTGGAATTGGTGCACAGAAAGCAGGAACGTCTTGGCTTTTTAAGAATCTAAGTGAGCTGGAAGAGTTTGATTTGTTACCGGAAAAAGAATTAAATTATTTTGATAGGAACAAGTCGTATGCTTCATCAAATAAGCTAAGTAATAACAAATTTTTGTCTCGTCTTCACACGCGAAGACATGTCTATTATGCAATTAAGAATCCTTTAAAGAGCTTATTTAAGTTAAAATTTAAAGATGCTAATTTCTATAGGAAATGGCATTATAATAATATAAGCGACGAATGGTATTTATCATTGTTTGAAGATTCTTCTGCTTACACTGGTGAGATAACACCTAGTTACATGCTTCTTGAAAAAGAAGATATCATGAGAATGAAGGAGTTACTTCCAGGTGTAAAGGTAGTATTGCTGTTAAGGAATCCTATAGAAAGAGCATGGTCTAGCTATCGTTATAGTACTAAGAAAATTCCTAACTTCAATTTTGAAAAAGTAAAATATGAGGAAGTTATAGAATTCATGGAAAGTGAAGGTCAAACACTAAGGACAGACTATATTCGGGCTATTCGAAATTATTCAAGTGTGTTTGCAAAAGGAGATATATTAATTGGCTTCTATGATGCAATAATTGAAAATCCCAATAAACTTCTACATGATATATTGGATCATATCTGTGGTATAAATCATAAGGTGTCAATAGACCATTTGAGACTTACTGAAGTTGTAAATAAGTCTACTTTAGTAGAATGTACTCCTGCAATTAGCAAATATCTAAAGGAAAGATATTATGGAATGATTAAGGAATTATCAGAAACGTACGGAGGCTATTTTACGAAATGGTATGAAGAAACTTATGATGAGGTCTCTATAAATAAAAACAGAGAATGGAGTGTTAGCATACGCCTATAAAAAGAAAAAACAAACTTAGTTTCCTTTACCTACATTATATACAGGAACTTGTTTTACTGGTTCTGATTTTACCTTATGTTCTTCGTAACTTTTAGAAAAGGTTTTCCACGGCATCTCTTTGTGATAATCGCCATCGAAATAATCAAGAATCATTGTTAAAGTTTTTGCATCTCTATAGCCTGGAATAGGCTGAATTACTTCTAAATTGCTATCCATAAAAACAAGTGTAGGGTATTTCATTTTACCTCTTAAAATCATTGCTGCTAGTTCATGATAACCTTTACTTCCTTTGTTTACATATTTATATTCAGTTCCATGTAAGTATATAGAACTTTTGAATTCAGCATCAAACTTAATTGCGTAGTAATTTTCGTTGATATAGTTAGCAAGATCTTTATCTATGAATGTGGACTTATCCATTTTTTTGCAGTATCCACACCATTCAGTATAGACATCTACTAAAACTTTTCTAGGCTCCTCGTGCATTTTTTCAGATACCTCCTCCCATGTCAACCAAGTGATTTCTTGAGCAAATGAATCTATGCTCCAAAACACGCAAACTGCTATTACCAACAACACATTTTTCATATACTTAGCATTATCTTTTATTTTAAAACTAGTCTAAGTTTTATAAATATATATTCAAGATAGTTGAACTTGAGACCAATTTACATCAATAGAACTAAATTTTCCAAATTCTGGCTTTAATTATGAATGCTTTTAATTCTTTTTTAACGTTGTTTTGATGCTAAAATCTGCTGAAAGACAATTTAGATAATTAAAAGAATAAGAATGATGCTGAAATAGTAATAATATGAAATTTATTTTAGTACAACCACTCTCTAGCAAATGCGTTATAGAAATTAACACCTACTTTATACTCTAGTCTCCCCACATCAATAGTACTATCACTTGATAAAGTATAAACAGCAATTTGCATTGTTTCGCCCCATATTTTAAATTTTTTCCCTAAACCAAGATAAATTTCACCATGATACAAATTATCCTCTGGTATAATTAATGTACCCGCTCCAGCAAGTACTTCCATTTGTAATTTGTTGATTAATGGTATTTTATCTAAGAAGAAACCATCAAAGTGATGTATGATAGAAGCTTGAAGGTAAGTGCCTGGTGTAGATCTTGTCTCACCAAGTTGTTGTAAGTCATTCAATGGATTTATAAATATAAATGGAGTAGATCCTCTGAAGAAATTATGTTCTAATTGTCTTAAATTTTTCTGATTAACAAATGAACCACCTCTTACCTGCCAATTCGCACTTCCTATTTTAGTGGATGGCAATTTTTGATTTAGCTTTAACTCTATATAATCAAAATTCACTTCACTTCCTAAAATAGTTGGGATACCTTTTCTATAAGAAAGGGTTAACACCGGATTATCATTAGGTAAGACGATTTTCTTTCTTCCTCTTGTAACAAATTGTTGACCAAATCTGTATATGAGATCTCCTTTGAATTGGAATATTTTGTATTGTTGAAAATCAATAGCTGTCTCTTGATTTCCAAATAGTATAGCAGAAATTGGATTTACTTCCAAGCCAATAATTGATTCCTTATTACTAAAACTCAATTCTGTGTTTAAATATAATCCATTTATAAGTTCCTGCGAATAACCAACAGTATAGAATCTATTTCTTATAAAATTGTTACGACTAATTAAGTTATCAAGTGATTGGAAAAATGTTACTACATCGAAAATGTCCCCAACACCTACAGATATTCTTGAAAATTTTCTTGGTAAAAAGGTATATCCTACATTAATCCTTCCTTTTAAATCATTATTTTGGAGACCATAATTGATTCTATAACCTATATCAATTTCATCTTCATTGAGAAATTCTTTTTCGATTCCTCCGGAAGGAGCTATTCGAAATCCATCTACTCCTAATGGCTGAATAAAACCCGCCAATCCATCAAATGTTAGGGTATAACCTTTTGCTCTGTTCCTATAGCCAAAACCTTCGAAAGCTATTTTTCTCCAAGTAATTTTATTGAATATAGAATCTTGTTTTCTTAGATATTCTGGACTATTAAGTTCATTGTAAATACTGTCTTGTTCTGAAAAGAAAATCTTTAGGTCTTTCTCTAATGCAACACCTCTATACTTTAGCATAAGGTCTTTATCTGTTTTCAGTGCCCCTTCAGTATATTTCACTTTTTCTGCGGAGAAGAAATTCGCTTTATACGTTGGGTTTAAATCATAATCACTTGTTCTATAAACTATCTTGACGAAATATTTATTCAACCCAATTTTAGCCTCATATCCCAGTTTTTTTTCTGTAGGCATATGATTTCCTTCTATATCATTATAATTGATATCTAGCGCAAGATTTCTAAACCCATTTATCCCTGGATCAATTTCTAGTTCGGCACGCATCAGCTTATATTCTGTAGAAGATATGTATAAATTACCTGACCACAGTGGAGCTCCTTTATAAATTGGTTCTACAGCAATAGTAAATAAGGTGTCATTAGCTGTGATGTCCATTTCTTTAAGCTTGTATCGATAATTCAATAAAGCTCCATTCGCAATAGGTGATGTAATAGGACGATCACTGATTGCATTGTTATTAATCTGATTGTCGTATAAGTCTATTTCGAAATCTTCAGGTGTAATAAAGTATTCTATAGGATTGTAACTTACAAATTGACTGCCACCTCTAAAATCTCGTCCATTTACCATAGGAGCTACACGTTTTAATTGATTATCTCCTGTTTGTTTGATTTCTGCATTTATTACGCGTTTGGATTTTTTTCCATCTCTATAATCCGTACTTGCCTTTTCATTTAAATAAACAATGCCAAGCGAATCATTTGGGATAGAATCTTTTTCACTTGCTTTATAAAATCTATTCATTACGGTTTGTTGATAGATTTCTCTTGAAAAGGATTCATCAGTGATTCTGAATTTCTTGTTTTCTATGACTTTTTTGACAATATCTCGACCGATATTAGATTTTTCACCTGATAATACTACTTCTTCGAACATCAAGGTACTTGAGCTAAGTTCCACATTCAGATCTTGAGCTACTGCTAAATCAGTAACATTAACAATTTTGGGCTTAAAGCCCAAAAAACTAAAACGAAGTTCTGCCGGTAAATCTACATTAAGCTCAAAATATCCTTCACTATTTGTGATGGTTCCTTTTCCAGAATTAATATCAAGTACATTTACAAATTCCAAAGCTTGCTGTTCTAATGAATCAACAACATATCCTTTAATATTTTGGGCTTCCGCCCAAAGGGTAAGTAAAAGAAACGTAAAAAGAAGAAGAAAGGATTTACTACTTGTACGGTAAAACATGTCTATATGTATTGTCCCTCAAAGATAAGCTTTCTACTAGCTTACCTTCTACTTGCGGGGCCCTCAATCCACCACCTAATTGGACATTACTCGACAAAATATGCGCTTCATCCCATAAATACTCCTTTATTATAGATTTTTGAAGCCGTGGTCCACCTTCTATTAATAAGCTCTTGAACCCAAGATTCCATAGAAGGTCCATTTTGTTCGACCAATTCCATCTTTCATTTTCAAGGAATAATATTTTAGTAGTGTCTGAAGATGGATTTTTGTATGATTGTACAGAAGTTATGATGATGTTTTCACCAGATGAGAATAATTTACTGTCTTTATTTACTTTTTCATTTTTATCAATAATGATCTTTACAGGATGAAAATTGTAAAACGGAGCAATGAAGTATTCTCTATTTGTTAAGTCTGGATTATCAAGATTTACGGTGTTATACCCAACCACGATTCCTTCAAACATTCCACGAAGTTTATGAGCTTGGATACGAGCGTATTCATTGGTAAGCCAAATTGATTCGTCTTTTTTTCCAGAATAACCATCTTTTGATATGGCCATTTTTAAGGCAATATATGGACGATTATGTAGAATGTTAACTCTGAATTTTCCTACTAGAATCTTTGCCTCTTCTTCACATACACCGACTTCTACCTCTACACCTTCATTTCTTAAAATCTCTATTCCTTTATCTTCTACTATAGGATTTGGGTCTCTAGTAGCAATTACTACTTTATTAATTTTACTACTTAGAATCTTATTGGTGCAAGGAGGTGTTTTACCATAGACACAACAGGGTTCTAATGTAACATAAAGTGTTGATTCAGGAATTAAATGTTTTTTAGAATTGGGAACTGAATCAATACAATTAACTTCAGCATGACTCCCTCCAAACTTATCATAAATACCCATACTTATTACCTCATCACCATGCACTAACATAGCACCAACACAAGGATTGCCACCACTCACTCTAAAAGCATCTTTTGCTTTTTCAATGAGTAGTCTCATATAATGTTCTTTTTGGGCGTAAGCCATATTTTAAACTTCTAAAACCTCAGAAAGAGTGTTAACAACGTAATCAACCTCTTGTTTTGTGTTTTTAAATGAAAATGAAAATCGAATCGTAATAGCTTTGTTATGAGGTTTGATAGCCTCTAGTACATGTGATCCTTTATCTGTACCTGAACTACAAGCACTTCCTGTGGATGCAGCAATTTCTTTTATGTCAAGATTGTATATAAGCATCTCGTTTTTAGGCGAGTACGGAAAACATACGCTCAGGATATGATATAAGAAATCTCCTTCTTGGACACCATTGAAAGTACATGTTGGAAATTGTGAGGCTAATCTTTCCTTCATATAGTTACGAACAATTTCTATTTGTGTTCGCCTTTCTTCCATACGTTCTAAACTAAGTTCAAAAGCTTTCGCCAATCCTACTATACCGTATATATTTTCGGTTCCGGCTCTCATATTGCGTTCCTGAGAGCCTCCAGTAATAAAAGGAGGAATTAGAGAATCGCCTTTAATGTATAGGAAAGCAGAGCCTTTTGGTCCATAAAGTTTATGAGCAGTTCCAGATAAATAATCAATGTGTGTTGCTTCTAGATCAATAGGAAATTTTCCTAATACTTGGACGGCATCACAGTGGAGTAATGCGCCATATTCTTTGCATAAAAGACTAACCTCAGCTATAGGGTGTATAGTTCCTATTTCATTATTACCCCACATTAAACTAACTAATGTTTTCTCAGTAGAATTCTCCAAATGTTCTTTTAGTTCGTCAAGAGAGATTTCACCTTTTTCATTGATAGTTAATTGTGTAGATCGAATACCCTTGGTTTTATGTAAATCCAATATGGTGTTTATCACACAAGGATGTTCAGTAGGCGAAGAAATGATATGTTTAACACCTAGGGAATTCACTGCTTGTCTTAGGGCAGTATTGTTAGATTCTGTTGCAGAGCTAGTGAAAAATATTTCACCTATCGAAGAATTTAAACCATTTGCAATAATTTTTCTTGCTTTTTCAATTTGTGCTCGAGCGGAACGGCCAGAGCTATGAATAGAAGATGGATTACCAAATTCCTGGTTCATTAATTCAGCCATTTCTTTAATGACTTCTGGTAAAATTGGTGTAGTTGCTGCGTTATCGAAATATACTTTCATTACATTAATTCTTCTATTCTTTTTTTAATGGTAGCCGCTAATTTTTGCGCAGATTCTTGATTTTTTGATTCTGCATATACTCTTATAATTGGCTCCGTATTACTTTTTCTGAGATGCACCCATTCTCCTGGATAGATTATTTTTACGCCATCGACAGTATTAACCTCTTCATCTTTAAATGAGAGCGATATCTCTTTTAAAATTTCATCCACATTTGTACCCTTGGTAAGGTCGATTTTATCTTTAATCATTTCATATGCAGGTAATTCAGATCTAATCTCTAATAAACTTTTACCTGATTCTGCCAAATAACTCAACATTAGTGCAATTCCTATTAATGCATCACGTCCATAATGTAGTTTTGGGTCAATGATACCACCGTTTCCTTCACCTCCTATTACAGCTCCTTTTTCTTTCATCAAGTTTACAACATTGACTTCACCAACAGCTGAGGAATAGGATGCCACTCCATGTTTTTTTGCTATATCATGTAGAGCTTGAGTACTAGATAGGTTATTTACTACAGCGCCTTTCTTTTTCTCTAAAATGTAATCTGCAATGGCTACTAAAGTATATTCTTCTCCAAACATGGAACCATCTGATGACATAAATGCCAATCGATCTACATCAGGGTCAACGGCTATTCCCATATCAGCATTATGATGAGTAACAGCTTTTGATAATTCCTGAAGATGCTCAATTTTTGGTTCTGGATTATGTGCAAAATCTCCATTCACTTCTTCATTTATTAAAGTGTATTTCACTCCAAGTTTATCTAAAAGTGGAGGAATACTTAAAGCACCTGTGGAGTTTATACAATCAACTACAACATGAAAATTAGAATTTTTTATATTTTCAGCAAGAACAAAATCATGAGCTAGGATTGCTTCTATATGTTCTTTAAAATAATTACTTTTATTATAGACGCCTAAATTGTCAACATCTGCAAAATCAAGATTAGATTCACTGATGTAATTCAGTATAGTTTGTCCAGTATCTGCTGAAATAAATTCACCTTTTTGGTTTAAGAATTTTAATGCATTCCAATGTCTTGGATTGTGAGAAGCAGTAACAATTACACCAGCTTGAGCATCCATTCCTATCACAGCCATTTCAACAGTGGGAGTTGTAGAAAGGCCTAAGTCAGTTACATCACAACCCATAGAAATAAGTGTGTTAGATACCAAAGAAGATACCATCTTACCGGATATTCTTCCGTCTCTACCAATTATAACATGAGGCTTTTTATATTTTTCTTTTAGAAGTTGACCATATGCAGCAGTACACTCTACAATATCAAGTGCAGTTAAATTATCATTGTACTTACCACCAATGGTACCTCTAATACCCGAAATGGATTTGATTAAACTCATTTATTTTTTTTTTGACATCAATAATAAAACTATTTCAAATAGTTTCCTAGCTTAGCAAGTATTATGGCAATATTAGATTTCATTCAAGTCATGGATGTCAAGGTCTTTTCGACAATAAATCAAGACTTATCATCCACTTTTCTAGATTATACTTTGCTGAATTTCAGGAACAAGTATTTTTGGGCGCCATTATATATATATCTTATTGTTAAAACGATAGTACGTTTTAAAAAACATTCATATATTATTTTATTAGTTGGTGTTTTAAGTTTTATGATAGCGGATTTAGGATCATCAAAAGTAATTAAACCAACGGTGGAGCGAATAAGACCATGTAATGAAATAACATTATCCGGTGTTTTAGTGAAAGCGCCTTGTAGAAATTCATATAGTTTTGTAAGCTCACATGCCATGAATCACATGGCACTTGCTACTTTTTTCTTTTTTATTTTCTTTGGAAAGAATAATAGATGGCCACAACTATTATTTATATGGGCAATCATAATTTCATTTGCTCAAGTATATGTTGGACTTCACTATCCAAGTGATGTAATAGTTGGTATGGTTTTAGGCTTTTTGATTTCTTATGTCTTGTATAAATGGCTGAAAATCTATTATATAGATGTGTATTCTGTCCGAAAAGAGTAATTATATTTTTTCTCTTAAAGGAATCACTTGGATAGTATATTTATTATGTATAACTTTCGTTCAACTAAATCAGATTTTATGAAAATCTTCTCTAAATTACCAATTCTACTAATTCTACTTATATTTTCTTTTGGACTAAATTCTCAAAATCTAGCACCAAAAATAAATTCAACAAAAGGTAAATTGTTAGGAACAACATCTCCATTATCAACTTTAGCAGATAAGCCTAATGATAGCCCGTCCATACACAACAAAGTGAAAGATTATAAGAGTAAACTCAAGGAAATGCCAAACTTTGTAAGCAAAAAACCATTCCCTAGAGATTTTGGGCCACATATTAAACCAAAAGATGGAGACCCATTAGCAAAATTGAATACTATTAACAAGATGAATAATGGTGAAATTCAGGAAATATTTGTGCTTGATGGAGTGGATGTCACTGAAGCTCAAATTTGGCCTCCTGATGTAAATGGAGACATTGGCGAAAATTATTATATCCAAGGTGTAAATGGCTCTCCAAGTTCTATTATCAGAATATGGGATAAGGTTACTGGAGAGGAAGTAGCATCTGTTAATACTAATGCTTTATGGGATGAAGTCGGTGCATCAGTTGTAGGTGATATAATTGTTATTTATGATCGTCTAGAGAAAAGATGGTTGTTATCTGAAATTGGCTTTTCAAACTTAACAATTGCAATATCGCAAACATCTGACCCTATGGGTTCTTATAATATATATAATTTCCCATTAGGTGGATTACCTGATTATCCCAAGTTTGCTGTTTGGGGAGATGCGTATTATGCAACTACAAATGAATTTAACGGATTTAATCCTGTTTATGCATTTGATAAGTCAGATCTATTAGCAGGAGCTGCAACTGTAGATTTTGTAATCTATGAAGATATTCCAAAATTAGATTTAGGAGGAGGATCTTTTGAGGTAAGTGCAGCTGTAGATTTCAATGGAATAAATGAACCTGGTGATACACCTATGACTGTTGTCAGAGTTGCAGATGATGAATTTGCAGATGTAGAAAATGATGGAATAGAATATTTTACTTTTAAAACAAATTTTGATGATCCAAGTTTATCGGAAGTCCAGGGTCCATTTTTTATAGAAACGGCAGCTTTCGAAAGTAGTCTGTGCGATTTTAATATTTTTGATTGTTTAGAGCAAAAAGATGGATTCACAGTTAATGGAGGTGATACAACTACAACACTTGCGCCTCTGCTTTCAGCTCTTCAACAGGTAGTGATGCATAGACCTCAATACAGGAGATTTACAGACTTTGAATCTATTTTACTAAACTTTTCTGTTGATGTAAATGGAGATAATAAAGCAGGAATAAGATGGATAGAGTTAAGAAAACAAACTACTGAACTTGAGTGGTCACTATATCAAGAAGGAACTCATTCTATTGACGATGATCAAAATAGATGGATGGCAACAGTTAGTCAAGATGGAGTAGGAAATATTTTATTGGTTTATACATTAGGAGGACCTAATACTTGGAATTCAATTGCCTATACGGGAAGAAGGAATGGCGATCCACTAGGTCAAATGACTTTTGGAGAAACAATTATGACAGAAGGTGAAAATGCTCATCCTAATGCAAGATGGGGAGATTATTTTGCAATAAAAACAGATCCTGTTAATGATGATGATTTTTGGGGGACTGCTGAATTTGTTCCTGCAGATCAAGATTGGGACACTAAAGTTTTCAAATTATTGATGAGACAAGATACTATAGATGGATCTGTCACAGGATTAATTTCACCACAAAGTTCTAATAACTTAACAGCAAATGAAGCCGTTGAAATTCAGATATCTAATCCAGGAATAGATTCCATTCAAGATATCTCTTGGACAGTGTTGTTTGAAGGAAATGAAATTGAAAATGGGCTATATGAGGATGTTCTCCAATCTGGAGAATCTGTAAATATTCCCCTTACAGCAACAGTAGATATGTCTGTAATTGGCAATTATGAATTCGATGTATTTATATCAGTAGCTGATGATGAATTTCTATTGAATGATACATTAAACACTACAAGGTCTCATCTTGCTAGTTTTGACTTAGCAACGTTAACTGCTGTAGATGTAGAAAATGGCTGCGATGAAAATGTGGATTTACGAGCCGAATTCCAAAACTTAGGTGTAGAAGATATTACATCATTTACTGCAACAGTAAGTGTAAATGGAAATCTAGAACAATCTATTGATAACATGGAAATCATAACTTCAGGTAATTCTGTTTTTATTGAATTCTTAGATGTTCCTATAAGCCCAGGAGCTAATACTATTTTATTTGGTGCAGAAAACATTAATGGTATTGATGCAGATCAGATTTTAAGTAACAATGAAGCGAGTATGGAATTTACCTTGATAGCTGATCCAGTGTTAATGAATTTAGAATTTGTAACAGATTTTTGGTCTCAAGAAGTTTCTTGGGAATTAGTTGATGATGTAAGTGGAGAGGTCGTATTTGAAATGGGAGGTTACCCAGCAGGTGGTGATGTTTTTGAATCATTTGATATGTGTGTTTCAGAAGGCTGTTATACATTTAATCTATTTGATTCTTTCGGTGATGGTTGGGGAGGAGACCCAGATGCTTATTTGACGATAACACAAGTTGATGGCCCTATATTAGCAATGCTAGATGATAAAAGTTTTGGAGATATGTGGACAGCTTCATTTTGCGTACCTAAGAATTGTGAGAATCTAGATGTGGAAGTTGAGTTTGAAGATGCTACCGGGCCGAATACAGCAGATGCTGCTATTTTTATTAATTTTCCAGGAGCAACTGAAGCTACGGTCTATTCCATAGATGGAGGAGTTACTTTTCAAAGCAATCCATTGTTCATAAACTTAGTGCCAGGACCATATTTTATTGTTGTAGATGATGGTTTGGGATGTACTTATGAGGAAGCATTAAATATTCTAGTTGATGTAGAAATCTACGAAGATGCTGAATTTACTATAACACCAAATCCAACTAGTGGCTTGTTCAAAGTGAAATTAGTTGGTTATAATGGTCCACAAGAAATAATTTGTAAAATAATAAATAGTGAAGGTAAGTTAGTTGGAAATTATCTTATAAATAAGTTTGCAAACGGATATGAGCGAACTTTATTTACACCGGATTTACCAGCAGGACAATATTTTGTGAGTATTCAGAATGAAGATTTTAATCAATTGAAATCTATCATAATACATTAATTTGTAAAATGTAATTTATAAAAAGCACTTTGAATAAATCAAGGTGTTTTTTAAATTTTGGCAACTAATAAAGCTGGAATCTATATTATTTTACTTATTAAGTTCTAGTGTATATTTCTGGTTTACTTAATTTCATTTTTTACATTTGCAAGGCATAAAAAATAGTCAAATGATCATAGATGGAAAAGGTTTAGCTGAAACGATAAAGGGAGAATTAAAAGAAGAAGTTGATAAGATTCGTGAAGAAGGTGGAAATATTCCACATTTAGCTGCTGTACTGGTAGGTGATAATCCAGCAAGTGCATCATATGTGAAAAACAAAGTAAGATTTTGTGAAGGTGCTGGTTTCGAATCTACTTTAATTAGAAAAGATGCCTCTATTACAGAAGACGAGCTTTTAGAAATTATAGAAGATTTAAATACGAATGAAGACATAGACGGCTTTATCGTACAATTGCCACTTCCTAAACATATTGATGAAAATAAAATCACTATGGCCATAGATCCAAGAAAGGATGTGGATGGTTTTCATCCTGTAAACTTTGGAAAAATGGCACAAGGGCTAGACTCTTTTTTACCAGCAACTCCCTATGGTATAATGACAATGCTTGAACGTTATAATATAGAGACAAGTGGAAAGCATTGTGTGGTTGTCGGTAGATCAAATATAGTGGGAACACCAATGTCTATATTGCTTTCTAGAAAATCAAATCCTGGGAATTGTACGGTAACCTTAACACATTCTAGAACAAAAGATATTGCAGGTGAATGTTTACGTGCAGATATCTTGGTCGCTGCAATAGGAATACCAAAATTCATTTCTTCTGATATGGTAAAAGAAGGTGCAGTGGTAATAGATGTAGGAATTAATAGGGTAGAGGACTCCTCTCGCAAAAGTGGTTATAGACTTGTGGGAGATGTTGATTACGATGCAATTGTCGATAAGTGCTCATACATTACTCCAGTTCCTAGAGGAGTAGGGCCTATGACGGTTACCGCATTGATGATGAATACTTTAAAAGCTGCCAAACAAAAATAAATGTCCTTTTTACAGGTTGATATATATTTTAAGTCTGATTATTATGATTTCATAATTGGTGAATTATATAAACTAAATTGTGATTCCATTTGGGAAGAAGAGAATTATTTGAAAGCTTATTTTGATAATAAACTGTATTCTCAGGAAAAACTCCGTTATGCTATCCAGTCAATAGCTTATGAAAGTATTGAATCCTTTTCCATTTCGCAGTTGAAAGATGAAAATTGGAATTCTAAATGGGAAGAAGCATTTAGTCCTGTTAGAATAGATGAAATATGTTTTATTTATGCAGACTTTCATGAAAAAGAAGAAGGCTATGAACAGTATATAAAAATAGCTCCAAAGATGGCTTTTGGGACAGGACATCATGAAACAACTTTTATGATGATTCAACAAATGTCAAACATTGATTTAGAAAATAAAAAGGTTTTAGATTTAGGATGTGGATCTGGAATATTATCTGTTTTTGCTGCGCAAAATAAAGCTGCTCACATTGATGCTGTAGATATTGAAAAAGCAAGTTATGATAATGCTGAAGAGCACAAAATATTAAATAAAGTAGACTATAATGTATTTTTAGGAGGAGTTGAAATTGTGCCAAAAACTACATATGATATTATATTAGCAAACATTAACAGGAAAGTTCTTTTGGAGTATAAAGATGAAATTCAATCTTTAGTGAAAAAGAATGGAACAATTCTAATGAGTGGAATTTTAGAAAAAGATCACGAAATAATAGAAGAAAAATATACCAGTGATTTTGAGATAGAACACAAGACACAAAGAGGAAAATGGTTGTGTTATAAATTCATAAAAACTATAGCATGATAGAACAATATAATATTGACATTTTAAAACCCAAATGGTCAAAGTGGAAGAAGAAAATAGCAAATTTTGTATTGTTCAATCTGAAATTTCTAAGAATAGGGAGGACAAATAGGATGATTAAAAAGTTTAATCATCTAAGTGGTGGTGATTTTATCCAAGCTTGCATAGAGGAAATAGGATTTGAATATGAAATACACAATGGGCAAGGCATACCGGCTGAAGGACCAGTAACTTTATGTGCAAATCATCCTGGAGGAGCTGATGTAGTGGGAACAATAGGTGGGTTGTGGAATATAAGAAAAGACTTTTCAATTTTAGCTAATAGACTTATTTGTGTAAAACCAGTTATGGACATTGTTATACCAGTAGATTTGTTAAAGTCCAAGGATAAAGTAGACTTAGATACCATAGAAGAAGCGTATCAAAACAACAGACTTGTTGTGTTTTATGCAGCAGGGAAAAATAGTCGGTATAATGAAAAAGGTGAACTTGTAGATAGGAGATGGAGAACTACTTTTTTAGATTATGCGTATAAATATAAAACGCCTATAATTATTATGAATATTATTACCTCTAATACGCCTTTATTTTATAAAGTGGCAAGAATTAGAGAAAAGTATTCGTTTTTAAAGAAAGTACCTTTAGAAAATATGTTTCAGCTTAGAGAAATTTTTAAACAAAAAGGCAGAAAACTAGATATGTTTGCTTCTCGCAAAATTTCTTTTGAGGATTGGTCTAAATTTTATCAACCAGGTAACATCAAGAAAAATAGAGAGTTAGCTGATAAATTATATAATACAGTTTATCAACTTTCTAAAGATAATCACAATACAATATGGGATTCATGAATCTATTAAAATCTTCTCCTCTAAATGCAGATCCTAAGGATTATTATAATGAGCAAAAATCAATGTATGAAATTGTTCCTGTTTTTCCTTTTTTGAGCGAAGAAACTGTGAGAAAACAAGTTGATGGTGTAATTGATCTTTTGAAATTTAAGAAAGAAGTTGAAGCCATACATAAGCTTGCGAAGAATGAAGACTCTATCATTCAAGGCACAAACTATATCATTTCTTTAGTAGCTTGGGACGAATATCCGCAACTCATACTTTTACTAACTATAATAAGAGAATGGGCATTCAGAAATGAAGGTGGTGGAGTAGGTGATTTTGATACAGATGAATTTGATACTCTTCCTGAAATGAAACAATTGATGATTCTTAATCCAAATTACGATGAACCAATTGCTGCTATAATAGGTGGTTACAGATACATGGAACATCACTCTGAGAGTTATCATAAAGGTCCAGTTGGTGCTCATTTTGAATTCTCAGAAAAATGGAGAAAGGAAATGTGGATTGAATTAGGTAGATCTTTTATTAATCCGTATTATAAAGAAAGAGAACGCAGACAGAGTTTTGATTATGTACTACATGGTCTTGGATATATTTATGCCAAGAACCCAGCTTATAAAGGATATTTTGGAAAAGTGACACTGTATAAAATTTATGAAATGACAGGAGCAGATGCTTTTTTCTTAGCTTCAGCTAAAAACTATTGGGATTATGATGTAAACGTTTCTGTGGTTCAAGGTGAAAGAATAGAAGAAGGAGTCTTAAACAAACAACAAATTGACTTATTAAATACTGATATATTTAAAGGAATATTCTTTAATCTTAGGAAAGAATTTGGAGTAAATATTGTTCCTATTATGGCAGTTTATAATAGAATGGTGGATCTGGAAAAAATGAAATATTTTGGTGCATTTAGGCATAAATCATTCGGAGATACAACAGAAGTTGGTATCGCTATAGCCTTCGACGATATATATCCTGTCATAAAAGAAAAATTTGCGAATCATTATTTATAAGGAACATTAT
>CAZSKA010000034.1:0-22568 GCA_964607315.1 uncultured Saprospiraceae bacterium | reverse complement strand
TATAAAGTCAACAAAAACAAGGGGTTAGAAATAAAGAGAAAGTAAACTACTTCCCTATACAAAACCTAGTAAAGATACTATCCAGTAAATCGTCTGTGTGGATCTCTCCCGTTATCAAACCAAGTTCATGTAATGCCGCTCGAATATCCATAGCGACGAAATCCCCTGATATCCCACTTTTCAAGCCTATTATTACTTTATCTAATGCTTCATAAGATTTATTCAATGCATCAAAATGACGAGCATTTGTAACTATAGTTTGGTCCATTAAATTAGGATCTTCTATGACTGCATTGTACAATTTCTCTTTCAAGTAAGGGACATTCATTTTGTTTATGGCAGAAATAGATATCAGATTTTCTGCATCTATCAGATCGTCTTTGTGATATTCTGTAAGCTGAAGGGAAGGATATAAATCCATTTTATTGGCAACAAATAAGCGCGAACTTTTAGCCGTTAGAGCCTTACTCCCTTCTAGGAAATTTTCAACATCCTCCCATAAATCTTTTGGCCGCGATTCTGTTACATCAAATAAGTAAATAACCAATGTTGATTCACCTATCTTCTCTATCGTTCGTTCTACTCCTATTTTCTCAATCTCGTCTTGCGCTTTTCGAATCCCTGCTGTATCAATAAGTCGAAAAGGAACGCCATTTATATTCAATCCTTCTTCTATAGTATCTCTTGTCGTACCTGCAATATCACTTACTATCGCTCTGTTTTCATTTAGCAATGCATTTAGCAATGTTGATTTGCCGGCGTTTGGTCGTCCTGCTATAACTGTTGCAACTCCCTTTTTTAATACGTTTCCCAACTGGAATGAATCCAATAATTTTTTAATTACTCCCTGAATTTTGAGGACGAGATTTTCTAATTTTCCTCTATCTGCAAATTCTACATCTTCTTCTCCGAAATCTAATTCGAGTTCTATCAAAGCGGCAAAATCAATTAATTCTTGACGAAGATTACTTATTTCGCTAGAAAATCCTCCTCGCATTTGAGACATTGCCAATGCATGACTCGTTTCATTTTCAGACGCTATCAAATCTGCGACTGCTTCTGCCTGAGATAAATCAAGTTGTCCATTCAAAAATGCACGCAAAGTGAATTCCCCACGATTCGCCATTCTCGCGCCTTTTTTCAGACAAAGCTGTATGATTTCCTTGATAATATATGGTGATCCATGACATGAAAGCTCTATCACATCTTCCTTGGTATAAGATCTTGGTGCTTTAAAAACCGTGGCAACACATTCATCAATTATCCGACCATCTTCTCCTTCAATCTTTCCATAATGAACCGTATTTGCCTCAACTTTCACCAGGTTTTTACCTTTGAAAAACCCATCAACAAGAGAGATTGCATCAGGACCAGACAAACGTATTACACCAATAGCGCCTTGACCTGGAGGAGTTGATAAAGCAACAATTGTATCTTGAATCATGAATTTATATTTATTGCCCCCAAAGGTAAGAAAGTGAATTTGTTTCTCCTTCGGACAACTAAGGATTTGATTTTTGTGCTAGACTTTTTTAACTTAGTAAAAATTTAACCAATGAAAAAAATCAGCTTACTCCTATCTTTCTGCTATATTTCTTTATTCCTTTCCGCACAAAATCAAGACTGTATAACTGCTCAACATCTGTTAACCAAAGATTCCATTTTTGTTAATGCCAATCTTGGCAACGGCAATGTTGTTGATGATTACAATACCATGTGTTCTGAGGGTACATTTAGTCTAGAATGGAGTAGTTCATGGTATTATTTTGATGTATATCAATCAGGCACTATGACTTTTGTTGCTACTCCGAATCTACCTAATGAAGACTTAGATTTTTTCTTATTCAAAGCCGTAGATTCTACAAATTGTGATGGATTAGAATCCTATATATGTAATACTTCATCATGCATTACAAACGGAGGACAAACAGGAATGTCGTCTAGTGATAATGATACATATGAGGATCCTAATTGTAATGAAGGGGAGAATGCCTTTTCTAAGGAAGGCAATTTTGAAGTTGGGACAAGATATTATTTGCTAGTAAATAATTTTTCAAACGGAGGTGGTTATTCTATTTCTTTCTGCGGAACAGCCTTATTTAGTGAGGAAGATGTAATGTGCTCGGAAACGAGTAATACAACTGAAATTTCAGAAGATCAATTTACAATATCCCCTAATCCTTCACATGGAGAATTCTTTATTGAAGAGTTCCAGAAAATTCAGGAAATAGAAGTAGTAAACATACATGGAATGGTGTTGCAAAAAATAACACCTGTAGGACCATCAATAGAGATTAATCACGCAGCTGGAATTTACTATCTTAAGATGGCGCTAAAGGATGGAAAAACGGCTATAAAATCTGTCCTTATTTTTTAGGGCGATCGGGCGCTACGATACAGTGTTCGCTATTCGCTCATTCCTTCGGAATTGCATTAAAATGCAACACTTTCTCATCGCTATCGCATAGACTTTTTTTATTTCTATCATCTGTGATCAAAACGAACTTTTCATTAGTTAGGTATCTATATAGAAGGTACTTTTTATTCTTAACTAATTTGATAGTACATGGTAAGACCAAGGAGCTAATTTTAATTCATCACCTTGTTTTCTATCAAATATATTTCCTTGGAAAACATCGGTATACTTTTCTGTTTCGAAAGATATTTCTGTTGAGCTTTCTTTGTCAGATAAATTGAATATACAAATGACAGTATTATCTTTTTTCGTTCTTTTATAAATTAACACATCATCATCAACCGTTATAAATTCAGGTTCTCCACCAAAGGGTCCATTCCAAAGAGCTTCGTTTTCCTTTTTAGCTTTTAGAATCTTTGCAAACCAATCTGCTTTTTCATAAGATTGAAATCCTATATCATCCTTTTCAAAAAACTCAAGACGTCTAATTAACGGTTCTTCTTGTCCACCATAAATTAAAGGCATGCCTTCTATAGTAAATGCTAATGCAGCTAGTGCATCGTGTGCATTTCCCATTCTTTCTTTTGTTGTTCCTGCCCAGCTGTTTTCATCGTGATTTGACGTAAATTGAATATGCCAACCTTCTTGGTATTTCTCTTGATTTTCCATGTACCACGCTTTTACTTCTTCAGGACCAGCCTCTCCTTTTGCAATGGCGTTTAAGATGTGATGAAATTCCCAGCCATAATCTACTTGAAAATATTGTTCATTTCTTAACGCAGGTACCTCAGACTCTGCAAGCATAAAAACATCTTTTTTAACACCTGTAAGGTGATCGCTTACTTCTTTCCAAAATCCTACTGGAACACCATGAGCTACATCCATTCTAAAACCATCAATATTCTCATTTGAGATCCAGTGTGCCATGTCGCTTATCATATGCTTTCGCATATCTTTATTGTCAAAATTCAAATCTGCCACATCTGTCCATCCCCAACTTTCTCCTGTTGATGGATCAATAGGATCGACAATATTTCCATCTTTATCTTGTGTATAATAATCAGGATGATCTTTTATCCACACATGGTCCCATCCAGTGTGATTAGGAACAAAGTCAAGTATGATTTTCATATTGTTTTCATGTATGGTATTAACCATTTTTTGGAATTCTTCCAATGTGCCAAATTCAGGGTTGACTTTAGTAAAGTCAGTTACAGCATAATAACTTCCCAAGCTACCTTTTTTCTTTGTTTCTGAAATAGGATAAATAGGCATTAACCATAGAATATCAACACCCATTTTTTTAAGGCGAGGGATGTGTTTTTCAAAAGCAGAAAACGTTCCTTCAGGTGTAAATTGCCGAATATTGACTTCATACATATTCATGTCTTTTGACCAAGAAGGAATATGTTTCATCATTTCAACAGCTACAGGTTTTGTGTTTTCAGCTACATCCTTTTTTACGTTTGAATTACAAGCAAAAAAAGCGATAAAACACACACTTAAAAGTAGAGGTATACGTTTTTTCATTATTTTATATTTAGATATTTGTGAGGAGTTTTTCAATGTCGCTAAAAGTATGTTTTTCAAAAGATGGTATGACAATATTTGCTTCTTTTAAATCGCTTGGTTTTCCTATGCCTACCGCATAAAATCCTCCGGCATTTGCAGCTTCTATTCCTTTTTGAGAATCTTCGAATACTATGGTTCTGCTAGGGATAGCATCAAGTTGCTTAGCACCTTTAAGGAAGACTTCAGGATGAGGTTTAGAAAAAGTAACATCGTTTCCGCTTACAATGGCTTCAAAGAAAGGTAGGATACCTGTTTTTTCTAAAATAAGAAGCGCATTTTTACTAGCTGAGCCTAAGCCGATTTTTATTTCTCTTTCTTTTAATTCCGTTAGAATTTTTACAACGTTAGGAAGCAATTCAGATTTGTCCATTTCGGAAACTAATCCGAGATATTCTTCATTCTTCACCCCACACCAATTTTCCATTTCTTTTTTAGTTAAAGAAACATCTCCTAATTTTAAAATGTGAATTAAAGAATCCATTCTTCCTACACCCTTCAGCCTTTCATTTTCTTCTTCTGTTAATTCAATATTCCATCTTGAGGCAAGATTTTGCCAAGCAATAAAATGATACTTTGCAGTATCAACAAGTACACCATCAAGATCAAAAAGACACGCTTCTATAGACTTCATAACTAAAAAAATATAAAGAATAACTAAAACAACAAAAATGCATTTTTTTGAGCTATTTATAAGAAACAAAGAAATTATAATCTTGCATAAAACAGTATATTTGAGATTAAAGATAAAGAAGAATTAATGAAAGATTATCTGATAAAACATCCTTGGAAAATAATAGAAGATAAATTTCATCCTGAATTTAATCAAGTTTCTGAATCAATCTTTTCTGTTGCAAATGGCTACATGGGGGTTCGTGGAACTTTTGAAGAAAAGTATACAGGTAAAACACTACAAGGGAGCTACTTAGCTGGAATATATTATCCTGATAAAACACGCGTAGGATGGTGGAAAAATGGGTATCCCGAATATTTTGCCAAAGTGCTTAATTCGATTAATTGGGTAGGAATTGATCTATATGTTGATGGAGAAAGATTAGATCTACATACATCGAACTTCCTTTCTTTTTATAGAGAACTTGATATGCAACATTCTATTTATGCAAAGAAGATCAAGCTCATAACTAATAATGGAAACTTGCTAATAGAATCTGAAAGATTTTGTAGTCAGCTAACAAAAGAATTAGGTGTTATAAAATATACAGTCACAAGCGATGGGTTTTCTGGTGATATTAAACTGGATTCTTATCTTGATGCCAATGTTAAAAACCAAGATGCTAATTATGATGAAGTTTTTTGGGAAATAACAGACCTAAAAAGTAAAGCTTATCCATCTGTTTCAGCAATTACCAAAAAGACAGCATTTCATGCACATGCTTCCATGTTGAATGTACTCGAAGGTCATAATGCAAGATTGGAATCAAGCGCAGGTAAATGTACAGACCAATTTGATATTTCCTTAGAAACGGGACAATCCATTACGCTTTATAAATATATTTCTATTTCTACAAGTTTCCATCACGGAGATACTTTCCATAAAATCAATGATGAAACCTTAGATGCGGTAAAGCAATCTTCCTACAAGGAGATCCTAGAAAACCATAAAAACACATGGCTTTCTAACTGGGAAAACAATGACATCGAAATAAAAGGAGATGTTGCTGCTCAACAAGGAATGCGTTTTAATATTCTTCAACTTTATCAAACATATGATGGATCAGATGAAAGGTTGAATATTGGGCCTAAAGGGTTTACGGGCGAAAAATATGGTGGTTGTACTTACTGGGATACGGAAGCATATTGTCTTCCTTTTTATTTAGGAACATCAAAGCCATCTGTTGCAAGAAGTTTATTAGTTTATAGACATAATCACTTACAAAAAGCTATTGAAAATGCCGCGAAACTAGGTTTTAAAAACGGAGCAGCTTTATACCCTATGGTTACAATGAATGGGGAAGAATGCCATAACGAGTGGGAAATCACTTTCGAGGAAATCCACAGAAATGGCGCTATAGCATTTGCTATATATGATTACATACGATATACCGGCGATACAGCATATATAGGAGAATTTGGATTAGAAGTCTTAATAGGAATTGCAAGGTTTTGGGCGCAGCGATTTCATTATTCTGAAGCAAAAAAAGCTTATGTAATGCTTGGTGTTACTGGTCCAAATGAATATGAGAATAATGTAAATAACAATTGGTACACGAATTATATAGGAAGATGGTGCATGACTTATTGTAAAAGTATTATTGAAAATCTTGAAGGTTTAAATACAGAAAGATTAAACCAAATTATTAACAAGACTAATTTAGCAGATTCAGAGCTAAATGATTGGCAAAAAATCATAGACAACACCTACTTACCTTATGATGAAGACCGTCAAGTTTTTCTTCAGCAGGATGGATTTCTAGATAAAGAGTTACTTCATATTGATCAGATTCCAGAAGGGGAAGCTCCTATTCATCAGCATTGGTCTTGGGATAGAATATTAAGATCGTGTTACATCAAACAAGCCGATGTTCTTCAGGGTTTATATTTTTTTGAAGATCAATTCGACCTAGATATAATCCAAAGGAATTTTCACTTTTATGAACCGATGACTGTTCATGAATCTTCATTGAGTCCATGTATACATGCTGTTTTAGCGTGTAGGATTGGCGATTATGATAAGGCATATGAAATGTATCTAAGAACCGCAAGATTAGATCTTGATGATTATAACAATGATACAGAAGATGGCCTACATATCACTAGTATGGCTGGAACATGGCTTTCTATTGTTAAGGGTTTTGGAGGAATGAAAGTATCAGATGATGGTCTTCACATAGCTCCTTTTATACCAAAACAATGGGAGTCTTTAAGTTTCAGAATCGTATATCGTCAAGCTATATTGAAGATTGAAACGAATGAAAAAGGAACCACGGTAGAAAATATATCTGATTCTCCTTGTGCCATTTATATTCATGGCCAAAAACACCAAATTAAGGGGAGAGAGACTATTCATAACAAAGCAAATTCTTTAGCATGAAGTCATTAAAAGTATTCTATTTATTGCTGTTTAGCTTTCCCTTTATTTCGGCTTATGCTCAAAATGATTGGGTTGGGATTGCAAGTCCTATTCAATTAAAGAATGGTGAAAACAATATTAATTTAGAAGACTATTTTATTTCATCTACTGTATTATCCGTATCTTCTGATATAGGCATTCCTTTTGGCTTAAGCCAAAACAAAAAGAAGCTTCATCTAACACTTGACAAACCACTTAGCCAAGCATTATCCGTTTTATACATTGAAACAGACAAAGGAAGTTATCATGTCCTTGTAAAGAGCCCAGAGAAAAAAAGAGTACAGCTCGTACTTCTTGATAAAGGATTTAATGAAGTGAAAATAAAAGGAGAGATGAATAGTTGGAATCCTAATGTTTCATCTGTAGTAAAGAAAGAGGGAAAATGGATTACAGAAATGATGCTAAACCCCGGTAAGTATCAATATAAATACCTTATCGATGGAATGGAAATTAATGACCCAACTAATCAAGATTCTGTCTCAAATGGAATAGGTGGATTTAATTCTGTTCTTTCTATTTCTGGTGGCGACCCAAACCGAATTCCTCATCTTATTAGCAAAACATATCAATCGAATTCTATAAGCATTTCTAGCAGTATTGCTCCTCTTAATACATATTGTTTTTTGGATAATAAATTAATAAGTACTGAATATGAGAAAGGTGATATTTTAATTAATATTCCCGCAGATGCATCAACGAAAGAAACCGCTTTAATAAGATGTTATGCAGAAGCAGAAGGAGGAAAAAGTAATGATTTAATTATTCCGTTAATCAATGGAAAAGTAATTGAATCTGGATTACATTTAACAAGAAAAGATTATCGCTCACAGATAATGTATTTTACATTAATTGATCGATTTAATAATGGAAATAAATCAATTGACTCTCCGGTTGATGACGAACGATTAAAGCCATTAACGAATTATATGGGAGGAGACTTGGAAGGAATTACAGAGAAGATAAAGTCAGGATATTTTGATTCTTTACATATCAATTCTTTGTGGCTTTCACCTATTACTCAAAACCCATACGATGCGTACCAAGAATATATAGAACCTAAATATTTCTATTCTGGATATCATGGTTATTGGCCAATTTCTTCTTCGAAAATTGATTACAGATTTGGTGATGATGCTAGTTTACAGAATTTGGTAGATGTAGCTCATGAGCATGAGATTAATATATTATTAGACTATGTAACTAATCATGTTCATGAAGAACATCCCTTATATAAGGCACATCCTGAATATGCAACAGATTTAATTCTAAGTGATAGTTCATATAACCTCAGATTATGGGATGAACAAAGACTCACTACATGGTTTGACATGTTTATGCCTAGTTTGGACTTCAGTAATCCTGATGTAATTGATGTCCAAGTAGATTCTACGATTTATTGGTTGAAGAAGTTTGGGCTAGATGGGTATCGACACGATGCAACAAAACATATTCCTCGTGAATTCTGGATAGAATTAACGAAGCGATTAAAACAAGATGTTTCTTTACCTGAAGGCAGATCTATTTATCAAATAGGAGAGACTTATGGTTCTAGAGATTTAATTAGTAGTTACATTTCCAGTGGAATGTTAGATGCACAATTTGATTTTAATTTATATTTTGATGCAAGGGAAGTCTTTGCAAAAGAAGACCAGTCTTTCGAGCGATTGTGGTCATCTTTTGAAGAGTCCTTAACGTATTATGGATACCATTCTATGATGGGAAACATTACTGGAAATCATGATCAAGCTCGATTTGTATCTTTGGCAAGTGGAGATGTCCGTTTCGATGAAGATCAGAAAATGGCAGGACTTACTAGAAACATTGGGGTATCGAATAATGTAGGATACGATAAACACAGAATGCTAATAGGTTTTGTCATGTCTATTCCCGGGGTACCTGTTATTTATTATGGAGATGAAATTGCTATGGCAGGAGGTGGAGATCCAGACAGTAGGAGAATGATGCGATTCGAAAACCTTTCAGAAGAAGAAGAAAAAACGAAACGATTAACACAACAATTAACAAAATTGAGAAGAGAAGAAATGCCTTTAATCTATGGTACAACGGACTTAGTCTATGTAAATAAAAAACAACTTATATTTAAAAGGACTTATTTCGATAAATCCTGTTATATTGTATTTAATAAAGATGCTGATTCTGCAGAAATTGAAATTAATGAATCAAATAAGCTTTATTCGCGATTAAACCAATCCATAATTCAACAAGGAACTAACGCTCGAATTACATTAAAAGGATATTCATTTGATATCTTAACGAATTATTGATTTTATGAAAACGATACTAAGCACTCTAATCGTATTTTTTGTTTTTGGGCTTAAAGCCCAAATCATATCAATCGATCCTCCACTTTTTACGATAGACGAGGAAATCTCCATTATATATGATGCAACACAAGGAAGTGCAGGACTTGTAGGTACAACACCGGTTTATGCACATACAGGAGTTGTTACAGAAGCAGGAGGCCCCGGAAGTTGGCAATATGTTCAAGGTATTTGGGGTACTGCAGACCCTAATGTTGTGATGTCACCGATTGGAGATGATAAACACCTCATACAATTTATACCAAGAGAATTTTATGGGATACCTCAAAATGAAGTTGTAACACAGTTAGCATTTGTTTTTAGAAATCAAGATGGTTCCAAAGAAGGAAAAACGACAAGCCTGGGAGATATTTTTGTTGATGTTCCAGATCTAGATGCATTTACAGGGAAGTTTATCACTCCTGATCAAGAACAACTCGTTGTTGAACAAGGAGAAAGTTTTTCCATTTTAGCAGCTATTTCAGCGGAAGCCGATTATGTTTTATACGATAATGAAACTATCATTTCTTCAGGAAATGGCACAGAAATTAATTTCGAATATAATGCGATGGAAGCAGGAAATCATGTGATAAGGTTTGAAGCAACGGATGGAAGTAACCAAGTAGAAGATGCATTTAGTTTTGTGACTCTTGACGGAGATTTACCTTTAGCGGAAATACCACAAGATGTTAATTATGGCGCATCAATATTAGATGATGGATCTATTTTGATTCGTCTATTCGCTCCTGAAAAAGAACATGTTTTTTTATTGTCTGATGTAAATGATTTCACCGTTGATGCTGAATTTCAAATGACTCAAACTCCGGATGAAAAAGATTGGTGGATTATAATTGAAAAGGAAGAAAATTCAACAGAGCTTCTGTACCAATTTCTCGTGGATGGCTTTATAAAAATCGCAGATCCGTACAGCAGTTTAATTTTAGATCCATTTAACGATGGTGGAATAGAAACAGAATTGGAATCGGTTCCCATTGATTATCCTACAGGTCTCACTTCTGGTCACGTTACTTATTTAGATTTATCAGAAGAACCATTTGTGTGGGAGTATGATGATTTCGAAGTGCCAGCAAACGAAGATCTAGTAATCTATGAATTATTGCTTCGCGATTTTTTAGAAGATCATAGTTTTGAATCATTAATAGATACGTTGAGTTATCTAAAAAGATTAGGTGTTAATACCATTGAATTGATGCCTGTTTCTGAATTTGAGAACAATGATAGTTGGGGATACAACCCATCATATCACATGGCACTTGATAAATATTATGGAAGTCCAGAGTCTTTTAAAAAGCTAGTTGATGCTGCTCATGGTATGGATATTGCCATTATTCTTGACATTGTTTATAATCATGCATTTGGACAAAGTCCATTAGTTCGATTATACTGGGACGCTCAGAATTCACGTCCGGCAGAAAATTCTCCTTACTTTAATCCTATTGCTAAACATCCTTTTAATGTGGGGTTCGACTTTAATCATGCATCCGATGCAACTATTACCTACACAAAACAAACAATAGATTATTGGTTAAATACATACCATGTTGATGGATTTCGATTTGATTTGTCCAAGGGTTTTACACAACAATTTTTCTCAGATAATGGTGGCTTTTCTGCATTTAATCAAGAGCGAATAGACATTCTTACGGATTATGGAAATCATATCTGGGATCAATACCCTAAATCTATTTTGATACTTGAGCATTTTGCTACTGCTACAGAAGAAAAGGAATTATCAGAACAAGGGTTTTTACTTTGGGGAAATGCGAATTTTAATTCGAATGAAGCGAGTATGGGTTGGAACGATTCCAACAAATCTAATTTTGGCCACATATATTTTAAAAATAGAAGTTTTGAAAATCCGAATATAATAGGATATATGGAAAGCCATGATGAAGAAAGATTAATGTTCAAAAACCTAAATTTTGGCAATGGAAATGCTTCGTATTCAACACAAAACTTTGACACGGGATTAGAAAGAAATGCTATGACTGCAGCTTTTTTCTTTTCTATTCCAGGACCAAAAATGATTTGGCAATTTGGTGAAATAGGCTACGAATTTTCTATAAATAGATGTGTAGATGGAAGCATAAATGAGAACTGTAGATTAGCTCGCAAACCAATCCAATGGGAGTTTGCAACAGAGAGTAATCGTTTGCAATTATATGATTTATACAGTCAAATGTTCCAACTGAAAATGGAATATCCAGCAATTGAACGTGATGCAGAGGTTCAGCTCAATCTTGGAGGCTTGACTAAATCAATTATATCGAGTAAAGGTGAGGACCATCTTGTGGTAATTGGAAATTTCGAAGTAATTGAGCAAGAAATAACTGTGGATATGCCTGTTTCAGGAGATTGGTTCGACTATTTAAATGGAGGATCCATTTTTACGGGTTCTACATATTCAGCAACTTTAGCACCTGGCGAATATTATGTATATGTGAATAATCCAGATTATGGATTTAATATCATAGAAGAAGAAAAAACAGAGGAGATTAATTTCGTATTTGGTCCTAATCCAACTTCCGATAACATATTACATTTTAACGCTAGTTTTTCTGGATTGTATGATTTGGAAATTTACTCCTTTGACGGTCGAAAGCAAATGGATTTAAAGGATATTCCCTCAAGTCATGTAATTGATTTATCAAATTTAGACCATGGAGTCTTTTTTATTAGAGTCATCTGTGATAATGAAATGATCGGTTTGGAAAAAATAATCGTGTTAGATAATCAATAATACAAATTTACCTTAAAATGTCCCAATAGGTTTTGTCAATTAATTTTTCTAGTTCGAGTTAAAAAACGAAAGCATAACAAGGTTTCGGTAAAGCTTTTCAACGAAGAAATAGGAAAGTTAATTAAAAAGACCCGGGCATTATGGAGTTAAATTTATATAATTCCAATTCAAGTTGAGAATGGTACATTAGATTATATTTAATGACTTTTTTTTATCAAAAGAAAAAATAGATTGCCTACAAAAAGAGGCAATCTATTTATAAGAGGGATGTTTCATTACTAATTAATACCCTTCATTCTGAACTAAATTAGGATTTGCTAATATATCTGAAGATGGAATGGGAAATATATTTCTAAAGGATTCAGTTAATCTTCCATCTTTCTCATTTCCTTTCCAAGGCCATATTCCTTGATCTGTATATTGACCGAATCGAATTAAATCAATTCTTCTTGTAGCTTCCCAATAGAGTTCTCTTGATCTTTCGTCTAATATGAAATCTAGAGATAAATCTTCAGAAGAAATATTTCCATCCGTATTTCCATAAGCTCTTTCTCTTAATTGATTAACTAATTGAACAGATTGTGCCATATCTCCATTTGCAGCTCCTCTTAAAACACATTCTGCATACATAAGATATACATCACCTAATCTAAATAAAGGGTAGTCTGTATCTACATGTGTAGGATCAGAACCTGCTTGTCCATCTAAATTCGTATTCGTATATTTAGGTACAGCTACACCCTGTTCAAATACCCCAATATCATCTATTTCTACTGATTGACCTTCAGTGAAAAAGATGGCCCGTCTGTCAACCGCTCCTGTAACATCTGGAAAGTTATCAAGCAATGCACTCGTTGTCCTTAATCCTGCCCAACCATTCAAGACACCATAGTCCATATCAATCATGGAACCACCGATAGCTGCGTGCACTAAAAAAGTAGTACTTCCCCAGTTTTGAGTGTTTTTTCCGTCACTATTTAGAGCGAAAATAATTTCATTTGAAAGATGATTATCTATCATAAAAAGAGATTGATACTCAGGATCTAAAGAGTAACCTGCATTTAAAATATTGTTACACGCTTCTAAACACAAAGAATATTCATCAATGCCTATCATTGCCTCTGCATTCAAAAAGAGTTTTGCTTGTAACATCCATAAAGCACCCTTGTCTACCCTTCCATATTCATTTTGTCTAGCATCAGGGAGAATACTTTCAATTTCAGCTAATTCATCTTTTATGAAGTTATATAATTCGTCTGGAGACGCCTGAAAAGGCGTATTTGCAGAAACCTCTAATTCAAGAGGTACATTTCTAAAGAAATCCAAAGCATGCCAGTAAGCTAAAGCTCTTAAAAATCTTGCTTCAGCTCTATATAACTGAATGATTTCTTGATCTTCAGTTGAAATTCCATTTATAGCTAATCTTTCATCAGAAGATTGTTTCAGGAAGTCATTTGCTATAGAAACAATTAATGCTATTCGATAATACAAAACACGTACGAATTGATTTTCTGAAGACCAACTATGTTCATGTAAGTCTCTAATTCCTGCATCTGTCCATGCGATTACCGCTTCATCTGTTGTTAACTCTTGCGCTTTCCAATACACTCTTATGTAACTAGTAAATCCTTCATCGTTGACAATACTAATATCTGCATCTCCTGATGGACCATCTTGACCAGTTAAAGAAAAACTGCCATATAACTTCGCTAAATAATTTCTGTAAGATTCTGCATTTTTAAATATTTCATCTTCTGTCGCTGCATCCTCTGGCGCTAAATCTAGATTTGTACAACTTAAAATAGTAAAACAGAAAAAGGCAAAAAATATGTATTTAATATGTTTAATTCTAAAATTCATTTTTTCTAATTAATTTAGTTTAACAATTAAAAAGATGCATTTACACCTATTAAAAAATTTCTAGATATAGGAAATAAATTATTATCAATCCCTTGTGTGAATTGAGGTAGTTCCGGATCAAGTCCACTATATCTAGTAATTGTTAGTAAGTTGGTTGCCGTTGCATAAAGTCTTAGTTGACGAGTGAATTTTGTTTGTAAATTATAACCCACTGTTAAATTATCAACTTTAAGAAAAGATGCATTTTCAATGTAATAATCAGATCTTAATTGCCTCTCCTTGAAGTTTACTACAAAAGCAGATTCATCAATATTGTTTGTAACACGATCTGTTAATCTTTCGAAATAACCAGAACCGGATGCTACATTATTATAGACATAATTTCCTATATGCGAACGAAATGTTGTAGAAATATCAAAACTTCCTATGGTCAATCTAGGCGTTAAACCAAAAATAAAATCAGGTGCAGCATTTTCGCCATTTACTAAATCATTCTCATTAATTAAACCATCTCCATTAACATCTTCATAAATGTCAAGAAGGGTTAATAACCCGTCACCATCAAAATCTTCAGTATCTACTAATGGTAATCCATTTTCGTCGCGCTTATGTACAAATGTTCTAAAAGTGTTTTTAGCTTCTCCAACTCTTAATATTTGGATTGTTTGTCCTATATCTCCTGATATTCCACCATCTTCATAACCTGCAAAATCTTCGTTATCCACAGAATTATCTAGTTTCAATATAACATTCTGATTGTAAGCAGCATTAAAGTCAACATTCAGTTTCATTCGACTAGAACTAATAGGAACCGTATTAAGAGTCAACTCAACACCTCTATTTCGCATTTCACCAATATTCGTTAAAATACGGTCAGCCAAATTGGTGAATGCTGGTGTTGCTATCCTAAATAATAAATCATTTGTGTTTTGTTGATAAATATCAAGCGTTCCACTATATCGGTTATTATAGAATCCGAAATCTATTCCTAAATTTAAGGATGTAGTTTCTTCCCATTTTATATTTGGGTCAACCCCAACAGCCCGTAATGTCTGGACAAATTCATCACCAAATTGATAGGTAGCATCTAGGGTTCCAATACTGTAAAAAGTAGAATATAAAAAGTCCCCGTTTAATTCTTGGTTACCTACTGTACCATAACTAAGTCTTAGTTTTAGATCACTTAAATTATCAGATAAGCCACCAGCCCAATCTTCTTGAAGTATTCTCCAAGCCACTGCAGCAGAAGGAAAAACACCCCATCGATTGGAAGGACCAAATCTTGAACTTCCATCTGTTCTAATAGAACCCGTTAATAAGTATTTTTCGAAGAGGGTAACATTTGTTCTACCAAAGAAAGATATCAATCGATTAGCTGTGAGAAAAGAATCTTGAGCAATATCTGAAGTGGCTACTAAATCTCCACCTTCAAACACTTCTAATTCCCGACCTTGATTCCATCTATTTTCCTGATTTGTTTCTAACCACGAATGACCAGCAGTGAAATTTATTTTACTATCCTTTATAGGTAATTGCACCTCGTAATTAGCATATGTTTCAATCTGCGAAGTAAGATTTCTAAATGTTTCATTGAATAAGAACCCTCCTCTATTGAATGACTCATTATCCTTTAATAATGGATCTTCTATTCTTCTTCTTGTCCCTTGAATTAAGTCATAGGATACATCTGAATTAATAGAAAAGCCTTTTATAAAAGGCAACTTATATGTTACGCCTAAAGCATTTAGCGTTCTTAACGATCTTCCTCTATCATTAGTCAGCTCTAAAGAAGCAACTGGGTTATTCACAGCTAAAGGGTCGTCCCATTGGAAATATCCACCAAATTCTGAATCAGGATCAAATACAGGACGTGTAGGATCAAAAGCTAACGCAGCACCTATGACACCTGGCACAAATCTATCGTTTGTTAATCCAGTCTTGTTGCTTAATCTAATGTTTAAATTATCCTTTAAAAATTTCAGATTTACATTTGCTCCGCCACTCAAAATTTGATTTTGCGAATTTAAAAGAACTCCATTGTTTCTTATAAAACCTCCGTATACTCGATAATTACCAATTTTACTTCCGCCAGAAATAGATAAATTATGTTCTGTACTCCTGGCTATTTGAGTAACCTCATCAACCCAATCCGTCATAGCATCTCCTAAGAATTCTAGTTCTTGAGGAGCTTTTTGCGAAATGGCATTCACAAAATTTGAATGACTTAATTCATTTGTACCTCCAGCAAAAACAGATGCATTTACATTACCAGTATAGCTTACTTGAAGTTTTCCTGATTTACCAGATTTTGTAGTAATTATAATAACACCTCCTGCTGCTCTAGAACCATAAATAGCAGCTGCTGAAGCATCTTTTAAAATGGTCATGCTTTCTATTTCACTAGCATTGATAAAGTTTAGCGGGTTTCTTGATCCAGCTAGTCCTCTATTATCCATTGGAACGCCATCAATAACGAATAAAGGCGCAGAACTCGCACCTAATGAATTCGAACCTCTTATTTGAATGTTCGAACCTCCACCTGGTTCTGAACTTGATGCTATTTGTAGACCTGCTACTTTTCCTTGTAATAATCTTTCTGGAGAATTAATAGGACCTGTAATAAAGTCGTCTTCATTTATTTTTGCAACTACTCCTGTTAGGTCTTTTTTATCTGAAGAACCATATCCTAAGACAACAACTTCATTTAATAATTCAGCAGAAGATATTAAGTTAACAGTCATTTCTAGTTCTGTTATCTGAATTTTTAACTCCTCAAACCCTATATAATTAAATGTAAGTTCGTCTCCTATATCTGCACTAGCACTAAATTTTCCCTCAAAATCAGTAACCGTTCCTTTAGAAACATCTCCGTTTACTAATATATTAACACCTATCAAAGCATCACCAGATGAAGCTTCTTTAACGATACCCGTTACTTGAGCAGAAAGAAAAGAATATATGCAAAGAAAGAAAGTAGTTGAAATTATCTTATTTACTTTTTGCATAGAAATTGCTTAAAAAAAGAATAAGCAAACCAATAAATGGACTGCTTATTCTTTTGATTAATAATATGTTATTAACTACTTATTCGATTGTAGCAGAATAAGTTTCCCCATTATACATTAGTGTTACAGTGGTATTTCCAGCCATCGTATTGATATTATCTCCATCTACTGTGAGGAATGAAACATCGCCTCCTATATTATGATCCCATAATCCTGCAGCCCTAAATTTCCATTCACCACCAGCAAAGTCACCTGTTAAAGAATAGCTTGTAACTCCTTCTAAAAAACCATCCGCTGTCATATTTACATCATTTTCCCAGTCTCCATTTGGTCCACCTTCTCCTATAATTCCCCAGCTAGCTGGCTCTACAGATGCTGACCAAGTATCTCCTTCATCAGGAGTTGCAAGAACCACATAATAAGATCCTGCTCCAGGTGTATTGATATTATCTCCACCATTTCCTAAACTAGTTAGGTCTCCACCTAAATTGAAATCCCAAGCATCATTTGCTCTAAACTTATATTGTCCAGCATCTGATAATGTGATCATACCTAACCAAGTATGTGCACCATCAATCTGTCCTTTGTAGAATAAATTTCTATCTGCATCCCATCCATTTGCTGTAGCATCTCCTATAACTGCCATATTGAAATCATTAGGATTAAAAGTAATTACTGGAGCATCTCCTGTTCGAATAACAGATAGAGAAAAGCCATCTCTAGGGTCCCAAGATACGGTAACTGTGTATTCTCCGTCTTCTTCTTGCTGAACATTAGCTCCACCTGTAACTAAACTGTTAGCAGTTCCTCCAAAATTAGTGAATAATTGATATCCGTTTGATGCATCATTTAATGGTGCATTAGGGTCAATTCTTCTGTTTATCTGCCATCTACAGTTAAGTCTTACTTTCCACTCTCCAGATCGTAAGACTAGTCCTTCTATAGTCCATTCTGCTCCATCAGATGTTGCATTTCCACTTAGCGGTGTATCAGCACCCCATCCGTTTTCAGTAGCACTTCCTATTAAAGAAGGATTGTTAATTTGATAAATTGTCATTTCATTAGTCATCTGGTCATTGGTCACCTTGTATAATCCTGAAGTAGGAATATTAAATGCAGGACCATCTGCCTCTGTGCTTACTAATAGATAACTAGTGAATCCACAGTCTGAATTTCCATCATCTACCGTTTCAATAGAACCTCCAGTAGTTGCGGTAATTTCTTGGCTAGTAACTTCCACCATTTGGTAATCGCCTGCATCTAACCACATAAAACCTGCGGTAAATCCATCTCTATCCTGAGAACCGAAATCATCAGCTTCTACTTGCTCTGATATTAGTGCTGTTGTAGAACTTGGGTTTTCACCACTTATTGTTAAGTATAAACCATCAGATACATTTACATCGCCATCTCCTGGATCGACTATTACAGGATCTTCACAAGATGTAATTGTTAAGAATCCTGCTAACAAAAATAGGCATGCTAGTGAGTTTAAGTAAAATTTCATTATATTTTAAATTTGATTAGTAAAAATATTATTCATTTAATAATGTAGAATACACAATTATATGCTGAAAGAAAAGTCAGTTGAGAAGATTAATTTTACAAAATTAAGCTATTTTTCAAAATTGACCAATAGTCAAATATAAAATTTAAAAGAAAATGAAGTTTTTTGTTCTGATTATCACCATTTTAACCTCATTTAATGCTTTTTGTCAATCGAACAACATGAGAGTAGACCCTCCTAATTGGTGGTTAATGTCAAATTTAGATACTATTCAAATCATGTTATATGCAGAGAATATTTCATCTTTAGATATCAGTATATCTAAAAAATCGCCTACATACATTTCAAATATAGTTCGTACCGAAAACCCTAATTATCTATGGGTTACTTTAGATCTCAGAACATGTACAAAGCCGACTAAACTGGAATTTCAATTAGCAAAAAACAGTAACATCGTTCATTCTTTCACTTTTCCTATCTATCAAGAAATAGATTTTGAAAATCAAAATGGCTTTGATCAATCGGATGTAATCTATTTAATAACTCCTGATCGTTTTTCTGATGGAGACAAATCAAACAATAGTTTTCCAAACTCTAAAGATGTGGTAGACAGAAATAATCCACTTGCCAGACATGGTGGAGACTTAAATGGCATTCTTGAACACTTGGATTATATAAAAGATATAGGGTTTACTGCAATATGGTTAAATCCAATTATTGAAAATAACAATTCAAAATATTCTTATCATGGATACGCTGCTACTGATTTTTATAAGATAGATGCACGCTTTGGGACCAATGAAGAATATAAAGAATTCGTAGAAATATGTCATAAAAAAGGCTTAAAAGTGATCATGGATATGATACACAATCATTGTAGTAATGAGCATTTTTGGATGTCGGACTTACCGTCAAAAGATTGGGTAAACAAATGGGATAAATATACTCAAACCAATCATAGAAAAGCAACATTACAAGATATTCACGCTTCAAAAATAGATAAGAAAACATACTTAGATGGATGGTTCGTGCCAACCATGCCTGATTTAAATCAGAGAAATCAGCTACTATCAACCTACCTTATACAAAATGCAATATGGTGGAGCTTGTATTTAAAACTTGACGGAATTCGAATGGATACTTATAGTTATCCAGAAAAGAACTATATGAAGGAATGGGTAGAATCAATGAATAACTTTGTACCTCATGTTTCTATTGTAGGTGAAGAATGGAGCACAAACCCTGCACATATTGCTTATTGGCAAAAAAACAAATTCAATGCCGATGGATTTTCTTCAGATTTAGAATATCTCATGGACTTTCCAACAAATCAACTTTTGGCGGAAGCCCTAGTTGAAAAGGAAGACTGGAACAAAGGCTTGGTTAGAATATATGAAAGTATAGCAAATGATTTTATCTATCCAGCCCCTCAAAACTTGCTTATTTTTCTTGATAATCACGATATGACTAGAGGGTATACCACCATTGAAGAAGATGTCGAGTTATTAAAACTAGCTATGATTTTTTGCATGACAACACGAGGAGTGCCCCAAGTATATTATGGAACAGAAATATTAATGACCAGCCCTAAGCAAAGAGATGATGGAAGAATAAGATCGGATTACCCCGGTGGATGGGAAGGAGATAAAATTAATGCGTTTAGTGGTGAGGGATTAAGTGATAAACAAATTGATTTTCGGGATTTTCTAACGCGACTTTTAAATGCAAGAAAGAAAGAGAAGATTTTACATTATGGTAAATTAACACATTTTGTTCCCATGGATGGAGTATATGTCTATTTTCGACACAATACAGCAGGTGAAAAGATTATGGTAATCATCAACAAAAACAGAATGCCTTATAATCTTGATTTGGAAAGGTTTATAGAGTTTCTCAATAAAGGAGAAATACGTGGCGTTGATATCATCTCGAATGAAAAGGTCATAGCTAGTAATCAATTGAAACTAGATCCTGTAAGAGGATATATAATTAAATTACAGGATAAATAAATGAAATTACTTTTTAGAATGGATATCCAAAACTTTTTTCGGGATGATATCCCACTGTATTTTTGAAGTATTGTTTCGCTCTTTCAAGTTCCAGTTCCACCGTTTCTTCTGGAAAATGGGGCTCATCAAAAACGGTCTCTTTATTTTGCCAGTCAAACTTTACATAAACAATAGGAATGTTTGCTTTTTTTGCAATGTAGTAAAAGCCTTTTTTTAATTTATTGGTTTTTCCACGTTTACCTTCAGGAGCTATAGAAGTACAAAATCTTTCACGTTCATGTATAACCTCAACAACGCTTTCTATAAATCCACTTGTTTTTTTTCTATCTACAGGGATTCCTCCCAAAGATTTGAATATCCAGCCAATTGGCCATTTGAATAAGGAAGACTTTGCAATAAAGCCAACTTCCATTTTATAGGCAAACTTCAAGAAAATACCAACTGGAAAATCCCAGTTAGATGTATGAGGAATAACTACGTATATTTTCTTCGGAATTTCATTAGGAATATGTCCTACTTTCTTCCAACCCCAAAGATTAAATAACTTCTTAAAAAACCAACTTACCATATTAAGAGATTAATGTCCCAATATTAGAAAAATTATAGAACAAAGTATTTTCATCTCTGTCATTCAATTGCAATAATTTTTATATTCTTCCTTTAAATAAGTTATGACAGCATTCATTTTCTGTAAATTTGCAGAAATTTTAAAAAATGAATGATTTAGAAAAGCTAAGCTATGGCTTAGGAATAAATATCGCCAATAATTTAAGAGGTCAAGGTGTACAGGAACTAGATCCTAAAATGCTTTCACAAGCAATAGAAGACGTACTTACAGGATCAGACTTAAAAATGGGATTAGAAGATTCTGCTATTTTCCTAAATGAGTATTTTGGACAATTAGCAGCAAAAAAACATGAACCAACTATTCAAGAAGGAAAAGCATTCTTAGAAGCTAATGGGAAAAGAGACGGTGTTACTACTTTAGCTAGTGGTCTTCAATATGAAATAATGAAAGAAGGTAGTGGAGATAAACCTAGTCTTACAAGTACCGTTACAACTCATTATCATGGAACAAAGATTGACGGAACTATATTCGATAGCTCTGTTCAAAGAGGTCAACCAGCTTCATTTCCAGTGAATGGAGTTATTGCTGGATGGACAGAAGCATTACAATTAATGCCACTAGGTTCAAAATGGAAATTATTTGTACCATCGAATTTAGCATATGGTGAAAGAGGTGCAGGTGGTCAAATAGGACCATATACAACTTTGATTTTTGAGGTAGAATTATTAGAAATAAAGTAATTCTAAAACGCACATAATATACAAAAAGGGACGTTCTTTATGAATTGTCCCTTTTTTATTTAATTCCGTTTCATAAGCTTATCTTTGTAAAGATGTTGGAATTTATCAAAAAATATAAACTTGCTTATTCAGCTTATAATCTATTTCAAAGAAGAAAGCTAAAGCATAATATTCCATTGTACAAAAAGCATGGAATAAATAAAAAATACTATTCCTCTATTTCATCCAAAGACTTTAATGGAATAGAAAGTCCACTTAATACATACGATAAGCTTAATTCCAAAGAACATTTGGGCTCCGACCCAAATTATCAAGATTTGCCTGATCATATAAAACCACATTTATCCTCTTGGTCAGACAATGGATATGTCATAATACCTTCTTTTTATAAAGATGAAAAAGTAGATGAAATAAATAATGAAATAGATCGCTTAATTAAATCGAATGAGGCGAACTGGCGATACCGAAATAAGATAATGTTTTCCCATAAAATTTCTAATATTATAGATAATGTTGGCAATGCAAAATTAATGCAAGATGTATTAAAAACGCTTTTAGGTAGACCTGTAAAACTATTTCAGTCTATTAATTTTATAACTGGAAGTAATCAAAAAACACATTCTGACTCTATACATATGACAACCTTTCCATACGGAAATTTAATAGCCGTATGGATTGCCTTAGAAGACATAAAAGCAGATAGTGGTCCATTACATTATTA
>CAZSKA010000033.1:0-22989 GCA_964607315.1 uncultured Saprospiraceae bacterium | reverse complement strand
GCATAATGTGGGTTTAGTACAAATTTAACTCCATAATGCCCCATATCATCTTAATGAATGTCTCTATTATATCGCTGAAAAGTCTCGTCGTAAAGCTGTTATATGCCTGCTTTTTTCACCTTGAACTAGAAAAATTAATTGACAAAATCTATTGGGGCATTTTAAAATTAAATTTTTATAACTTCTAAATTATCGGATAATTTTTTTTTAAAATCCGTGATTGCTTCTTTAAAAAATTCGAAGTAGTAAAGGTTATTCCTTTATTATATAGACGAATTCACTTATTTGTAATATGAATTTATTACCGACATTCTAAAATCTAAATGGTGAACTTAAAACATAAATCCATATTATATGACTATTATCTTCATTAACCATCTTCGATTCTTGGAATCCTAATGTTAGTTAAGTAAATTACTGCCGATGTAAGACTAAATTCTTTACAGTCAAAGAGAATATTAATCTCATTAAGTCACGTTTAATTTCAACTTATAAAGTTACCTTTTATAATTACAGAAAATAATTTGAATATTTACTTCCTATTTTGAGTTAAAAAAACACAGCCAAAGCTGCGGTACAGCAAAGTTTTTTAACGAAAAAGTTAAGGAATTAAATAGAAAGTTTACATAAGGCAAATTGTATTACTCCATACCTGTAAATAACTCTTGATAGAGAGCTTCATCAGATTTATTATGCTTATTCCAGTAATCAAGTCGCATAGTTTTAATCTTAGTAGCTCTTGTGATCATTTTTTCTTTAGTAAAAATCGCTGGATATTCTTCCGTCCACTCTTCAATAGAATAAGGGAAACTTTTAGTTGTTGTTATAGTAACTTTTCGCTCTAGTTCAGGAATATTAATTTCGTATACCACTACATCTTGACCATCAAAAGTAGAATTCGTTTTAGAAATTTTAGCTTTATACGGCTTCATTTCTTTGTGTATTAATCTAAGATAATGAGCCGCAGGTATAATCATAGTTTCACCTTCTTTTATTATTTCAGGATTAATTCTAATTAAAGACATAATTTCATCTTCTAATAATGCTTCTTTTACTTGAAAACTATGATCGCCTTCACTTTCAAAATAACTATAAGAATTCACATCAAATTGATTACCTTTCTTGGTATACTGAGTATATACATGACCACACCATTCTTGCATGGAGCTAGATACCTTAAATGTTTTCCCATATCCTGTTTGCGAAACAGGCGTAAATGAAGAAGTCATTATGTTATAAGGATAAATACCGGTATTAAATCTTCTGACATGATTCAATTTCATAGCTGATTGTACATTCCGTCCAACACCATTATCTGATTTTACATGTTTTTGAGTATTGAATGGTTCAGTTACAAAAATAAGAACAGCCTGACCTTCATGGACGTCGTTATATCTTACTTGTTCAAGTTTATAACCAGTGATTTCAGCGGTACTTTGAAACCAATATTCATCAAATTCTGAAGTTCTTTCCATCGTATTTTGAGCTTCTAATGATCCACTTTGATTACATGCTAGTATGATCAAAACTAGACTTACAGACATTAATATTTTCATTAAATTAAATTTAGTTAACATTGATAAAGTATTAACAAATAGATGCTCGAAAAGGTTATTAATATCATATTTACATATTATTAAATCATGAGAAATTATTTTTTACACTAAATAGATTCATAAAGTGGCAAAAAAACTTACAACTAACATAGACTTCGACCCTGGGCGAATGAGCAAAAAGCTCCAAAAAGAACTCTATCTAAATATGCTTAGACCAAGGATGATAGAGGAAAAAATGCTTATTCTTCTGCGCCAAGGAAAAATATCTAAATGGTTTAGTGGAATAGGACAAGAAGCAATTTCTGTAGGCTGCACTATGGCCATGCAAGAGAATGAAACAGTATTTCCTATGCACAGAAATTTAGGAGTATTTACAACAAGAAATGTTCCTTTATTTAATCTATTTTGTCAATGGCAAGGAAAAATGCCAGGCTTTACGAAAGGTAGAGATAGGTCTTTTCATTTTGGCGCTACTGATTATAATATTGTGGGAATGATATCACACCTTGGTCCACAGCTCTCTTTGTCAGCTGGTGTAGGTCTTTCACACTTATTAAAAGGAGAAGCAAATGTTTCACTTGCTTTTACTGGAGAAGGCAGAACTAGGGAAGGTGAATTTCACGAAGCTTTAACCACTGCTGCTGTATGGAATCTACCAGCAATCTTTGTAATCGAAAATAATGGATATGGTCTTTCTACTCCTACTTCAGAACAATATGCTTGTGATGATTTAGCTGATAAAGGAATTGGTTATGGAATGGAAAGTCATATTCTCGACGGCAATAATATAATAGAGATTTATACCAAAATTGATAAAATAGCGAAAAGCATTAGGAAGAATCCTCGACCAGTACTTGTAGAATGTAAGACTTTCAGAATGAGAGGCCATGAAGAAGCTAGTGGAACAAAGTATGTTCCTAAGTCTCTAATGAGTGAATGGGCTAAAAAAGATCCTTTAGACAATTTTGAAAGATATTTGCTAAAACAGGATATTATTGATGAAACTTGGGTTGACACCCAAAGAGCTGCTATCAAAGAAGAAATAAATGATGCATTAGCACGTGCATCTCAAACAGAAGTAAGAGGAGCAGATAAAGAACTAGAGATAAGTGATGTATACAAATCATTTAAACCAAAATCTTCTAAACCATCCAATAAATCAACAGAACTCCGAATGATTGACGCGATAAGTGATGGTTTGCGTGAAGGAATGAAGCAGTTCGATAATCTTGTATTAATGGGACAGGATATTGCGGAGTATGGAGGTGTTTTTAAAATTACAGATGGATTTGTAAAAGAATTTGGTAAGGATAGAGTTAGGAATACGCCTCTTTGTGAAAGTGCCATTTTGGGTATAGGGATAGGATTAAGTATTCGTGGAATGAAATCAATGGTTGAAATGCAATTTGGAGATTTTGTAACCTGTGGATTTAATCAAATAGTTAATAATGCTGCAAAATTGCATTATCGTTGGGGTCAAAATGTGGATATGGTTGTGCGAATGCCTTGTGGAGGTGGAGTAGGAGCAGGTCCTTTTCATTCGCAAACAAATGAAGCCTGGTTCTTTCATGTTCCAGGATTAAAGATAGTATATCCGTCTTCTCCTCATGATGCAAAAGGACTATTTCTTGCAGCATTAGAAGACCCTAATCCAGTTATATTTTTTGAGCATAAAGCATTGTACAGAAATTTATCAGAGAATGTACCAAATGGATATTATACTGAAGAAATAGGGAAAGCAAAAGTAGTGGAAGAAGGAGATGCGATATCAATTATTACGTATGGCATGGGCGTACTTTGGGCGAAAGCCATAAAAAAAGAACTAGATTTAGACCTGGAAATAGTGGATTTAAGATCACTTTCACCAATTGATTATTTAACTATAGAGAAAAGTGTAAAGAAAACAAATAGAGTATTAATTTTGCACGAAGATAATTTAACGGGTGGAATAGGAGGTGAGATTTCAGCTTACATCAGTGAAAATCTATTTGAACATTTGGATGCACCAATTTTGAGATGTGCTTCTATGGATACACCATTTCCATTTGCAGGAAATCTGGAAAAGGAATATCTTGCAAACTTTGAATTAGAAAACAAATTAAATCAATTATTAGCTTATTAATATGTGGACAGATAAAATAGAAAAATACGTTGCTGTTAGTGGAGTCGCAGGAATTCATAAAATTAGTTCTTCAAGGTCAAATGGCTTGTTGATAGAAAATATGGATACTGGTAAAACGAGGTTTATCTCCATGAGAAAACATCAGTTTACACCACTGGCTACTGTTTCTATATATACGGAAGATGATACGATGGAATTGACAAAAGTTTTTCAATCCATGCTAGATCAATATGACGATAATCCACCTCCAGCTACTAATGCTGCAGCAGCTGATTTGTTCGATTATTTCGAAGACATCTTACCAACCTATGACAAGGATCAGGTTTTTATAGGTGATGTCAAAAAAGTAATCAAGTGGTTTAACTTTCTTAAAACAAGAAATTTCTTTGACGATATTAGCCCTTCTGACGAAGAGGAATAGACAGATCATTAATACTTAGTTAGTTAAAAAACATAGTTCAGCAATTTATAGTTATATAATTGAAATCTAAATCAAATAGCAAAGTGCTTCATCGAATTTCAATTATCACAGCTTCTATTGTACTATGTTATTCTATTTTACTAAGTTTAGGATATATGTTACAGCGATCATTTATATTACATCCTAAGAAGCTTGATAAAAGCTTTACATATAATTTTCCTTTTGATTTTGAAGAATTGAATTTTCCTACGGAAGAAGGAGAGATTAATGTAATTCATGCTTTTTCGGGTGCTGAAAAGAGTAAAGGTGTCATACTTTATTTTCATGGGAATGCTGACAACTTAGAGCGATGGGGAGCCTATAGTAGTGATTTTACAGAGAGAGGTTATGATGTATTGATGATGGATTACAGAGGTTTTGGAAAATCAGATGGTAAAGCAACTGAAGCGAATATGTATGAAGATGGAGCGATGCTTTATGACTACTTGAAAGAGAAATATAACGATCAAGAAATCATCATTTATGGAAGGTCAATAGGTAGCGGAATTGCAACTCAACTTGCAACTAGAAATAAGGTAAAAGCATTATTCCTAGAAACTCCTTTTCATTCTATAGAGGATGTAGTAAAACAGAAATACCCTTTTGTTTTATTATTATTCAAACTACAATTTGAATTCCCTAATCACTCAAATATTCAGTCTCTTGATGTTCCAATTCATATTTTTCATGGCACAAAAGATAAGGTTGTACCTTATGAATCTGCAGAAAAGCTAAAAGCTTTTTTGAAAGATACAGACACTTTTCTTACCATAGATGGTGCTGGGCATAAAAATATAGCAGATTTTGAGTCTTATCAGGAAGAGATGGATCGCTTGTTGAATTGATTTTAAGATACATTTTACGGTAATTGAATTTAACCCACATTATGTAATAGAACTTCATAATGCCTGTCATATAATCAAAACTTTGGTATACGGAAGACTTGCAATGCCGAAGAAATAACAACTTTTTGCGAATGAATCATAACTTGTGACGCCACAAGGTCGAACTCACCTATTTGTAATTTGAATTTATTACCGAAATTCTAAATTTTAAATGCTATTACTACTCCAGATAGTTATGAAAACTTCTCGCGATTTTATTGATCATATACCAATTCTAAAGCAGGTTTCGTATAATAATTCTTTAAACTAATGTGAAATACTAAAACAGAATTGGTATTAATCGATAGAAGAGATTTATTATTTTTCGGAAAGGAATATGATTTTTCTACTTTTGAGGAAAAAAGATGTCACAGATAAAAGAATTCAATGATTATCGAAAAAAGATGAATGATGTCATCTTATCACAGGACAATAAAAGCTTGAAGAGATTCTTTAGTCTTGATCACCAAACTTATGCTGAAGGCGCATTGTCAGTAAAGACAAAAGAAATGCTTGGACTAGTTGCTTCCATGGTTTTGCGTTGTGATGACTGTATAAAATATCACTTAGGTACTGCACACGAAGAAGGAATTACTACGGAAGAATTATATGAGGTTTTTGCAATTGCAAATTTAGTGGGAGGATCTATTTGTATACCTCATACAAGAAGAGCTGCAGAATATTGGGAAGAACTTCAAAATCAATAATTCTGAAAAATAATCAATCACACATACCTTTTATCCTTATAGCAATAGGATTTGCTATTCTAATTGTATTAAGCAAAGTAGGAATAGATGCTATAAATCCCTTGAATGACCAATGGTTAATGACAAGTGGAAGTGACTGGACGCCAGATTACATGGCTTGGGGATTTTATAGAAATGCGGAATGGAATTTTCCTCTTGGTGTATTTACAGGTTATAGTTTTCCTGAACAGGTAAGTATAGGTTTAACTGGAGCGATTCCGCTTGTAGCTGTACCTCTAAAAATTCTTGATCCCATATTGCCTGATCAGTTCCAACATTTTGGCTTATGGTTATTGCTTTGCTACATCCTTCAAGCAATTTTTTCATATCACTTACTCCGTTTGTGGGGAATTAAGGATAGAATGCTTTTAGCTCTTGGGAGCTGTATGTTTGTTATTAGTTACACACTTTTAGATCGAATCGCTCACACAAATTTGTGCGCGCATTGGGAAATATTAGCAGGACTTTGTTTATACTTTTCCCCTAGCTACAAAAATTCATGGTGGAAACATGGGCTTATTATATTTGCTAGTATTTGGACACATCCATATTTGATTGTTTTTACAATTTTTATTGCTTGGGCAGATTTTCTAAAAATAGGAATAAACCATAAAGTAAAGATCACTCAGGTTGCTTTTTACTTTGTTTCGTCTCTACTATTTGCTGCGGGTGCTTGGTATTTAATAGGGAATCATGTCTTAGATTCTGAACAAGCAAGAGGATCTGGATTTGGCGTTTTTTCTGCTAATCTGAACACATTTTTTACGCCGAAGACCGATGGTGGAATCATGCCCGCATTACCAAGACATTATTCTACCCAATACGAAGGAGTTGCTTATCTAGGGATAGGAGTTCTTGTTTCATTATTGTTTTTTCCCTATTTGATCTACAAAAAGAAAACAACTTTACCCTCACTTAATCGCCTAAAATGGCCTATAATTATTCTTGCGACTGGGATGTTTTTCTTTTCACTTTCCAATCAAATATGTATAAATGAGAAATTGCTACTTCATTATAAGTTACCTGAATGGGCAATGGATAAAGCTGCTATTTTAAGGGCAAGTGGGCGTTATATCTGGCTGATTCATTATTTAATATTGGGAAGTTTTGTTTTTATACTTTCTAAAACTCAAATTAAAGCTCATTATAAGTATGCTTGGTTAATCGCCATTCTCCTAATAAATATCGCAGATTTTTGGCCACAAATTAAGCCAAATGATTATACTCATACTTACTATCCAGTAATCCCTGATTTTGATTCGAATTTTTGGAATGAAGTAATTTCTGAAGCTGAAGATTTTATAATGTATCCTGCTCATAACAGAAATTACAAGGTATATGCTGATGATATGGCTTTCGCAAAAGTTGCTATGTTAAGCAAGCAGAAGTTTAATAGTGGTCACTTAGCGAGGTTTAATTCTGAACTTAGAGATTGGTACAGATCCCAAGTTCAAGATACCCTTATCAATCAATCGCACTTATACTCGAATAAAACGATAGTGTCTAGCAAAAAATATTTACCACAGTTTAGTGATCTAGTAGAACAAGGAAATCATGAACTCATAGAAGTAAATGAATATTTTGCTTTTGTACCAAAGAATGGAAATTATATAAAAAAACATGGAAACCTCCACCATTCATTTAAGCAAGATTCATTGAGCATTCGGAAGGAAAAATTTTGGGCGTACAGCCAAAGAAATAAAAACAACTATTTATTAATAGCCGTAAAGGATGAAGCAAGCAATAGACTTAAACATTGTAGTGAGATTGTAAAATCTATGAAAAATTCAGGTTCTAAATTAATTGACCTAAATTATAGAGAATCATATATTGCCATAATGAAGGGAGAGGAACTAATATATGAGGCATTTGGCAGGGATTTTAAGAATAGCTCTGTACAACTTGATACAACACTGCAATTTCAAAATCAGGAAAAACTTATCGAAATATTCTCTGCAGATATGGATAATGGCAATGAGGCGCGTATCTTTGTGGAAGGAGTTGACTATTCAATTAATGACCGAGGATTAAATATTGTAAGCCTCGATGAACAAGGAAATATAACTGAAACCACTTGTTTCGATACCTACCAACAATGTCATCACCAATCTGAAAAATCAAGTTTATATTACGATTTATGGAGAAAGGAGTAGTAAATCACAAGAGTTATTTAGACGAATTGAATGATATTCAACGCTTAGCTGTTACCTCTGGGTCGGGGCCCAAAATGGTTATAGCTGGTCCTGGTTCAGGAAAAACCAGAGTGTTAACTTATCGAATCGCTTATCTAATACAGCAAGGTATTCCACCGCATAGGATATTGGCATTGACCTTTACAAATAAGGCTGCAAAGGAGATGAAGCATAGGATAGAGCGGGTAGTTGGTGCTGCTGCGAAGCGAGTGCAAGCCGGTACTTTTCACTCAGTTTTTGCGCGATTTTTGCGTTATGATGCGCATCTCATAGGTTATCCTAATGATTTTACGATTTACGACACAGATGACACGAAAAGTGTGGTAAGGGGAATTATTAAAAAGCTTGGGCTTGAGCCCAAAGTTTATCAAGTAAGTGCGATACGATCTAGGATATCAATGGCGAAGAGTAATTTAATCACGCCAAAATTATATGCTGCAAATCATGAGTTGGTTAGTCAAGATCGAATGAATAGAAGACCAATGTTGCAAAATATTTATGGTCAATATTCTCAGGAATTAATGCGTGCTGGAGCAATGGATTTTGATGATTTATTACTTCAGATGTTTAGGTTGTTGTACGAGAACTACGATAATATTAGGGAGAAATATCAGGAAAAATTTGACTATGTTTTAGTTGATGAGTTTCAGGATACTAACTATCTACAGTATCAGATTATAAAGCAATTTATTGACTATGAACATTCACCACATAATATAAATATAGTAGGTGATGATGCCCAAAGTATCTATTCATTCCGTGGAGCTACTATAGAGAATATCTTAAAATTTGAACAGGATTATCCTAAGGTAGAAACATTTAAGCTCGAGCAGAATTATCGATCTACGAATTTCATAGTTCAAGCTGCAAATGATGTGATTTCATACAACAGAAACCAGATTCAAAAGAAAATATGGACTAGCCATGATGAAGGTGAAAAAATTAAGATAGAGAAGTGTATTTCTGATACGGAGGAAGGAAGAAAAGTAGCTTCGTTAATAATAGAACAAAAAAATAGGCATCATTTAAAAAATAGTGAAATTGCTATTTTATATAGAACAAATGCACAGTCTAGAACGCTGGAAGAACACTTAAGAAGGAATAATATACCGTATAAGATTTTTGGTGGATTATCTTTTTATCAGAGAAAAGAAGTTAAAGATCTCGTGGCGTATCTTCGATTAACAGTGAACTATAGAGACAATGAAGCGATGAAGCGGATAATTAATTATCCAAAGCGTGGATTAGGTGCAACAACAATTCAAAAGATCTCCGATATAGCAGATGCTAATGAGATTAGTATGTGGGAAGCTGTAACGATGGTGAAACTTTCGAAAAGAGCAGAAAATTCTTTGATGGGTTTTGGAAAAATGATTCAAGATTTTACGAAAAGAGCAGAGAAACAAGACGCCTATACATTAGCATCTTATATTGCTAAGAAAAGTGGAATCTTAGATTTACTACAACAAGATAATACTCCTGAAGGGATAAATAGGGTGGAAAACCTAACCTCTTTATTAAATGGTATTCAGGAATTTATTGATTTGGATGAGGTTGTGGAAGGACAAGACCTTGATGCGGTAAGTAACAAATCATTGGCGACTTATCTACAGAATATTACACTTCTAACAGACCAAGATGAATCGGATGTTGACAATGTAGATCATGTTACATTGATGAGTGTTCATGCAGCAAAAGGCTTGGAATATCCTTCGATATTCGTAGTGGGAATGGAGGAGAATTTATTTCCAAGTTATCTTTCAGTAAGTGATCCTAGGCAGCTAGACGAAGAACGTCGTCTTTTCTATGTTGCTATTACACGTGCAGAAAAATTTCTTACGCTTACTTATGCTAACAGTCGTTATCATTATGGTCAGGTAAGGTATAATGATGTGAGTAGATTTTTAGAAGAAATAGGTGGCGATAATGTAGATTCAATAATAACAGCAGGGAATACAACCGCAGGATTTGGTAAGGCTCGATCTAGTATTAGTGGTAGTTTTAAATCTCTAAAAGAAGTAAGTGCAACTATTCCTAAGGTAGATCCTAGTACATTTAAACCAAGTTCGAATGATCTTATAGAAGCTGGACAAAAAGTACTTCATTTGAAATTTGGAGAAGGAGAAGTCCTGGCAGTTGATGGAGCAAAGGATAACAAAATTGCAACAATAAGATTTGATCAAGTTGATAATCCAGAAAGGCGAATCATGCTTCGCTTTGCCAAGTTGCAAATTCTTGATTAAGGAATCATAGGAAAAACTTTATCCTAATTACCTCATTCTAACCTTAAATTGGTATAACATCTAAATTATCGGAAAATTTCTGCTTTAAATAATTGATTTTTTCCTTAGAAAATATCGAAGTAGCTAATGCTATTCCTCTATTCTATAATTTTATTCAGATCAACATGCTGTTCTATAAGTTCTATTGCACGTCTTATTTTCCAAGGCGTAGACCTATTAATTTTCACTTCTATTCTAGAGATCTTTAAAACAGCTTCATACGTGTCAAGCTCTGTTTGAATTACAGGAATATTATGAGATTCTATATAATTACGAGCAACATTGTTCAGTTTCCCTTTTCCAGTAACAACGATACCGGACAAAGGAGATTTTGTAAGACCCAAAGTTTCAGACATTCCAGAAATTTTTCTGATGGCATTATGCAAACTTCTATTACTAGTAACAAGACAGAGGTCTTGACTTTTCTTTAGTTCTTTATACTCCACTAAAGAACCAGCGATTACATCTTCTACTTTATTATTTAAAAATTCATATCCACTTACTATTCTCCCTTTTACTGCTTTGGAAACTGTTTTTATTAAAGGGTGAGCTAAAGATTGGTCATAAGGTACAAGACCCAGTAAAGGTAATTTGTTTTTGATTAACCACTTATTTACATAATGGCCTATTTTATCAATTTTGTCAGGTCTTATTTTGTTTACAATAACACCTATAACAGGAACATTCTTTTCTCTAAACAAAGCAAGTGACAGATTAAGCTTGTCAATAGTATTTCCTATTCCTCCTTCCACTACCATGACCACTCCAGCATTTAGGAGTTTAGCAACAGTGGCGTTTGATACATCTGCAACTGATCCTACACCAGGGTGTCCAGTTCCCTCAAAGATGATAATGTCATGAATTTCACCCAGCTTATCTGCGGCATTTGTAATCTTACTTTCACCATCAAATTTGTGCGGATTATCCAAATACATCTGCGTTGCACCTCTTCCTAAAATAATAGGTGAGTGTAAATCTGGATTAAGCTCAAAATCTATTAGATCTGAAAAAAGGAGTGTATCCTTATCAACACGCAAATTATTGATGTCCAAAAACTGTTGACCTACTGGTTTACAGTATCCAACATTCTTCCCTTGATTTAGAAGACCAGCTACTAGCCCTAAAGTCGTGGTAGTTTTTCCAACATGTTGACTAGTAGCAGCGACGTAAATGTGTTTTCTCATCGGTTTTGAAAATTGATTAGGAAGCTAATTTAAGGCAATATTTTAAAATCCAGTTATAATTCTTCTTTATCTTTAAAAATTAGCAATTGTTATTTCCTGTTAATAGGCTGTTAATCGCTAATGCTTGAAAGTTAATTGTTTTAATTTTGCGAAGAATTTATATCATATATGTCGAATAATTCTATTAAAAAATTACTCATTCTCGGAGCTCTTGCTGTAGCAGGAGTTATCTTCATTCAGGCGTATTGGGTGGTTAATACATGGCATTTAAAGGATGAAGGCTTTGATTCTTCTGTAAGAATTGCCTTACGGAAAACAGCAGAATCTATAGCGGCTTTTAATAAATCAAATTTGCCAAAGAAGAATTTTATTCAAAGGAAATCTTCTAATACCTATGCTGTAAATATTAATGATGAGATAGATGCGCAAATATTAGAAGACTATTTGATACAAAATTTTGAGAAATCAAGCTTAGAAGCAGATTTCGAATATGGTATATACGATTGTGGAAGTGGAGATATGTTATATGGGAATTTTTGTGACATAGGATCTAGGAACAAAGATGAAAGTATAGATGTGAATTTGCCCAAATTTAATGAGCTTGAATATTATTTTGTGGTTCGATTTCCTTCACGAGAAGGATATATTTTGAGTAATATGAAACAGGCTGGGTGGTTCACTATTATTGCTCTACTAGCAGTAGCTTTCTTTATTTTCGCTATTGTGCTTATACTTAGGCAACGACGATTTTCAGAAATGCAGAGGGATTTTATAAATAATATGACCCACGAGTTTAAAACACCTATTTCTTCAGTTAAGTTAGCGGCGAGTGGTTTGGGTTCGAACCCAAAAATTGCTTCGGATAATCGTCTTTCAAAGTATGTTCAGATTATAGATGATCAATCCTCCCGTTTGAATAAGCAAGTTGAAAAATTGCTAAATATAGCAGTAATAGAGAAAAGTAGCTTTGATTTCAATGAAGAAGAAATTCATATGAATCAATTATTTGAAGATGTGACAAAGGATATTGAAATGCAATTAAAGCAGGATCCTTCTATCAAAAATGGAGAGATCTTTTTTACTGCTAGAAATGAAAATATTAAAGTAAAAGCTGATAGAACGCATCTTACCAATGTGATTTATAGTCTAATTGATAATGCCGTTAAATATAGTGGTGAAAAAATTAAGATCAACCTCGTTCTAGATAATGAAGGATTTGAAATTCACGATGAAGGTATAGGAATAAAAGAAGAACAGATAAAACATATTTTTAAGAAATTTTATAGAGTTCCTACCGGAAATATACATAATGTAAAAGGATTTGGTCTTGGACTTTTCTACGTGAAAACAATAATTTCAAGATTTAAATGGAAAATAAATGTTGAAAGTGAGGAAGGAAAAGGAACAAAATTTAGAATAAATTACTAAAGATGAAAGCACACTTATTTTACGTTGAAGATGATGAAACATTAGCATTTCTTACAAAAGATAATCTGGAACAGAAGGACTACACTGTATCACATTATTCAGATGGTGCTAATGCTTGGCAACATTTTAAAGAATCAGATTTTGATTTATGCATTTTAGACGTAATGTTGCCAAATATAGATGGATTTACATTGGCAAAACAAATCCGATCTATAAATGATAGTATTCCTATTATTTTTTTGACAGCGAAAAATCTGAGGGAAGACAAGCTAGAGGGATTAGGCTTAGGAGGAGATGATTATTTGACGAAACCATTTTCAATTGAAGAGTTAATTTTGAAAATAGAAATATTTCTACGTAGAAAGAATGTTGTAGCTCCATCTGACAATGAAGTCTATAAGATATCAAATTCTATTAAGTTAGATGCGAAGAATTTAATATTGCATAGAGAAAGTAGCGATAAATCTCTTACCCAAAAGGAAGCTGATTTATTAAAAATGTTTGCTGAGAATAAAGGGACAACATTGAAAAGGTCAGCAATTTTAGAGAAAGTCTGGGGTGAAGACGATTACTTTTTAGGAAGATCATTGGATGTTTTTATTTCAAGATTAAGAAAATATATGTTGGAAGATCCTAGTATTCATCTTGAAAATGTACACGGGGTTGGCTTTAGATTAGTAGATAAATAATATTGTGATTCTTTAAGATTTTCATAAAAAAGTGTCTTTTGACAGTATTCAGGTTAAAGAATAGTTAATTAAACAAGCTAAGAAACTAATTTTTTCGTTTAAATTCTGTATTTTCACAATGTCGAAAATTTATATCTAACTATATCGAATTGACAAACAAAGCATTATGGACGTTTCATTAAAATTAAAAAACCTCGAACAAGACTATATACAGGCTTGTATAAATGGAGAGCGCTGGGCTCAGAAAAAAATCTATGTAGACCATTATGCAAAAATGTTACCTGTTTGTTTAAGATATGCAACTGATGAAACAGAGGCCCAAGATATTTTACATGAAGGGTTTATTAAAGTTTTTAGACACATTTCCAAATATACTCCTGGTACTTCTTTAACAGCTTGGATTCACAGAATAATGGTGAATACATCTATAGATTACTACAGGAAAATATCTAAAAGGAGAACATCAAGTCTTGATATAGTATATGATATGAAATCGGATGAGCCAGATGTGATAAGTGAATTATCTGCTGAAGAAATATTAAAAGCACTGCAAAAACTAACACCATCCTACAGAACTGTATTTAATTTATACGTAATAGAAGGCTATTCTCACAAAGAAATTGCAAAAGAATTAGGTATCACAGAAAGCACTTCGCGAAGTAATCTCGTTAAAGCTAGAGGAAAGCTACGTGAAGCGATCAAGATAATGTATGATGAGTATGGATCCTAAAGATTTTGATGACATATTAAAACAAAAGTTGAAGGGCTTTGAAAGTTCTTCAAATGCCACTCCTGATTGGGATAGGATGGAAAGAGATCTCGACTCTCAAAAGGATCAGGTATTTGACGAACAAGTGAAAAGAAAATTATCGCAATTATCAGTTAATAGTTTTTCTTCATCTAATTGGTCAAAACTATACGACTTAATTTCTACTAAATTATTAAGAAAACGTACTGTCCTTCTAAGTAAATCTCTGGAAATAGCTACTCTTTTAATTCTGATTTTTAGTCTTGGACAATTAGGATGGCTTAATGAATTCAAAAAAGATGTTCATTATGCAGATTCTTTTGCAGAATCAATAAAAAAAGTAATTGAACCTGGACTTGATGTAAAAGTTATTAAGGAACTTGAAGGTTTGAATACTGATTCAAACAACCTCCTAAATAAATCATTAACTCTTCAGATTCCTACTCAAAATAACAGCACTAATTTGATTGCTTCTGTTAAAGAAGTTTCTAATAGTAATATTACCAATAATTACGAAAAAGAACTTATCAATCAAGAAAATTCTAATATAACATTGAATAGTGGTGGCATTTTTGATTTTACTGAATTAGATCGAAATACAATATTGAATGTTTCTTCATCAAAGGAAATATTTGCAGAAGTAGACCAAAACAGATTGCATGGACTTGTTGATGATAAAGTTCTAGAGGTTCAGAATATGAATTTACTAGCAATTCATAATGTAGTACCAGAAAAGGAATTGAAAATCCAAGGTGTAGTTGAAGAAACTAATTTTTCAAAACATAGATTTTTTATTGATTTTGAGACAAACTTAGCAATAGCTAATATAGAGTCTGCTTTAAGAAACTTGCCTAGTAGAAATAAAAATGCAGATATCTCAACTAATAAATTATATCCTGTTATAAGCTCAAAAATAGGGATGAGACATAAAAACGGAACAGTTTCGACTGGCGTAGAATATCAATCAATATCCTATAATCCAGCAGTGTCCCATGTTTCAGGTGAACTTTCTTCTATTTTGACAGAAACACAGATAGAATCTGTGAATTATAATATAGTTAGCATTCCTCTTACTTTTTCTTGGAATATTCTTGGTGGAAAGAAATGGGATTTAAGATTAAATACAGGCTTAGTAACTAATTTAATTACTAATGTAGATTTAATTGCAAATCAGACATTAACTAGTGGAGGTGGTACTAGGATTACTAAAATTGATAACGAGAATGTAGATTATTCAGCTTTCCCACTAGCAATTAATAATGGGATTTTTGATGATAATTTTAATCAAAAAATAGAAACTCCATCTCCTTACTTCTTCCAGACACGTACTGGTTTACAGATAGAAAGGAATGTTTCTAGAAATACTTCTATTATCTCTAACTTCAATTTTAATTATCAGTTACCGATTTTAGATCTTGGTGTTCAAGACAATATAAATAGTTATTCTATAGGAATAGCTGTTAGAAAATACTTCGGGTAATAATTTTTCTATCTTAATAGCTCTACTTTAGCTTAGATTCGGTTCTAAAAACCCTAAAATAGTTATATTCCCTACTTTTATTCTTAAAATTCCCTTTTGGAATTATATGCTTATGTTCATTGTTGTATATTTATATCATTAAAGCAATTTAAATCTAGTTTTATCTATAATACTATCTTCTTAGATAATCCGACTGATTTAAAAAATGTTCCCCATTTTGAATTTAATTTCCCATTAAAAACATGACAATTAGATATTTAAAATTTGTTTTATGAGGCTATTATTTACTTTGATTATTTTTGGATTCGTGACATCTATTTCTTTGCAAGCTCAATGTATTGAGGATTCTCTAAACATGGAACTTAAATTCAGATATGATGATCCTAATCAACCTGGAATCTATAATGACGTATGGGGATATGTTGATGATGCAGGGAATGAATATGCTATTATAGGAGCTTCCGATTCCATATTAATTTTCGATGTTACAAATACGGATAACGTTATAAGAGTTGGCAGCGAACATGGCGATGGAAGTTGTGCATGGAGAGACATGAAAACGTGGAGAAATACTTTATATGCAGGATCAGAATGTGGAGATGGTATTTTAATTTTTGACCTGTCTTATTTACCTGATTCTTTTCCTCGAGTAAATAATTTACTTTCTGACTTTACAGCTTCGCATAATATTTATATTGATTCTACTAATTCTGCTAGACTTTATGCGGTAGGTGCAAACTCAGGACTTGGCGAAGGAATGGTTATTTATGACCTTGAAGCTGATGAAACGAATCCGCCTCTTTTAAAAAAATTAAGACTGGATACTCTCCCTGGAGAAGTGCCAAGCGGACCTAGTTATTATATCCATGATATTTTCGTAAAAAATGATACAGCATACTGTTCGCATGGAAATACAGGTTATGCGATATGGGACGTCTCGGACGTAAATAATATTAATAGAGTTTCGGACTTTCTAGAGTTACCTACTCCGGATCAAGCTTCTTTTTCGCATAGTTCCTGGAACACAGATAATGATGAATATGCCTATGTTGCAACTGAAATAGGAAACAGACAGATTTATATCATTGATCAAAGTGACAAAACAACAATTTCTTTAGATACAACCTGGAAAGAACCTTTATTAGAAGCTTGCGGAGGACCTTCTAATAATGTACCGCACAACCCTTATGTGTATAATGGATATCTATACATCTCCTATTATCAAGACGGAATAAATATTCTTGACATATCGAATGAAAGAGAACCATTTCGGGTAGGATTTTATGATACAACTCCTAATAATACAGTTTATAATGGAACCACTGCTAACTGGGGTGTATATCCATTTCTACCATCAGGTACAGTTATTGGATCTGATACAAATAACGGCCTTTATGTAATGGAATTTACACTGCCTATTGTTCCTCTTCAACTTATTGCATTTGATGTTTTACATGATAGAACCTTTAATAGTTCAAGATTGAAATGGGAAATTGCAAGCGCCTTTAATGTGAGAGAATTCGAAATTCAAAAACAAATAGATGGTAAATTTGTAAAAATTGGTAGCGTACCTTTTTCTGATCGAGATAATTACTATGAATTTGAAGATTCTGGATTACAGGATGGGCATAATATTTATAGATTGAAAATTATTGATTTGGATAATAGCTTTGAATATTCAGATATAGAACAAATCTTTCTAGAATCTAGAGAAAATGTAAGTCTGTATCCTAGTGTTGGTTATGGTACATTTACTATCGATGTTGATTCTGATCAATCTAATTTCCTTGTTTATGATATGGCTGGAAGAAAAATAGAATCAGGATCTCTTAGTCGAGGCAAACAGATTATGGATTTGGGTCTTCTACCTGGACAATACATCTTTAAGGTTGAATCAAAGTCAGGTTCTTCTGCTATAAGATTTACTGTTTTATAATAACCAAAAGCGGGAATGTAAGCTGATGAATAGGTATAGATGATTTTATACCAATTTAACTCCATAATGTCGCATTTCTTTTTACTTAATCTTTCAATTTCTTCCTTAAAAAGCCTCGCCGTAACTACTGTTATGCCTACGTTTTTTAACTCGAACTAGAAAAATTAAGTATCAAAATCTTATACGACATTTTGAAATTAAATTGTTATTATTTTGGGCTTGAGCCCAAAATACTTCATAGCTATAACTTCATCTTATAACAAAACCACCTTCATGGTTTCAAATTTACAGGAAAAGGTCCTTCCATGTTTGGGCTTAATACAATCTGTACCTTACACCTATGTATACGTTTCTTCCCATTACTGGTCCCCAGATGAGTGAACTGTCGAAGTTTGGTCCAAAAGGATTTTGTGCATCAACTATGGCATCTTCTTGTCTAAAATCAAGTAAGTTTTCGACACCTAAATAGGTTTCAAATCCTTTCTTAAAGAATTTGCTTACTTGTCCATTAATAGTGAAAAAAGTTGGCGAATATTCTTCAAGTTGGAATTCAATAGGATTCTTGGAAGTATCAGGTATTAATTTTCTTCCTTGAACATTCAATGTTCCATCAATACTCCATCTTTTTGGTAATTCGACAGAAGCATTTAAAAATGCTCGATGTCTTGAAATAAGTGGCTTCAGTTGTCTTCCAGAAATGAAATCACTTCTTACATCATTGAATCTGTATGCAGCTTTTAAAGAAAAGTTTTTAAGAATCTCATACTCCGCATGTAACTGAACACTATGACTTGTTGTGCCATTTTCTGCATTATATATAGAAACTGAATTTACATCAGATACAAAATCAATTAGAACATTATTCTCGAAAAAAGTGTAAAAATATTCTCCTCCGAAAACCAATGATCTTTCATTAATGATTACTTCTTGCGTATAACTAAGACCGGCATTCCAGGCAATTTCCTGACCTAAGCCATAAGGCGTGTCTCCTTCTCCTAGGATATTTATTACTCTACTACTAACAAAAATCCCAGGATTTTCAGCAAAAATACTTGCTGTTCTTATTCCTCTACCAGCTGAAAATCTCCATGCTTGAAATTCTGAAGGAGCATATTTAGCATGAACTCTTGGATTTATTAAAAGTCCAAAATTATTATGATAATCTCCTCTTAATCCAAAAACAAAATCCCATTTATCGCCTGCAGAAGTATTATATTCCGCAAAAATTCCTGGTAAAATTTCATTCCTTAGATACCTAGTAAATCCTATTTCTTCATTGAAGTTATCAACTTGCAAACTAAGTCCATAGTTGATTTTGTTTGTAGTGCCATTCACTAATTGCGAGAAAATAAGATTCGAATATAAAGAACCTTGTGTTCCTGAATATCGTGTATAACCAAAGCTTGAAATTTGTGAATGATGTGTATAATTAGCAATAAAGCCTATCGATTTATTTGGATCATTATCAAAGACCTTTCCTAATTTAAACCAACTTTCTAATCGCCCCGTATTTTGATTAGCTGTCCATAAAATCTCTGATGGAGTAGTTGACTCAACTAGATCTGAATGTTGTCCAGACGTTTTGTCTATTCTTGAATATTTTATACCAAACTGAGATTGTAAATTATTTTTTGTTTGGTATTTCCATCGGTTATGAATGTAAAATTGATTTCCTAGAGGAGTATCTAAAAACTCATCGCTATTTCTATCATTTATACCTCTACGTGTACTACCATGAATGATTAATGCTGTGCTTAATTGATCATTTATATTCTGTGTTGTATTTGCGTTTAATTCATAACGACCTAGAATATTGCCATACAATCCAATATATGCACGCTCGCTTTCACGTGGCTTCTTAATTTCCACATTTATCTGACCTGTAAGTGCCTCTGGTCCATTGATCACAGAACCACTTCCTATATTTAATTGCATGCTTTCTACCCATGGACCAGGAATTAATTCAAGCCCATTCAAAGCAGCTAGACCTTTTACATAAGGGATGTTTTCACGCATGATCTGAACATTTGGGCCTGCGAGCCCTAACAACTCAATTTTCCTTGTTCCGGTAACAGCATCTGTAAAAGAAACATCCACAGATGGAGTAGTTTCAAAACTTTCCGATAAACTACAACAAGCTGCCTTTAATAGTTCTTTCTGATCGATTTGACGAATCTTTTTCGTATTCAAAAATGAAATTTCAGTCGTTTTCTTTTTATGTGAGATGCTAATTTCGTCAAGTATGAAATTTGATTTAATTAGAATGTCGACAACATATTGATCTGACATCTCTATAGTATCGGCTTGAATTCCAACGTAGTTAATAACTAGTTTATTCGTTTTGTCAATTCTATCTAATGAGAAAAAGCCTTGATCATCTGTAACTGCTCCCTTAGTAGTACCTAACCAATTGATGCTTGCTCCAACAATTGGTAATTTTGCACCTTCCTTAGTTAATTCATGAACAACACCATGAACAGTATTAGATGCATCTTCGTTTGCATCCCAGTTTTTAAATCCTTCAAGGATACTTTCACTAGTATGTGCATTAATTACATCTTCATCTCTGTACTTACAGCAACCATGCAAATCATTGTAAACTTCCTCATCAGAAATTTCTAGTTTAGTATCATGACCAATCTCTGCTAAGGCTTTATGTAGCTCAATAATGTCAAAATCTTCATGCACATCAACTACAAGAATTTTGGATGTAAGATCCCATTGTGCTTGAGATATATCTTTGAATTTTAGGCTAGTTTCTTGAATTCTATCTTGACACATTCCACATACACCATTTACCCAAATTTCCTTTTGAACAAAGGTTCCTATGGATTTATCTTTCAGATTCGCTTCGTTCTTTTTTCTATCAATATAAGAACAGCAAAAGTTATAATTTTCTACAGTTTGATGACTCGCTTTATAACTTTTTGTATCGTATCCTACTTCAGATAAATGAATTAGTAAGTTTTCTTTATCAAAATCATCACTGACATCAACTGTCAATAATTGGGATTCTAAATTCCATGTTGCAGTATTTACCCCACTTATCTGAAGGGCAGCCTTTTCTATTCGGCCTTGGCAGGTTTCGCAAGAACCATCTACCCAGATGCTTATTTCATTTTGGGCTTTAAGCCCAAAGCTTATAAAAAAAATAAATGCTATTAATATGTGTTTCATTACTTAAAAAATTTGACTCAAGAAATATGCCACTATCCTAATGTAGGGGCATAGGTATCCAATTAAAAATCAAATTCTACGTGAGCGGAGGACGGAATAAAGAAGAGTATGAATCCATAGAATACTGAAATTCATAGCTGAAATGTGATTCTGTAAAGTATGTGAATGATTTCAAGGGTGTCATTTCTGAAGGACTATAAACATTAGTTAAATTACATGTTGTACAATCACAAGCATCTTCACCACAACAGCTTTTTTCCTCTTCTTCTGAATTATCAGAATGGCAAAGCTCTGTTTTATCTTCACAACAAGATGAAAATACAAAGGCATCTAAAGGCAAATTAGCCGATAAAAGACACATTAACAATATGATAGCTTTCCAGTTCACAATGTAAAAATATCAATTTGTAGTGAAAAGTTTTATTAAAATCTGTCTTAAAAATAATTTAACTTAAAATTTGACAATTAATTAGGGCTTAAGCAAATAGTTCAGAGAATAATTCACCTAAAATTCTAATTTCATGAATTCTTATGGAATACCGAGATTGGTCGAGACCTTTGGTATTTGGCTTAGGTAAATATATATCTGTAAATCCTAATCTATCTGCTTCCTGAATTCTCTGTTCTATTCTACTTACGGCTCTAATTTCACCAGATAGACCTACTTCTCCACAAAAACATGTTTTCTTAGATACACTCATATCTTCTAAAGAAGAGACTAAAGCAACACAAGTTGCCATGTCAAGTGCTGGGTCAGAAATGCGAATTCCACCTGCAATATTCAAAAACACATCCATTGCTCCAAATCGAAATCCTGCTCTTTTTTCAAGAACAGCAAGTAACATATTCATTCGTCTAGTGTCAAATCCAGTAGAACTTCTTTGAGGAGTTCCATATACAGCTGTGGATACAAGAGCTTGTGTTTCTATAAAAATAGGACGAGCACTTTCTATTGCTGCAGCTGTAGAAGACCCGCTGAGAACCAAATCACTTTGATTTAATAACATAGCACTAGGATTAGCTACAATCCTTAAACCACTATTTATCATTTCATAAATTCCCATTTCATCTGTTGAGCCAAACCGATTTTTGATAGAACGCAAAATTCTATAACGATAGTTACTGTCACCTTCAAACTGGAGAACCACATCAACAATATGTTCTAATATCTTAGGACCAGCAATAGCTCCATCTTTATTAATGTGGCCGATTACCAAAATGGGAATGTTCGTTTGTTTTGCAAAGCGCTGAAGCTCGGCTGTAGATTCACGAACTTGCGTAACACTGCCTGGAGCTGATTCTAGTCCAGGACTCCTAAGTGTCTGAATAGAGTCAATTATTATTAATTGGGGTTTTAAAAATTTTGCTTGTTTTAAAATTTCCAGCGTGTCAGTTTCAGGATAAATGAAACAATTATCTTTTATCTTTCCTATTCTTTCTGCTCTTAGTTTGATCTGTTGTTCGCTTTCTTCACCAGATACATATAAAACTTTTCCAGAAGCCTGAAGAGCTAATTGCAAGAGTAGAGTAGATTTCCCAATTCCAGGATGTCCTCCAATTAGACTAATTGATCCAGGAACAAGGCCTCCACCTAAAACTCTATTAAGTTCAGAATCCATTAATAAAATACGTTCTCTTGAAAGAGATTGAATTTCATTTAGATTGAGAGGAACAGCTTTTTCATTAGATTCACTATAAGAAGGCTTTTTGTCTTTTGACTTCGAAGTAGATACAATCTCTTCATGTAGAGTGTTCCATTCCTTACAGGAAGGACATTGACCAAGCCATTTTGATGTAGAATGACCACAGTTTTGACAAATAAATAAAGATTTTAGCTTAGCCAAGGAAAAAAATTAAATTTTATAATTCTGAAAATCAGTTGTTTGTATTTTTTTTCACTTTTTTTTTGATTTTAAGTCAAGAAAAAATGTGTGTCTTGTTTTTTTAATAAGTCTTAAGGGTGTGATTGATATTTATACTTCACAAAAATGAAATAAAGCTTAAAGTTAAAGAACAAATTTAAATTAGCTCTTATTTCTAAAAAAGATAGAAAAGTATTACCAAAGGGTAATAAAAGATAAATTGTTTTCAATTGGTTTTTTGGG
>CAZSKA010000032.1:0-23144 GCA_964607315.1 uncultured Saprospiraceae bacterium | reverse complement strand
CTTCCATATTCATCAATATCCATCCCTTTATAATTATTTATCTGACTAGGATACCATTGATTTACAGGATGGCCAACCTGTAAACTTTGGGCTTTAAGCCCAAAATAAAAACAAACAATAAATAATATGAATATAAATTTTCTAATCGTAATACATTTAATTAATGCACAGTCTCTGCTGCAAATTCTGCAAGAACCAGTCCATTTTCATTAATCTCGTTTAGTTTTAATTTTTTAATGGTATTCAATGTATTTTCTTTATAGGGAATTTCTATGCGAATATAATTATCTGTATAGCCAGATAAATATCCTTCTATTTTAGATTTTTCGATTAATACTTCTCTTTCAGTATCCAAAAATTCCTGAGTAAATTTTCTTTTTTTCTTCTCACTCAAAATTCTCAGCATTTTATTTCTTTTCCTTCGTTCATGCATATCTACTGAAGCATCCATTTCTGTTGCTTTAGTATTCGGTCTTTCTGAATATGTAAATACATGTAGATAGGAAACAGGAAGTTCATTTAAAAAATTGTACGTCTCTAAAAAATCTTCTTCTGTTTCACCTGGAAAACCTACTATCACATCAACTCCTATGCAAGCATGAGGCATTAATTTTTTTATTAATTCCACACGTTCTGTATATAATTCACGCTTATATCTCCTTTGCATCAAAGCTAGCATTTTATTACTTCCTGATTGTAAAGGCATGTGAAAATGAGGTAAGAATGATCTTGACTGACTAACAAACTCTATAATCTCTGCAGTACATAAATTAGGTTCTATAGAACTAATCCTGTATCTTTCTATTCCGTCAATTTTATCTAGTTCCCGAATTAAATCAATAAAAGTGTCTTCTTTTTTAGCTCTTGTTCCCTCTATAATCGCAGTTCCATTACCAAAATCTCCAACATTCACTCCTGTCAACACTATCTCCTTTTTTCCCGCTTCTACAATTTTATGAACATTCAATTTCACATTCTCCACTGTATCACTTCGTGATTTGCCTCTTGCTAATGGAATCGTGCAAAAACTACATTTATAATCACATCCATCCTGAACTTTAAGAAAAGTCCTCGTTCTATCGTCGTGACTAAATGCCTGTACAAAAGTATTGACTTCTGAAATCTCTGTTGCTTTTATCATCGCCTTATCATTAGCATATGATAATTCTTCAATATGGTGAACTAGATTAAATTTCTCTTTTGCTCCTAAAACTAAATCAACTCCTTCTATCTCTGCTATTTCTTTTGGTTTCAACTGAGCATAACAACCAATAATTACCACCTTTGCATCTGTATTTATAGCTCTTGCATCTCTTACAATCTTTCTACACTTTCTATCTGCAAAATCTGTAACTGAACAAGTATTTACTATAAATATATCCGCTCCTTTTTCAAATTCAGACACGTGAAATCCATGTGATCTAAATTGATCAGCAATAGACGATGTTTCTGAAAAATTCAACTTACATCCCAAGGTATAAAAAGCTACAGATCTAGGCGTTGCCATTTTTATATTTTTACAATCCGCAAAATTAGTGAATTAAATAAATTATGCCTTGAATAAGGACTAAATAATTGATTATTAATATCTTATTATTTTATTGGTTTGACTTCCACGAGTTTGTACATCAAATTATTAATGTCCTCATCATTAAGTTTTAGTATACCCTTGATTTGAATTTGCTCAGCAGTAAAAGCAACTTCTTCTAAAGCTTCTACCTCCATGACTGTTTCTGGTCCAGCACCTCCGCAGAAAAAACACATATTATAAGGAAAAGCTGAAAAAATAAACTCTTTATGATTTTTATATCCTTCCACAGGAATAATATATCCTTTTACCACTATTTCCATCCCTTCCAGTTCTTGAACCTCTTTACTAAAAACAGGTACATCAACTTTAAAACCTAAAATCTCATCATACTCTTTTTTATACGAAATCTTTGATAACGTTTTCCAAATATTAGCTTCTTGCGCTTGAATTGAAAAACTAATTACAAATCCAAATAAACAAGTTAATATAAATGTTCTCATTTTTTCTTTTTTAGAATAACGATACGAATCCTTTCAAAGTTCTTAAAGATTAAAACCTACCCACTGCATGTCTATATATTACTGCTGTAACTACTTGACCAACTGCTTTCAAATTAGATTTATCGATAATTGAAATATCATCTTTATGTGTATGATGGTAATGACCAAATCCATGTTTGGTTATCATAGGACGATTAATTATATCCACCATTGGTATACCTGCTTGTATCACATGAATGTGATCATCACCTATTCCACCAGAATCAAAATTTTGAAATAAATGTCCTTTTCCCATTTTTCCAGCCAAATCCCATATTTTATCTACATAAATACCTGCATATTGACTAGAATATCCTTCTCTACCAAATCGGGCTCCTTTAGCAGCAATCATATCTAATAAAATACCGAAATCTGCTTTATATCCAGAAGGAACCACATTTTCTGACCAATACTTAGAGCCCAATGCATATGTACTTACTTCTTCAGTTTCACCATCTAATCCACCCTGATCTTCTAGATCAAAGAACATTAAATCAACCCCTAAATTTTTCATTTTCTCTTGCTGCAATAATCTCCCGATTTCTATTAATGCTGCCGTTCCACTTGCTCCATCATCTGCTCCATCTATAGCTTCACTTCTTTTATTCGGATCTTCATCCTTATCTGCTACCATTCTTGTATCCCAGTGAGCGGCAAGCATCACTCGCTTTTTTGCACTTGGATTAAATTGTGCCAAAATATTATATCCAGGTAATTCATCTCCGTTATAGATTTTTGCCGTGTATGTTTGCTCTATTACCTTTGCACCATAACTCTCCATTTTCGATTTTATCCAATCTCTACATTCTATTTGCGCAGGTGTTCCTGGGACTCGAGGTCCAAAGTTTATTTGTTTTTCAATATATGCATAAGCCGAATCCGCATTGAATTTTGGTACAACCAACTTTGGTGGTGGAATTGATGTAGGCTCATTTTTACATGATACTACGATAAAGCCTATTATCAAGAAGAAAAATAAATATTTACTCATAAGACCATTCTGTACCATCTTTTCCATCTTTTAATTTAATATCTAATGCTTTTAATCCATCTCTTATTTTATCTGCACTTGTCCAATCTTTATTTGCTCTTACATTTGCTCTTAAATCAATCACCAATTGCATTAATCCATCTACCGTTTCCGAATCACCACTAGATTCTTTTTCATTATACAATCCAAATACATCTGAAATCATTGTTATTAATTCAAGCTTCAAAATTTCTATCATCTCTTTACCTAATGTATCTTTAGCATCATTCGTTTTTTGCGTATTTATTTTTGGAATAATCTCAAAAATACTAGCAATTGCTCTTGGACTGTTAAAGTCATCCATCATATGAAGATGCATATCTTGAAGAGATTTATGAACTGCATCATCCTCTGTACCTTTATCAACCTTCGATGATAAGCTCTCTAAAGACTCTAGGGTATCCATTAATCGCTTATACGTTTTCTCAGCTGCTATTAATCCCTCATTTGTTAGATCAAGTGTGCTTCTATAGTGAGAATGTAACATGAAATAACGTAAAGCCATAGGTGAAAATGACTTAGTAATATGTTCACTTTCTCCTGTCAAAAGTTGTGTTGGAGTAATGGTATTCCCATCACTTTTCGACATCTTCTTTCCATTCATCAACAACATATTCGTATGCAACCAATAATTAGCTGGCTGACAATTGCAAGAACCCATGTTTTGGGCAATTTCATTTTCGTGATGTGGAAATTTCAAATCATTACCTCCGCCATGAATATCAAATGTTTTACCAAGGTATTTTGTACTCATTGCTGAACATTCAAGATGCCATCCTGGAAATCCTAATGACCAAGGAGATTCCCATTTCATTAAATGATTTTCATCTGCTTTCATCCATATAGCAAAATCTGATGGATGTCTTTTATCACCTTGATTCTTTAGGTCATCTCTAGATTCCGCAATTAAATCATCAATCTTCCTTCCTGACAACTCACCATAGCCTTTCCCTTCTTTTGCAAATTTAATTGTATCAAAATACACACTTCCATTTGCTATATATCCATACCCATTATTTAAGATTTGCTGTACCATCTCTATTTGCTCGATAATATGCGCAGTAGCACGAGGTTCTATAGATGGCCTTTTGTTATTGAAAAGTCGCATCATATCATGAAAGCCATTCGTGTACTTTTGTACAACCTCCATCGGTTCTAGTTTATCTAACCGAGCACCTTTACTTATTCTATCTTCTCCATCATCTAATAAATGACCAACATCCGTAATATTTCGGACATATCTAACTTTATTACCTAAAGCTAAAAGGTATCTATATATTAAATCAAACTTGGTAAAAGTCATACAATTACCTAAGTGAACATCACTGTATACTGTAGGTCCACAGATATACATCCCTATAAAACCATCCGTAAGAGGAACAAACTCCTCTTTTTTACCGCTTAAACTATTGTAAACTTTTAATCTTTTACCTTCAGATAGAAGCTGCGAAATGATTGTTTTTTCCATATCATTATTTGTCATAGCACAAAACTAATGAAACGATTGAAATAATTTAAGCTAATTATATGCTTACTAAAAGTATATTTGTTTTATGCAAAGAAAATTTTCTTTCATACTATTCCTTTGGGTTCTAACCCTAACACAAATAAACGCGCAATTGTGTGACGGAAATTTGGGTGAAAATATATTCACTGATGGAAATTTTGGATCTGGTGAAGAGAACGTTCCTTTAGACGATCCAGGAATAGCACCAGGTTATAACTACATTACTAATCCTCCTCCTATTGATGGTTCTTACACTTTAACGAATGACATAACACCTTGGATATTCGAATGGGGTTGGTCTGATATACAAGATAATAGTGATGATCCTGAAGGATACATGATGGTCGTTAATGCTAGTTTTGAGCCAGGTCTTTTTTATGAAGAAACTATAGAAGGTTTATGTGAAAATACGCTATATGAATTTTCAACTGATGTTTTTAATCTTCATTTTGGGAATAACTTAATACGTCCTAATGTCTCTTTTTTAATTAATGATATTGTCCAATTCACTACAGGAAACGTACCAGAAAATGGAATCTGGAATTCCTATGGGTTCACATTTACTACCGATCCTGGAGAAACAACAGTTAAATTATCTTTAGCCAATAATGCACCAGGTGGAATAGGAAATGACCTAGCTCTTGATAATATTTCATTTAGAGCTTGCGGACCTGAAGCTTTTATTCTACCGGAAACAGTACAAGATGTTTGTGTCGATGGAGAAGCTGTTTTTCTTGATGCAACAATTTTAGGAGATCAATTTGACAATCCTGCTATACAATGGCAACAAAGTTTTGATCAAGGAAATACTTGGATAGACCTAAATGGAGAGAATGCAACAAGTTTCTTATTTGATAATTTAGCAGCCGGAACATATTACTACAGGTATAAATTGGCTAGTAATGATGCAAACCTCTCTAATCCTTTTTGTCAAATTATTTCTAATACAAAAATAGTAGAAGTAATTCCAAAATTTACTGATTTCACTGATAGTATTTGTGAAGGCCTAAGTGTAGTCATAGGAAATAATATCTATACCGAAACTGGCATCAGTGTTGATACTTTATTAAATAGATTAGGTTGTGATAGTATAGTTACTTTAGAACTTTCTGTTTTTCCCGATCAAGGAATAATGATTGATGCTACAGATACAGAGCCTTCATGTATTGATGCTTTTGATGGAACAATAAATATCACTTCTGTTCAGAATGCCTATGAACCATATAACCTTTTTTTGAATGGACTCGGGGTCCAAAATTTGATAGAGAATCTTGGTGCCGATGATTATGCATTATCGGTAGTAGATGCCTTTGGTTGCACAATTGAAACAATAATATCAGTAAATTCACCTGAACCATTTATTATTGATTTAGGAAATGATTTAGAAGTGGATTTAGGAAATGAGGTAACTGTAAACCTTGAACATAATTTTGACTTACTAAATACTATTTATCAAAGCATATATGATACAAACTGTTTCGATGTTTGCACAGAATTAACTTTTCTTCCTTTTACAGATGGAAGGTTAATAGTTGAAGCAACATCAGATAACAATTGCATTACAAGAGATACTATTAACATCAGAGTAAATAGAAATATTAAAGTTTATGTGCCTAATATATTTACTCCTAATAACGATAACATAAATGATTCCTTCATATTTTATCCCCAAGAGTTAATAACAACTAGAGTTGTACAATTTAGCATATTCGATAGATGGGGAAATAGAGTTCATCATGTGGAAAATGCTGATCCTTTTTCTGAAGATATTTCTTGGGATGGAAGATTAAATGGAAAAGAAGTAAATCAAGGTATATATTCATATATTATAGAAATTGAACTAATAGACTCCACAGTAGAAACAAAAACTGGTTCAATTACATTATTTAGATAGCTGATTATCAGTTATTTACATTAATAAGTGTCAATTCTGCTAACTGTAAGATTGCTATAAAATATAATAATAAGATATTTGCTTAAAATCGCAAATCTTGAAATTAAATAGTACAAACAATAAATTGAATGTTGTAAACTTAAAAGAAGCAACACTTAATTCATTACCGAAGGATAAAGGACTTTATCTACCACAAGAAATCAATAGCTTAGATTCTGCTTTTATTAATAATTTACATCTATACAGCTTTCCTGAAATTTCGTTTAGGGTAGCAAAAAATTTAATTGGTGAAGAGATACCTGCAAAAGATCTAGAAAAAATATGCTATAAGGCAATTAATTTTCCTGCACCGATCAAAAAACTCACTAACCAATTATACATCCAAGAATTATTTCATGGTCCATCTCTTGCCTTTAAAGATTTTGGTGCAAGGTTTATGGCTGAATTAATGTCATATTTTATAAGTGAAGAAAATAAAAAGTTAACCATACTTGTTGCAACAAGTGGAGATACTGGGGGAGCAGTTGCTGCTGGTTTTCATAATGTTGAAAATATAGAAGTAGTCATTTTATTTCCTAAAGACAAAGTAAGTCCCCTTCAAGAATTACAATTAACAACTTGGGGAGATAATATAAAAGCAATAGAAGTTGAAGGAACATTTGATGACTGTCAAGCTATGGTTAAAAAAGCATTTCTTGATCCCGATCTACACGAATACAATTTAAGTTCAGCTAACAGTATAAATATATCAAGACTTATTCCCCAGTCTTTTTATTATTTTGAAGCTGTAAAACAAATAGGCTTTGATAGAAAAATAAGTATTGCAGTACCTAGTGGAAATATAGGAAATATAAGTGCAGGTTCATTAGCAAGAAATATGGGATTGCCAATAGATACTCTTGTAGCTGCCCATAATGCAAATAATACAATTCCTCTATTCTATAAATCAGGAGAATATAATTCGAAGCCATCAGTATCTACCATAAGTAATGCAATGGATGTTGGAAATCCCAGTAATTTTCCAAGATACAAAACGCTCAATGGTTCCACGTGGAACAATATAAAATCTCAGACTTTATCTTACAGTTATAATGACAATGAAACATCAATTGCCTTAAGAGAAATAAAAGAAAAATATAATTATACCTCTGAGCCACATGCAGCAGTTGCTTTTAATTCACTAAAAGAAAAAGAAATAAATAAAGATCATAATAAAATATTCTTAGGCACAGCACATCCAGCAAAATTTACAGAAATTGTAAATAATATATTGAAAGAAGAAATTGAAATTCCTCAATCTCTACTTGATCTAAAAAATAAAGAAAGTAAAAAAAGTGCAATTCAAAATTATGAAGATTTTATTTCGTGGATGTTAGGATGATATCCGCTTTATGGGCCCTTCGGATGCGGTCCCCACTGAGCGTTAGTACATTTGAGACAACGGGCCCTTCGGCTTCGGTCCCCACTGAGCGTTAGTCGAAGTGCTCAGGGACCGGTAATATTTTTCATAATATTTTTATCTCTCTTTTTCGATGATTGAGCGAAGTCGAAATCACTTTTCTAGCAACGGGCCCTTCGACTTCGCTCAGGGACCGACAGTATTTCACCAAATAAATTTTTCTTTTCGGTGATGGAGCGTTCCCGAAAGCACTTTTCTAGCAACGGGCCCTTCGACTTCGCTCAGGGACCGACAGCATTTCACCAAATAAATTTTTCTTTTCGGTGATGGAGCGGAGTCGAAATCACAAAGTCAAAAGCACTTCAAATGTCCGGTGATTGAGCGTAGTCGAAATCACATTTCCAGCAACGGGCTCTTCGGATGCGGTCCCCACTGAGCGTTAGTCGAAGTGCTCAGGGACCGATAAATTTTTTACAGTATTTTTATCTCTCTCTATCGGTGATTGAGCGCAGCCGAAATCACCAAGTGATAAACATACGCCAAAATCACTTTTCATTCTTCAATGCTTTCATTCTCTCATGATAAAACACATGTGAGGTTTCATTCAAACATTTTGCTAATTCATGTAATTTCTCTGGTATATTATTTATAAGGGCTTCTTTCTTTTTTCGAGACCACCCTTGAATTTGTTTTTCTCTTTTAAATGCTACATCAATCCTCTTAAAAATTTCAATATAAACGATTTTTACAGGTAATCTTTTTGAGGTATAATTTGATCCTAAACCCTCCTTATGTTGTTGTATTCTTAAACTTATATTTTTGGTGCTTCCTGTATAATAGGTTCTATCTGAACATTGTAATATGTACATAAATCCTTTCATGATGTTCTTTATTAGTTATGTAAAACTAATAAAAAATAGAATTCTAAAATTGATATTCTTTTATTTATATAACAACCGTCCTCACTGAGCGATAGTCGAAGTGCTCATGAATCGACAACATTTCTCATAATATTTTCATCTCTCTTTATCGGTGACTAAGCGAAGTCGAAAACACAAAATTAGAACCGAAGTAAAAATCAATCTTGCAGCAACGGGCCCTTCGGCTAACGCTCAAGGACCGGTGATCATTTTGCAATAAATTTCATTGCTCTTAATCGGTGATTGAGCGCAGCTGAAAGCACTTTTCTATCAATGGGCCCTTCGACTGCGGTCCCCACTGAGCGTTAGTCGAAGTGCTCAGGGACCGGTAACATTTTTTATAATATCTTCTTCATTTTATATCGGTGATTGAGCGCAGCCGAAATCATTTTTCTATCAACGGACCCTTCGGCTAGTGCTCAGGGACCGATAACATTTTTCATAATATCTTCTTCATTTTATATCGGTGATTGAGCGAAGCCGAAATCACAAAATCAAAAGTATTTCAAATTCCCGGTGATTGAGCGAAGCCGAAAGCACAAAATCAAATGCATTTCAAATTCCCGGTGATTGAGCGCAGCCGAAATCACAAAATCAAAAGCACTTCCAATCCCCCGGTGATTGAGCGAAGCCGAAAGCACCATATCAAAACCCAAAATCACCCCACTCCTATTCCTCATGTTCCACGTGGAACAAATAAACTCCACACCCCTACCCACTATTTATGATACATACCCGACAAACATCTTACACGCAATTTCGTTACATTTACGGATTATTTTAAAAAATCAATATTTATGAGAATATTATTACTAAGCTTTATCTCTATTTTCACTTTGGGTTTAACCGCTCAAATTAACTCTAATCAGTATCCGTTCAGCCAATTAGGTCCTGAACTGCCTACTCCTAATTCCTACAGAACTGCGTCTGGTGCACCCGGTGTAGACTACTGGCAACAACAGGCTGACTATGTTATGGATATCGAACTCGATGATGATAATCAACGAATTTATGGGGAAGAAACTATTACTTACTTCAATAACTCACCTGATGTTCTAAGTTATCTTTGGATCCAACTTGATCAGAACATGAGAGCTAAAGACTCTGATACTCATAAAATCAGCACTCAAAACGTCAATGAAAGAATGTCTATGAGACAACTTCAAGGTCTTGATCCTAGCTTCGACGGTGGTTTCAAATTAGAATATGTAAAGGATACAAAAGGAAATGACCTTACTCACTTTGTAAATCAAACAATGATGAGAATCGATCTTCCTGATGATCTTAAAACAGGTGAATCATTTTCCTTCAAAATCAAATGGTGGTATAACATTAATAACAGATTAAAAATTGGTGGTAGAAGTGGATTCGAATACTTCGAAGAAGATGATAACTACTTATACACTATTGCTCAATTCTTCCCGCGTATGTGTGTTTATGATGATGTAGAAGGATGGCAAAATAAACAGTTCCTAGGTAGAGGTGAATTTGCTTTAGTATTCGGAAACTATGAAGTAAACATCACTGTCCCGTCTGATCACCTTGTAGCTGCAACCGGTACACTAAGCAATGAAGATGATATCTTAACCTCTGCTCAAAAGAAACGTATGAACCAGGCTCGAAAAGAGTTTGAACAACCAGTGATAATCGCTACTCAAGATGAAGCAGAAAAGAGAGAAGGAAAACGTGCGAAGGATAAAAAGACTTGGTCTTTCAAAGCTGATATGGTAAGAGACTTTGCTTTTGCATCATCCAGAAAGTTTATATGGGATGCAATGGCGACTGATGTTAATGGTAAAACTGTAATGTCCATGTCTATGTATCCTAAAGAAGGAAATCCTCTTTGGGAACAATACTCTACGAAAGCAGTAGCTCATACTCTTAAATGGTATTCTCATTATACTATCGATTACCCATATCCAGTAGCATGGTCTATTCATGCCGATAGAATCGGTATGGAATATCCTATGATTTGTTTCAACTTCGGAAGACCTGAAAAAGATGGAACTTATACAGCTAGAACTAAATATGGAATGATAGGAGTTATTATTCACGAAGTAGGACACAACTTCTTTCCTATGATTGTAAATAGTGATGAAAGACAATGGACATGGATGGATGAAGGTCTGAATACTTTCGTTCAATATCTAACAGAACAACAATGGGAAAGAGATTATCCTTCTCGTAGAGGTGAGCCTTACAAGATCGTTGATTATATGAAAAGTGATAAGGAAAACTTATCTCCTATTATGACAAATAGTGAATCTATAATGCAGTTTGGTAGTAATGCATATGCAAAGCCAGCAACTGCTCTCAATATACTAAGAGAAACAGTAATGGGAAGAGAAGCTTTCGATTATGCTTTCAAAGAATATGCACAAAGATGGGCTTTTAAACATCCTACACCTGCTGACTTTTTTAGAACAATGGAAGATGCTTCAGCAGTAGATCTCGATTGGTATTGGAGAGGATGGTTTTATACAACTGATAATGTTGATATCTCATTGAATGATGTACAATGGTATACTCTCGATTCTGGAAATCCTAGAAAAGAAAAAGAATGGAAAAAAGAAATGAGAGATGAAAGACCAAAAACTATCGCTCAACAAAGAAATGAAAAAGAGATAAAAGAAACATATGCTGAAAAAGATCCTAGTCTTAATGATTTTTACAACTCTTATGATCCACTTGATGCTACTTCATTAGATGATAAGCAATACGAAAAATATTATGCTAGTCTAAGTAAAGAAGAAAAAGAATTCTTAAAAGCTGGATATAATTTCTATGAACTTACTTTCGAAAATAAAGGCGGACTCGTAATGCCAGTTATCTTTGAATTCCAATATACAGATGGAACAAATGAGGTTGTTAGAATACCAGCTGAAATATGGAGAAGAGGAAATACTTCCGTAACTAAAACTTTCAAAAGAGAAAAAGAAATAAAGAAAATTGTATTAGATCCATTCCTTGAAACAGCAGATGTAGATAGAACTAATAATTACTTTCCTCCACAAACAGAAGAAGATCGTTTCGAACTTTTTAAAAGTAATAGAAGACCTTCTAAAAACCCAATGCAAAGAGCTAATTCAGATAGATCTTAGTCAAGAACAAAATTTTATATATAAGAGCTTCGTTAGTTTTAACGAAGCTTTTTTTATGTCTAAGAAAAATTATAAAGTCTCTGCTAGAAAACTAATATTTCTATTAGCACTATTCTTTTCATTATCATTCTTCTATTCAAATGATAATCCTGACTCTTTTATTGATATCCCAAAAGAATACTTAGACCTTGAAAAAGAATACACTCAGCACTTAGAGCAGATAATTACCTATAAAGAATCAAATCCTGAATTATACTGGTTTATAGTTTCATGGCTTAAAACTAATTATGGAACTCCAACATGGAAAAACTACGGTTCAAAAAACTGGAGGAATGAGACTAAAAAGTCAGGTATAGATTGTAGTGGGTTTACAAGAGTTATGCAAGAAGAAATATATGGATTTAAAATAAAGGGAAGTTCTCAACAGCTGTTGGATAATTATTGTGAAAAAATCAAACTGAAAAATATTAAAGAAGGAGATCTACTTTTCTTTACTAATCCCCATACTACTTCTAAAAGAATAACACATGTTGCCATCTATTTAGACAAGCAAATATTTGTTCATGCTACTTCTAAAAAGTCAGCAGCTAAAGGTCAAGGATTACGACTAGATTCACTTGAATCATCTTATTGGACAGATGGCTTTATAGCAGCTGGAAGAATTAAAGATAAATACAAAAAGTAATAAGATATTCTAAGCTATTAGACCTTCGCCTAAATCATCTTTGGATCTAAATAACTTGATTAATAAATCAAATTGTATAGCGAATAAAACTGCACTTAAAACTAAGTGTAATGGCTGAGCAACTTTGGGAAATCCAAAATGCGAAAATAATATACCTATCAAAGCTTGAATCAAAATCACTGTGCCAACTGAAATCCATTTTGATTTCCTCCAATTCATTTTAATAGCTGTATAAATAAGATATCCATTTAATCCAAATACAAGCCAGATCAAACTTCTATGAATTATGAAAAGAAAATCTAATTCACTTGTCCACTCGGTTCTCAACAAATCTGTCTTTGCTATCTCATCAATTTGTTCTCTAACTTGTGTACCAAGTATGACCATGATTAAAGTAAGTACTAACGAAACTATAAAGAGGTTTTTAAACAACTTATGTTGAAAAATACTGTGGATATAACGTTTACTCATTCCATTGTACATCAGAATCAAAACAGCTAAAATAGCAAACACACCTATCATATGAATAGTGATCGTTTGTCCTTGAAGATTAGAATCTACAACGAGCTTTCCAAGAAAAGCTTGAAAACCGACAAGGAATAAAACCGAGAAGGCCAACCATATATTTAGTCGCTTAGATTTCCAATAAAGGAAAGAAAGAAAAAACATAGCCATAACAGGAAAACCTAATGCTACTGTTGCCAGCCTGTTAATAAACTCTACCCAAGTATGCAAAGGATTATAAATCGCATAATCATGCTTTGTATATTCTTCCCAGTTAGTTAAATCAAAAGAACTAGAAGAAGTAATATCACTCTTTGCTGTGAATAACTTCTCGTTATGAATAATCATTTGGCCTTCAAAATAAGAATCACCGCTGTGCCAAGTAACCTGATCCTGACTAATAGGGGGAATAAGTGCTCCAAAACATTTTGGCCAATCTGGACATCCCATTCCAGATTCTGTAACCCGTACAATAGAACCTGCTAGGATAACAACAAAAACCAGAAGGAAATTGATGACAATTAATCTTTTAAACCATTTATCTTTCCAGGACATTCATGTTCTTTTTTGCAAAAGTAATCAATTAAGAAAAATCACTTTTCCCACATTCCCTTTTAATATTTATATATATTCTTTATAAATAAAAGAATTTACTATTCATTATTAGTATAGTGGAAAAGTGGATAACTGTTTTAAAGAAGTAGCTTATTAATTTGCTTATGGAAAGACTATATGTTCTACACTTCATATACCATCTTTTCCACATAATTATCTCATTATAAACACTATGTGGATAATTTTATCCTCATTCCATATAAATTATGTTATTTAATTGATTATCAATGTGTTAAATTTATATTTATCCACACTATTAATTTAATACAGTTGATAACTTGCTTTTTATATTGTGATCTCTTAACCTTTTAAGCTAAATTATAATTGTTTTACACATCCATGGATAACTATGTAATTTCCTGTCTTTTGAAAAATTATTTTCCCTACCTCTGTGTAAAAACTTCTAACAAGTCATAAAAGCATTATTGAAAAATATAAACTTATACACATTAAGCTAAATTTCCAGATTCTTGTTGATAACTAGAAAGTTTTACACAAGTCTGTTGAAAATATATGTGTAAAAATTATTAATTATACCACTGATTTTATGATATTTACACTTTATATATTTTTTTAATGTGTATAAGTATTATTTATGAGTTTTAAATTATCTCTCGCAATTTCAAAAGAAAAAGTGACTTCTGAATGCGGAAACCTAACTTTCCCCAAAGCTTTTAACCATAAATATCAAATTGCCCCTGGTCAAAAAGTATATTGTCTGTTAGATGTGAATCCTACAAGAATGTATACTATAGAGTGGGGACTAATTCCACATTTCTCTAAACGACTTAATAATAGAGGAAATCTAACTGAAATAGATACTGTAGAAATTGCAAGTAAGCCTTCATCTAGAATTCCTTTTCGTTCCAAAAGAGGTGTGATCTTAGCCGATGCTATATATTATATACATAAAAAAGGTTTAGAATACACTCCTTACAGAATTGAACGTAAAGATAAAAATCTTATGAAATTGGCTTGTCTGTGGGATGAGTATAGAAGTGGTGAAGATTATCTAGCTACTACAGCTCTCATTACACGTAAGATAAATAATTTCATCTGCAACGATTTCCCTATTGAGTTTACAAGTAAAGAACAGAAATTGTGGATGGAAGAACCGAACTTAAGCGCTGCAGAAGTAATGTTGAATAAAAAATTTCACCCTGAAGCATACGATTTCTATAAAGTAACTAATCGTTTGTTGGATGATGATTATAATGAGAAAGATCTAACTGCTGCTATTCCAACAGAAATTAATCTATTTACTTTCATATAATGCGATTAGTTATACAACGTGTTTCTTCTTCTTCTGTAATCATTGATGATAAGGATGAAAATAAAATTGGAAGAGGGTTGAATATTCTTATCGGAATATGTGATGAAGATACAGATAGTGATATAGAATGGTTGATTCGTAAGGTTATGAATCTGAGAATTTTTCCTGATGAGAACGATGTGATGAATAAAAGTATCTTGGATATTCAAGGTGATTTTTTAGTGATTTCTCAGTTCACATTATATGCCTCCACAAAAAAAGGAAATCGACCTTCCTATATTCGCTCTTCTAAACCTCCCTTTGCTGAACCGATGTATGAAAAATTTGTAGATAAACTACGTTCGGAAAGTAAGTTGAAAGTAGAAACAGGGAAATTTGGAAGTGATATGCAAGTATCTATAGAAAATGATGGTCCAGTTACCATTATTATTGATAGTCATAATAAAGAGTAGATGACAATAAAGCAATATCAAAAAATAGTAGATGAATGGATCAATGATATTGGTGTCCGGTATTTTGATGAGATGACTAATACATTGTTATTGAATGAAGAAGTAGGTGAGTTTTCTCGACTAATTGTTCGTATTTATGGTGAACAGTCTTTTAAAAATCCGCCTTCGGATGAAGAAAAGAAGAAAATGTTATCTGATGAAATTGCAGATATTTTTTTCGTCCTGACTTGTTTAAGTAATCAATTAGGTGTTGATCTGGAAGAGGCTTTCGCCCAAAATTTACAAAAAAAGACTAAGCGCGATATAAATAGACACAGAAATAACGATAAGCTTAAAGATTAATGATTTCATAGCTTTATTTTATACCTAGGTATAATTTGGCTTTCACATTATAATCCCGACATTTGGGAATAAGACTAATTATTCATGTCGGAAAAAAAGTTATTTTGGGTTACTTTTAGAAAGAATAAATCTGCATTTTTCTCTTTATGCATTATCCTTTTTATGTTCCTGTTTTCTATTTTCGCTTATCTCTACATTCCGGATAATTCCCCTAATGCCAATCAACAATTCCAGACCATCTCTTTAAGCAAACCAGGCTTCAAAGCACAAATTTTGGGTTTACCCCGAAAAGGAAAAAAAACAAGTCAAAATATATTGCAGAAGTTAGTTCACGGTAAGAAAGAAGCAATTGACTATTATGTTTATGAAGAACTAGCGAAGGACGAAAGCACCGTTTCTATAACCAACTATTACGGCAGAACACAAATCATCCCCTTTGAGGACACTCAAAATTTAGAAAAATACACGAGCACCAAAACTTTTCTTTTAGGTACGGATAAATTCGGAAGAGATATATTTTCTAGAATTATTTTAGGAATAAGAGTATCGATGTTAGTAGGATTAGTAGCCGTGATAATTTCCTTGATTATGGGCATATTGATGGGTGCATTAGCAGGGTTCTTAGGAGGAATATGGGATCAGCTCATCATGTTGATATTAAATGTTAATTGGTCAATTCCCACTATTCTTATGGTGTTTGCTATTGTCTTAGCATTTGATAGAGGCTTGATAGTAATTTTTATTGCAGTCGGTTTGACTATGTGGGTAGAACTGGCGAGAATAGTGCGTGGCCAGGTGATGTTGCTTAAAAATGAGCAGTTCGTTATGGCGGCTAAAAATATGGGTATGGGTGTCCCCAAAATTTTATTCGTGCATATTCTACCTAATATAATGGGTCCTGTTCTCGTAATGGCAGCTGCAAATTTTTCTACTGCTGTACTGGTAGAAGCGGGCTTAAGTTTTATTGGTTTTGGGGTGGAACCCCCTACTCCTTCCATAGGTAATATGTTGAACGAACATTATGGTTATGCCATGACAGGAAAGTTATTTTTGGCGGTCGTACCTGCAATAACGCTAATGATATTAGTTTTATCCTTTAACTTAGTGGGAGCAGGATTAAGAGATGCATTTGATGTGAAGAAAAGCAATTAGTTATGATGAGCGCTGAACTGGAACGAATAGAACGACTGGAAAAAGAACTGAGTTTAAAACAACTGCAGATAAAATCCCTATTGACTATTACCCAAGCGATTAATGATAATGTGCCTTCTGAAGGTCTTTATAGGATTTATAAAAATTTCCTTAGCTGGGAAATGGGCATCGATAAAATGGCATTGATCGTAGAAGATGAAGGATGGAAAATGGTTACCAGCATCGATCAAGATGAATTGATTTTTTATAACCGGGTAGAACAATTGTTATTGCCTTTTACCAAACCACATGCTATAAAAGAAACAGATGCACTGGAACTCCAGGACTTTGATATTCTACTTCCCATAATTCACGAAAATAATCCCATAGCTTATGCTCTCATTGGTGGCGTTTATAAACAAGATGATGTTTATAATAAAATCCAATTTATCACGACGATTACCAATATGATCGTAATGGCTGTGGAAAATAAAAAGCTTTGGAAAAAACAACTTAGTCAAGAGCGTTTCAAAAAAGAAATAGAACTTGCTGAAGAAGTTCAGAAAATGCTCATACCTGAAAATCTTCCCTCTAATGAAAATGTCCAATTCTCTAAAAGATATCGCCCGCATTTCAATATTGGTGGCGATTACATAGATTATATAGAGATCAATGAGCATAAATCCATGTTTTGTATTGCCGATATTAGTGGTAAAGGTGTTGCGGCAGCTTTATTAATGGCAAATTTTCAAGCAGTCATCCAAAGTCTAGTGTATAGAGATTATTCGCTTAAGGATTTTGTGCATGCATTGAATGAAACCGTTTACCGAATTACGAAAAGTGATAAGTATATCACATTTTTTGTCGCAGAATTGGACCTAAAAGAGCAAACTTTACGTTATGTTAATGCAGGACATCAACCACCTATGTTTTATTCAGAAGGAAATGTTAGATCTTTGGATGAAGGAACTACAGTAATAGGAGCATTTGATGAATTGCCATTTATCGATGATGAATTGATTACACTGAAAGAAGGAGATCTTATTTTCTCCTTCACCGATGGATTAATAGATTTGATGGATGAAAGTGGTACATATTTTGAAGATAAAAGAATAGAGGAATTTGTAAAGGCGAATGGAAAATTAAGTGCAGAGACATTTAATAGTCAATTAGTCCATGAAATCGAATCATTTAGTGGAAAACAGAGTTATACTGATGATATCGCTATCTTAACATGTAAGATTGTGCGATTTTTGAAAACCGATAGAAATGAAAAATAAAACAACAGCATTATTATTAGCTATATTTTTTGGAGGGCTTGGCGTACATAAATTTTATTTACGTGACACAGGTTCTGGTATTTTCTACCTTGCTCTTACCATTATGACTGGAGCATTCAAATGGCCCGTTGGTTATATATTAGGATGGATCGACGCCTTTCGCTTACTTACTATGAGTGATCAAGCTTTCGATAAAAAATATAATGGAAGAGCTAGAAATGATAGAGAAAGAGGGAGAAGAGAGTCTAGAGATTATGTAGAAAATAGAGATAATCGAAGTGAAAGAAGAAGAAATGATCGCTACGAAAGAAGAACAACAAGAGAATATTCTAATAGAGATAGAGCGAGAAATGCTCCTCCGACATCAAGACAGAATACACGTGCTTCATATGAGAGAAAGAAAAAAGTAGTCAGAGATAATCCATTCAAAACAAGTGGAATTAAGCGACTGGATAATTTCGAACTTGATTTAGCAGAGGTGGATTTGAATAGAGCATTAGAATTATCACCTGATGATAAAGATATACACATAGCTTTAGGTAGATTGTTTTCCATAGAAGAAAACATCAAAAAATCTATGTTTCATATTTCTAAAGCAGTCAAACTAGGTTATACTGATTTTAACCACATTCGAACTGCTGATGGTTTTGCATTTCTAAGAATGAGTGATAAGTTCGAAGAGTTTGAAGAATCAGGATTTCGTTCGGTTAGAGTTGATATTCCGGTTTCAGATAGCAAGGAGAAGACAAATACAGTAGAAGCTGTTACTCCTCCAGAAAATGATTTGCTACAAGATGACGTTCTATTATCACAACTTAATAAACTGAAAGAATTGCGTAATAAAGGAATAATTTCAGAAAAAGAATTCGAGGAAGAAAGAGTCAAACTTATACAAAGATAATATGATAGCAGCTGAATTAATATCGGACATAGTTTCTCCAGTCAAGACAAGTGACAAAGGAGAAGAGGTTTTGACGATGATGAATTTATTTCATTTGCGTCATTTACCGATTGTGAATAACGAAGAATTACTAGGTGTTATATCGGAAGATGATATTCTTTCCCAAGATATTGATGCGCCAGTAGGATCTTATGCTTTGTCTATGCGCCGTCCTTTTGCTGATATGCATACGAATATCATGGAAATCATGAATATCATGGCTGAATATGGTGTGACTTCTGTTCCTGTTGTAGATAAATCGAATGTCTATAAAGGCATGGTGCTCCAACAAGATATCTTGATTTATTTTTCTAAAAGTGCGACTTTTCACCAACCGGGTTCTGTCATTATTATAGAAATGGCAAGACAGGATTATAGTCTTGTAGAGATTGCGCAATTGGTGGAATTAGAAAATGCGGCTATTATTGGGTTCTTTATTTATGAGCATAGAAACCCTAATAGTATCCGAGTTATTCTTAAAATAAATTCTCCTCTTTTAGAACGTATAATTGCGGCATTGGAAAGATATAATTATATAGTAGAAGCTAGTTTTTCTGAAAATAATTTTAATGATTCTTTACAAGACCGATATGATTCACTGATGAAATATCTCAATGTTTAGGATTTTATTTTTCCTCTATTTTTTCCTTTTTATTTTTGGGGCTTACGCCCAAAGTAATCAGCAATATGTCTTGGATGAAATTCATATTTCTGGAAATAAGTGGACGAAAGATTTTGTTCTATTACGAGAATTAAATTTCAAAAAAGGTCAATCTTACCCAAAGGAATATCTAGAAGAAGCAAAGCTTGAAAATTTCGAAAGAATCCGTAACCTTGGATTGTTTAATGATGTAGTCTTGGAATATGATTACGATTCTGTAGCGTATGAATTTGACATTAAAATAGAGGTTGTAGAAAATTGGTATATCTGGCCAAGTCCTATTTTTGAATTAGCTGATAGGAATTTTGCGGAATGGTGGACAAACCAAAATAGAGATATTACTCGTGTTAATTATGGTCTTCGTGTCGATCATATTAATTTGACCGGAAGACGCGATCGATTAATTCTTCAGATCCAAACAGGTTTTCGACAGAAATACGAATTGGTTTATAATCAACCTTACCTAAATAAAGAAGGAACATTAGGAGCAGAGGCATTTGTTTTCTTCGCAAATCAAGACCAGATTCCATTTAAAACAGAAAATAATCGAACGATATTTGGAGGCTTCGAGGAGCGTACATTATTAGAAAGATTCCGAACAGGAGGAGCATTTTTTTATCGGCCTACTATTTATCATCATCATGCTTTCCGATTAGAATATCATAAAAATTCAGTTGATCAGCATGTAATAGATGTATTGAATCCTAATTATTTTCTGGAAGGAAGAACGAGTATTCAGTTCTTTATGTTTAATTATCATTACACCTATGATAGAAGGATTTCACAATTCATTCCAGTAGATGGCTATTTGTTATGGGCTGATATTAAAAAAGAAGGTTTCGGTATTTTCAATGAATACAATAACACTTCCGCTTCTATAGGTGGTGAGTTTTATCATCCTTTTAATAAAGCAAAGACCTTAGTTTTTGGAACCCAATTTAAGATAAAAGCAAATCTAGATAGAAGTGTGGTTTCATTTGCAAACAATACGGGAATAGGATGGGGAGCAGATCAATTAGGAGGTTATCATTTGTACGTTGTGGATGGAACGGATTACGCATATGCAAGGAATAATATCCGATATAAATTATTTGAAAAGAAATTTAATTTCGGAAAGTTTATGCCTTTTCATCAATTTAGATCTATAAATGTGCAATTGTATGCGCGAGCATTTTTGGATGTAGGATTTGCAAATGATCCTACGTACAGAATTCCATTTAATAATGATTTTAATAATCGATTGTTATATGGATGGGGTCCAGGAGGAGATTTATTATTGTATAATAATTATATGTTCAGTTATAATTTAGGAATAAATCATTTAAAAGAGGTACATTTATTTTTCCAGTACCGGACTAATTTTTAATAATGAGCAAAAAGGGGAATTCTATATTAGGGATGATGGGTTTTACGATTCCCTTGGGACGTATTATGCGAATACCTATGAAGTTGCATTGGTCCATTTTTATATTCCTACTATATATACCTTTTCTTGGTTGGTATAAAAATATAGAAATCGCAGAAATCATTACTTTATTTATAGTCATCATATTTGTTTTAGGAAGCGTATTATTACATGAGCTTGGACATTCATATGCTGCTAAAAAATTAGGAATAGATACCTATGATATAGTATTAAGTTTAATAGGAGGTGTTGCGAGATTAGAGAAAATTCCAGAAGATCCCAAAGAAGAATTTAAAGTTGCTATTGCTGGTCCATTAGTAAATTTATTTATTTTCTCTCTTCTCTGTATTTTTTTATTAATAAGTTTTGTGGTTGGTGTTATGGATGTCACACCATCAATGAAAGTCTTTCTTAATCCCCTTGTATTTTTAGATCAATTTGAACCACCAATATTTATCGCATTTATATACATTGTTGCTGTAGCAAATTTTGCTTTATTCTTATTTAATTTACTTCCAGTATTTCCTATGGATGGAGGTCGAATTTTTAGAGCATTGATGTCTAATAAAATGGGTCGGCCCAAAGCAACTCGTATTGCAACAATAACGGGTAAATTTTTGGCTTTAGTAATGGTAGGAGGAGGTATATTTTTCTATCAACCCATATGGAGTTTTGTAGGAATATTTGTTTTCTTAATGGCTGACATAGAATATAGACAAGAGAAAGAAAGTCTGAAGTATAAAGATATAAAAGCGGAAGCTTTATTAAATACGGTATATGAAAGAGCGAAGTTGGTATTACCTATGCAGAATTTAATTAATCGACATTTTGAAACGGATATTTCCACTTTCTTGATAGAAGATAGTAAAGGGAAAATCGTGGGAGTAGTAGATGAAAATGTTTTAGCAACAGCTATGCGAGAAGGTGGAGAAGAAGTTGCTATAAGTCATTATATGTCACAGCGATTTGCACTCATTAATATCAACGATGATTTTCACAGTATACATAATTCACTAGTAAGAGAAGATAAACCGATAGGTGTGGTTATGGATTATGGAGAGGTAAAGGGAATTATTGAAAAAGAATTTGTTAGTAAACAGGTGGGGTAGGTTATAAAACAATTATTCAGTAATATTAAACAAGAAATTGAATTAATCTATTAATAATGCAAATTAGCAAATTCAGTCTGTTCATAATCAATCACGTCCTTTAGTATATCTCCATTAGCAGTTAAAATCACTCTTTCATACAAATCACTAGTGAAATAATTTCCAATTATTCCATGTTTATCAGATAGAAAAAAGTTATAGGCTAGATAGCCTGTACTATTTTTTAAAAGAGAGTCAATTTTGATGTTCATAATATTTTCATCATTGTTCCTTTCTATTTTACCTTCTAGAGTATATTTATAGTTGTCTCTTAAATGGGAACATGAGTAGAATGAGTCGAAATGTTTAATGGTATTTATAGAATTTCTCAAACTAAAAAACTCAACGTATTTTTCATCTTGCTTAAATTTTATACGGAAAGTGACACCGTCAAATTTTAACTTTCCTTTTATAGTTTGATCTCTGCAATTGAAAGTTAATATGTTTTCACAATTTTCTTCAACTTCACTAATATAAAAGTAACACTTAGATTTTTCAATATCCTGAATATCTAAGCATATAATATTTTCTTGAGAGCATGAAAATAACAGAATTAATATGAATGGTATAAATACAATCTTATCAATCATAGTTTGTTGTTTTACTAGTATGATGCAATTTTAGCTTTAATTGTTGTATAATATTAGGTTTGACTTTTCCTAGATGTTCGCTGGGGGAATGAATACAAACATCACTAGTTTTTAATATAATGATATTCCTAAAAATGTAGAGCAAACCTAAGTAGTTATAAATTATTAAAATTAATTCAAGTTTTTGAATTCTATTT
>CAZSKA010000031.1:10349-23447 GCA_964607315.1 uncultured Saprospiraceae bacterium | reverse complement strand
ATCTAATACCAATTTAATTTCAAAATGTCGTATAAAATTTTGATACTTAATTTTTCTAGTTCGAGTTAAAAAACGTAGGCATAACAGTAGTTACGGCGAGGCTTTTTAAGGAAGAAATTGAAAGATTAAGTAAAAAGAAATGCGACATTATGGAGTTAAATTGGTATAATACCAATTTAAGGTTATATAATTCACAATGACTTATTGGTAGAGATTTTTTACTAAAAATGAAAACTCAACTGAACAAACAAGGACAAAAAAAGTGGGATCTTCCTTCAAAGGAAAATCCCACTTATTTTTAATTGACATAACTTTTCAGTTACTAACTATATTGTACCATCTAACCTTAATGGTACTTCACCTAATTTTAATCCCTATTTTATTAAAATCATTTTCTTCATGTGACGTTCTGCACCAAAACTTACTTCATAATAATACACTCCACTTGCTGGTAATTCGTTATTATAAAGCACCACATTATTCTGTCCTTTTTGAACTGCAATTGTTCTTTCTACATGTACTCTTCCATTTGCGTCAAATACTTTGAACACACCTTGTTGACTTGAAGGACTTGTAAAGTATATATTCGTTAAATTCATCCAAGGATTCGGTTCATTCTGATCAAGTGAGAACGAGAATTCTTCGTTCAACTCCTCTCTCTCTTCACGAAGCACTACAGCAATCTCACCTTCGTTTTGGGCGTAAGCCATATTAACAAACACCTCATCATTAAGTATGAAAGTCGACGAGCTTAAGTCACGATTTGCACGTACAACGAAAACTATATCTTGTGCGATTTCTTCCTCGGTCAAAATCAATCTCATACCAGATTCGTTCATCTTATATTGCGCTTCCGATGCAAGCTGTCCTCCTATTCTAACTTCCATGACTTCTATCGCATTTTCATCATAATCAAGACCTAACTGAAGTCCTTCTAGCAATCTATCATCGTTATTTTCAAGTCTTATCTCCCCTACTGTACCAGCTTTAATATCTATTGCATCAATAGTAAATTCAGCTTCATTTCCACTTCTTGTATCTATATCGTGACCGAAGCCATTAGCCGCTGTTTGATTTACATCTCCAACTTTTAATCCTATGAAATCAGCTACTACGTTTCCTCCTAAATTTTGTATGTGTACATTCTCATTAATATCATTAAACCAAGGGTTTGCAGGATCAATGAACGTTTGTTCAGCATCTACATATCTCCAACTTTCATTCAGTGGGAAATTGTCGTAGTGACCTAGTAAAAGCTTACGGATTTGGATGATATCCTGACCATTAACTTTACTTGAATTGTCTACATCAGCTGCAAGCAATTTATAAGGTGAATCTAGGGGCTGTAGGCCCAAAATATGCTTTTGGATCAAGATGATATCAGAAACTGTAATACCTTGAGTTGGATTTAGATTGTTCGATAACTCAATGTTGTATTGCATATCGTTTGGCAATTGCGTAAACCCGTAATTTCCGTTTTCATCCGTTATGCTCTGTAAATCAGGTAAACCCAAAGTAACTACTACATCTTCTAATGCAATATCAGTTTCAGACTTAACTGTACCAGATATATTAAAGAATAACATATCAGGACAAATATTCACATCATTATTATCTTGAACAATTAAGCTCGTAGTACAGAAATCTTGATTTCCATTTTCATCTGTCACCCATAGTTGAATCGCTTGCTCTCCAATATCTTCACAACTAAACTCTCTTTCTACATCATTCACATCAGGACTAAAGCTCAGCTGAATAGCTGTTCCACAAGCATGAGATGAACCAGCATCAAAGAAATCTGGAGTCACGATTGCTTTTTCCATATCAACTTCTCCATCACCATCTGTATCCCAAGGAGTTAATCCTACTGTTAAATTATCCAAACACTTAGGTGAAGGAACTGTACAGTTTTGTATTTCAAATGTATATGAACATACATCTTCATTTCCACAAGCATCATTCACATTCCAATAAATAGTATGAACACCTACTGGATAGTTGTTACTTGCGTTTGCGGTATTTCCTGTAAAATCGATACTTCCATCACTAAACGCATCAATCAAATAGTTATAATTCAAGAATTCAGCGGTAGTACAATCATCTTCTGCTTCTAAAATTAATTCGATGAAAGAATCACCACAATCTGTATCAAAACTACATTGTGTAATATCACTGCAATCGCTCGTAATTACAGGTGCAATTGTATTTATAACCTCTATAATTTGTTGGTCGATAATAAAGTCGAAGGTTGGATTATTCGATTGACACCAATCAACTAAAGTGAATGTTCTAATCACTTTAAAACAAGATGAAGAACCATTGCTATTATCAACTACTTGATCATCGATTTCTATTCCTACCTGATCACATACATCTTCTACGAAAATAGGCATAGTAACAGGTACTAGAGCTGGATCACAGATATTTGACAATGTAATATCCGCAGGGAATTGAACATCATCTTCGTCGAATGGATCAGGATTCACAAATGAAATTTGTTGTATATCAGTTACCGTTAGTCCTGAAGTATTAGTGAAAGTAATTATTCTAGTAGCTGTACCTTGTCCACAAGAATTAAGGTTATCACTTACAAATTCATCACTTATTAATTCTAGACATCCACCTAATACTAAACCATCAAAAGCAGGTCCAGAAAATTCAAGTAAATCAGAAGTAATAACTATTTCTTCAACTGCATCAACAGTTGTTTGAATGGTACCAAACTGGTCTAAATTCTCAGCATCAAAAGGAAAGTCACAAGCAACTGTGATATCAGGCAATCCTTGGATTAAGCTAGGAGGTGTTTTATCTTGAACTTCAGCAAAAACCATACATTCATTGAAGTTACCATTAGCATCAGTTACTCTTAGAACAACCATTTGCTCTGTACCTAGATCTTCACAACAGAAAGTAACACTTTCACCAAACAACACATTGTTCGGATCACAGTTAGGCACCATTCTTCTTACTGTAAGAGTAATAGGACCACAAGCATCAAAACTACCATCGTCAAATTCTTCCGCATCAACTATTGCTAAGCCTTCATTTGTAAGAGATATTGTTGTAAATTGATCGCAAACTGGAATAGGTTGTACATCGTCAACAACAGTAACATCAAACGTACATGTATTTAAATTTCCTACTTGATCAGAAGCTGTATAAGTAACACTGGAAGTTCCTAAAGGAAGATCAGCAATACCACCGTTTCCATCTATAAATCCACCATCATACTGCACTTGTACAGATCCTACATCTCCGCAGATATCTTCTATTTCTAACATTGGTAATTCTATACTAGAACCACAATTCAAACTATTCGCTGAAAAAGTTAAATCAGGCGAACACGTGATTACAGGTCCCAGATTATCACCAATCTCAAATACTTGTACAAATGTTGCCATTGTATCCTGACCACATTCCCAATGTATAGCTCTGAAAGTTCTTACTATAGAGAAAGATGTTGGTGTATAAGGAATAACCTGATCTTCAAAATCAACAAATAAGTTACAAACTATTGCTTGATCTTGAATTAGATCAGTACCATTAAGTATAGGGCCTCCAAACACATTTACATCAGGTCGTCCTTGATCATCTGTTGGGAACGTTGTTCCACATTCTATAGGGATAAATGTATTTAAAGGAGGTTCTACAGTACCAATATCAAATTTAGAAATTGACAATAATTGAGAACATACATTACTAACATTACCCGCTGCATCTTCGGCAACAAACTCTCTTGTAATGATTTGAGATAATTCAGGATCATCACAAGAAACATCAGTTATCGTTTCATTTAATAAAGTGAAGAAAAGTACCTCAGTACAATTTTCTACAGCTTCAGGGAAAGGGAATACTAAGAATTCTCCACACGATAATGTATCGTTAGAACAAATTATTTGAGGAGGCGTCTTATCTTCTACGTGTACATATCCCCAGCAAGAATTTCCTCCACAGCTTACTTGATATCTGTAAGATTCTCCTACATTGTCAGCAGTAAATAAGTTCGGTAATTCTATATCTTCATCTAATGCCAAAACGATTATTTCACAATCATCAGGACATCCTATTAATTCAGTTGTTAAAAGCATTTCAGGTGTAAGTGAAGATTCACATATTTCAGAATCGATTGATAGGTTAAGATCAGTTAAACAGCTTAATCCAGCAACTGGAAATTCTTCTACGTTTACATCAAATGAAAGTTCTGTAACATTACCACTTGCGTCTGTATATTCAAACACATTCGTTGTTGTTCCCATAGGGAATATAGAATCAGAAGCAATTCCTTCTGTTTGTTCTACGATTACTGAATTAGTGGTCGTCAAACTCATTAATACAGCATTGTTTGGAAAACCAACTTCTGCAATTGTTATAGGTTCAGGAACCCCACAAGCCAATGAGGTATAATAAGACGGCATTGTTTCTCCTGCAGAATTAGTACCTACTATAAAGCCATTGTCATTTGAATTAGGAGCAATTATTTCAACCACATAAACAGCATTACTTAAAGTAAAAGCAATAGGAAAATCAACAAATTCAAGACTCAAATCGCCTAAGACCATGGTATTAGTTGCTATTTGTGTTAAATTAGCCATTGTAAAATCGCCATTTAACTCATGGATATTTACAGTAACACTTGGGCTATTAAAAGATTCTGCAACACCTATTTCAACACTTGTCACATCTATATCAAAAGGAAAAGTTGAACCATCAAAAATTCTATAATAATGAACCATTGATCCACTAGGACAACTAACAGAGTTTTGTATAATATCAGGATTTAAATTCTGTGTTAAAGTAACAGGAATATCACAATTATCAACTGGCTCAGGAATTTCGTAGCTCACAGGACCAACGCAATTACTTGGATCAAGTGTTACATCTATATCTTCTACTGGATCGACAACTGGAGCAATAGTGTCAAGAACTGTAACCATTGCAGTTGCTTCTGTTGTATTACCATTATCATCTATTAAACTAAGATCAAGGCTTGCTCCATCTGATACATCATCGCATGTTACGATTCCATCCAAAAGGACTATTGTAACGTCTGTGCAATTATCTGTACTTAAACCAGCTACATTTTCGCCAGTAACTAAACCAAGACCATCTTCATCTAAATAAACAGTAAAAGGTGATGGAACAAAAACTGGTGGTACAGTATCTAATACTGTAACATTAGCAGTTGTCACACACATTGTATTTTCATCATTTGTAGCTGTAAAATTCACAACATTAGCTCCTATATTAGCACAAGAAAAAGAACTTGGAGATACAGATAAGGTTAAAAGTCCACCACATGGATCTACACTTCCATTATCTACATCAGCTGCCAAAATACTAGCCACGCCAGTTGCATCTAAGTAGGCAGTAATATCTTGCACCGTGCATGTGGGAGCTGGCTTCTCTACTGTCACGTCTACCATACAGGTTTCTGTTCCTCCACAGTCAGTAAAAATAACTGTTGTAGTACCTACGGGATAATCTCCTGATGCATCAAGGCTATTGTTATCCACAGCAAATGGAGAATCATTTGTAGGTGAATCTGGAGCACAACCAGTAGTATTAGTCGCTATTAATGACACTGCAGCTGTACAAACACCTCCATTATCAACTGCTGTAACAGTTATATCTGCAGGACAATCAAAACTCTGTGAATAGCCGTAAGTAAGGGGCAAAATAAATAGAATAGCGAGGTATAAAACTCTGAATCCTTCGTTTGTAATCTTCTTTCTCATTTTTAAAATGTTACTGATTAAGGCCACCTCCTACATGGAAGTGAATTATAATTTTTCTAAATAAAAAAGTAAATCATAGATAGCACCTTGGGTTCTGTTCAATAGGATTATTGACAAGGATGATATCGTTAAAATAGAATGGAGAAAAATGGACTTACGTCCAAAGTTGTAGTTTTCTTATTCCACTACCGATTTACGTTGTGCAGAGCACAATTAGGTACTATTTTCAGGTTTGAGATATAAAATCTCTTAAATCGGTAATGTTTACCTTCTAATTTTGGGATTAGAAGGTGGATTAGGGCGTAAAGTTATATATTAATATTTTATATATTATAATTTTTTTATATATATTATTTTTTATATATATTAACAACTGACTGGCAAATAATAATTGAAGAAAAAATTATCATAAATATTTCACTGTTTATAACGCAATGATATAGTAATCATTAAAATGAGCTAATAAATTTGTTGTTGATTTAGCTAGAAATCTAAGCTGATGGCATCATAGCAAAAATAGTAAAGCAATATGGATTCTTTTTTGAATTTTGATTAATGTAGTGAATAAAAAAATGGACTACATTTTTACATGCAGCCCATTTTTTCAGTAATTTGAAACAAACTCAGGTTTAATCAAGTACAATCATTTTCTTGGATGCTGTAAAGTCATCCATTTCAATTTTATAATATAGCACTCCAGTTGCAGTCAAATCATTTCGATCTAAAACTATGGTATTTGTTCCTTTTGGATAGCTTTGAATTGCATTATATAATACTTTTCCTGCTACATCATACACTGTAAAGTTCACTTCACCAGTATAAGGAATATCAAACTCGATTGTAGTCATTTCCTTAAACGGATTCGGTTCGTTTTGGTAAAGCGCAAAATCAATAGCTTCACTTTCTACTTCATTCTCTCTGAATGTAATACTTGGTAGATAAACTTCTAGAACTCTTCCTATATAGGCTTCCGCTAAAAGTGTATTTGTTGAAATTTCAATCATTTCCTTAAGAGATGAAGTGTTCGTTGCTTCCACAAACAATGTGAATAATACTTGTTCGTCATCAAATGTAACTCCATTTGAATTATTGTAAGAAAGTCTTAATTTATCTGCTTCAACATGAATATTTGTAGCATCTAATTCAAGAGCATTTGCTTCAATAGTATGGAAAATCATATTTGCTAAATTCAGTTCAAACTGGAATCCATATACTTCATTGAAATTAGAAGCATAAACTGGAATCTCTACTCTTTCACCTGTTTCAACTTTTCCATTGTCAATCATAAATTCTAAAGAGTTATTAGAACGCACATCGACGTCATGAGTAAAGCTAGGATCAACACTTCCATTCACATCACCTATTTTCACACCTACAAAGTTTTCTATTGTACTACTTTCTAGGTTTTCAAGATAAGCTAACTCATCAAATTCACAAGGTTGAACATTGTCAGTGAAAACTTGATCTTCATGAACAAATCTCCAAGATGTATTCATAGGGAATTCATCATTAGTATATTTACCTAACAATAGCTTTCTCATCTGAATGATATCAAGCCCATTGATTTTACAATCATTATTTACATCTGCAGCTATCATGTCATAAGGACTTGTTAGCGTTTGGATTCCTAAAATATGACGTTGTATAAGTAATATATCTAATGTAGTTATTGCCTCTAAATGATTATCATCTTTTATAGGAGTAACCGTATAATCGATATTCTGTAATAAGTTGTCAAACTGATACATTCCATCTTCCTCAGTAATTAGATTAATAGGGAATTCAGGGAAATTAGCATTAAGTTCAACTGTAACCTCATTAATCGCTTCGTCTTTATCTGTTTTAAAATCTCCACTAATTGTTAACGTTCCAGTAGAATTATCAGCACAAGCGTCGAAATTATCATCAAGTCTCAAAGAAGTTGTACAGAAGTCCCATTGTCCATTTTCATCTGTAACAAAAATGAAAATCTCATTTACACTTGTTACACCGTTTGGTATATAAGAACAATCAAAGGTAAAGCCTAGCTCACCATTCGGTTGTACCGTAACGTTCGGATGGTCAAAACTTTGGGCGTAAGCCTCTTCGTTAGTTAAACCAGCTGCATCAACTACAGGAAGCATACTAAACGTCAATTCACTATCACAATTTCCAAAAGAACCTGCATCAAAGTCGACAGCCCATAGATTCACTGTTCCTGTAGAAGGCATAACTGCTACGCTTAATCCATCGAAACAATAAGGTGTAGGAGCTTTATCTTGAGCACTAATAGTAATCAATTGTGAACAAGTAGTTTCATTTCCACATCCATCATTAATCAACCAGAATACTCTGTGCGTACCTAGTGGAATTTCTGTTAATCCTAAGCTACTTGCTGATACATCTCCAGTAACATAACCTGTTGCAGGGAAATCAATTGTACCATCATTAAATGCATCTAATCTATATAGACGAGAGATAAATTCAGGATCAGTACAATTATCAGTAATCGGCAGTTCATAAGAACCCGTAAATCCTTCACATGTCTCTGCTTCAAGTGTTACATCATCACACATAGGAGTTGGTGCTTCATTGTCAAAGGCATCTACTTCAAGGAAGAATTCAAAATAACCATTAGCACTATTGAAAGGATCTATTTGACCTGTAACAGGATCAACAAAATTCTCATCAAAAATACAATTATCAATTACTTCATAATGAACTACAAATTTCTTACAAGCGCCACCTGCGAAATTGAATGTATCAACTTCTATATTAACTCCAGCTTCTGAACATAATCCTGCGAAATTAATGTCAAGTTGAGGAATTGATAATTCATCGTTACAATCCATTGTTAATGCAGGTAAGTCATCGTTACCATTGTTCGTATTATCATTTACTGCACACCAGTTATAAATACTATTATTAAGACCTTCAAACTGAATTCTATCACAAGTTAATAGACCTGTTGGGCCTGGAGTAATTGTAATAAATTGTGTACAAGTTGCTGAACCACCAGTAGTAGTTGCAGTAAAGTTTCTAATAATTATACCTTCACCGCAATTTTCAGAAGCAGAACTAGATACTGAAACATCAACACTACATGTTCCAGCAGCTGTTGCAGTTCCGAACATTTGATCTAGTACAGACTCATCAGTTAAGTCAAGACCATTCAGGTCGATACAGTTTACAGTCAAGTCATCAGGACATAGAAGAACTGGTGCTAATTTGTCTTCAACAAATACTTCAACCATAACCATGTTACAGTTATCACCTGCATTTCCTACGATACCATCTTGATTTCCATCATCACAAACTTGGAATTGAACCATTACAGGTTGATCATCCACATCGTTACAACAGAAGAATACTGCTTCGTTGAACTGAGCATTATCATTACCTGCAGGAGGGAATTCATCGAATGATTGACATCCTGCACCATTATCTAATCTCTTAACGAAGAACCCTATAGGTCCACATCCATCATGAGAGCCATCATCAAAGTCTTCAGCGAATATTTTCGCTATTCCTTCAGTTGTCAAACTTACAGAACGAGAAGTCTCAGCAACTACGGTAGGAGGTATATTATCTTCTACAGTTACATTAAACGTAGTAGAAGAAGTATTACCACAACAATCGCTTGCTGTTACTGTAATTTCTACAGGCTCTCCTTCAGGAGTTATAGCTGGATCGGCAAGTATGAAATCATTTCCTACTTGTGTTCCAGCAGAAGAACTATAAGTTATTGTTATAGATTCATCAGCTGTACAGTTATCAGAAACTGCAATATTAGGTAATGAAATGGTAGCCCCACATCCCCATATGTCAGTAGAAATAGTCATATCTGCAATTTCTTCAATTTCTGGAGCGATCTCATCAAGTACCTTAATTATTTGAGTATGATTGATGATATCACCAGTACACCATTCAACAATAACCCATTCTCTAATTACTTTATACGAATTAATAGATGAATTACATCCCATATCTTCACATAATGGTACTTCTGTATCTGTATAAGTAAATCCTATATTCGCACAAGCTCCATTGAATCCACCTGGTTGACCAGTCACACTAGGTGAAGGATTACCATTATCATCAACTGCGAAACCTGAGCTACAACCTAGTGGATCTTCATTTCCAGGTAATCCATCAAAATTAACTGGTAATGTCAAATCAGTAAGATCTTGTTTTTCAACAAATATTGTATAACTACAAGGGTCACTTACATTTCCACTTTGATCTGTTGCTATATATGTATATGTTACATAGTACGCAAACATACTATCACATGTTCCTTCTATTTCAGAAACTGTAAATTCAAATGTTTCATCACCACAAGCTGCACCAACTACGTTTGGTTCAATAGGAGTGAAATTACCGAATTCATCACAAGTTAATACTTGGTCATCAGGACATTCTAATACAGGAGCAATTTTGTCTTGTATCGTCACATATCCCCAACAGAAGTTTCCAGAACAGTCATGTATCACTTGAACTTCAAGTGTTTGATCGATGTATTCAGCACCAACTATATTAGAAGGCAACTGTGTACCATTTTCATCAACTAAGATTACAGTGTAACTATCATTAGGATAGTCTTCACTTTCAAGAATCATACTTGCGTTAATTTCAGCAATACATTCACCATTCAAGCTAATATTTACTCCACCATTACATGAAAGAGAAACATTATCTTCTATAGCGATATTAACAAAAGCTGTACCTTCACAAGATCCACCTGCACTTTCAGAAACACTTAATACAGTGAATGCACCTGGTGCATCATCAAATTCAACAGTTACAGAACCTTGATCTTGATCAATTATAGTTGCATTATTATTTACTGACCATGTGTATGTGTTATCAGGATTAAACGTTTCTACTTGATACGTTACAATTTCCCCTGGACATACATAGAAGTCACCTTCAATTTCCGGATTTGGAAGTACACAAATAGAGAATACAGTAGTATCACATAAACCTAATTGGTCACATACGATTACACAGAATTCATCATTTCCAGCAAAACCTTCATTAGGCGTATATGTCACACAATTATCTGCACCTACATCTACAGTACCATTTGAAGCACTTGGCATATCACAAGAACTAACTGTCAATTCATCTCCTAAGTTAGGGTCTGAAATTGTAGGACATTTAGTAAATGGAGTATTCATTGCAGTTGTCAAAGGAGGACAATCTTCAATTTCTGGTGGAAGATTACATGCTACATCACATACTCCTTCTATTGTACTTGACAATCCATTATTATCTGTAATAGTTATCGTATAAGGTGTACCCTGCTCTATCCATAATCCTATTTCGTAGTTACCAGGTGATACCTCTGTTAACACTTGAGGGGCACTTAATAAATTCCCTGAATCATCAAATATATTTGCACTTGTTGTGAAATCTATTTCGAATGTTGCTCCAGGTTGTCCTTGCAAGGTTACTAATTCAAAGAAGTAATCAGTATTATTAAATACATAGTTTAATGGATCATCACAACTACATGGATCTAGAATCTCTATTGTAGGGTTCACTGTAATTATTACAAACGTTTGTTCACAATTTCCTAAGTCATCACAAACTTCTATACAGAAGGTATCAATTCCTGCGATTGGTCCAGAGATATAGTCAAAACAACCTGTTGTTAGATCAACATTAGCTATTGTTCCTAGCAATGGTGAAGGTGAACAAGGCATAATCGATTGTATATTACCAGGTAAATCCATAGTATCTAAACAAACTTGAATTAAGCTGTCTACTGGCAATTCATCAATTATGATTTTCGGAGGAAGTATGAATACTACTGTAGTATCACATATTCCATTCGTACAAGCTATTACACAAGTTTCTATTGTATCTACATGATCAAATGTAGGTGTCCAAACTATACATGTTCCATCATCCGTCTGAGTACCTTGAGCATCATCTGGATTTGGCGTACAGAATTCATATGTTGTTGTTGCGTCTGTTGTTATATCATCCGCAGTAGCACAGATTAAACCTGTAGGACATATTGGACAATCTGGTCTAACAAATACTGTATCAGGATTTGTTGGGATTTCAATTAAGAAGAATGTTGTATCCTTAAATCCATTCGTTCCACATACTACCACACAGAATTCATCATTACCTGCTAACGATCCTGCTGTATAATCAAAGCAACCAGTTAACGGATCAATTACTGAAGTAATAGCCCCCATAGTCGGAGTTGATCCTGCACAAAGCGAAATACTTGCTACATCTCCAACTTCAGATATATCAGCACACAACATCTCTGTGCTATCAATAGGAACTACCATTTCAATAGTATCTGGTGTCGGCGGAATAGTTACAATAAATGTAGTTGTATCCTTAGAACCATCTGTTCCCATAATTACGACACAAAGTGTATCTAATCCTGCTACATCACCTGCTGTATAATCAAAACATCCAGTCATTTGATCTATTGGTGTATTTGTACCTAATGTAAAGGCGGAGCCCGTACATGGTGTCACTGACATCACTGGTCCTACCATACTTACATCTGCACATAGCATCATTTCAGTGCTATCTTTTGGTACTGTTACTCGAACTGTATCTGGGAAAATAGGATTAGGTGGAATTTCAATCTGGAAGAATGTTGTATCCTTCAATCCATTTGTTCCACACACTACTACACAGAATTCATCATTCCCTGCAACTGGTCCAGCTGTGTAATCAAAACAACCTGTAATAGGATCAAATACAGAAGTAATAGCTCCCATAGTTGGCGCTGATCCAGCACAAAGTGATATACTAGCTACATCTCCAACTTCGGAAATATCAGCACACAACATCTCAGTACTATCAATTGGCACTACCATTTGAATTGTATCTGGTGTTGGTGGAATTATTACCACTATAGTTGATGTATCTTTCAGTCCATTCGTACCACAAACCACTATACAAAGTGTATCAATTCCTGCTTGATCTCCAGCAAAGTAATCAATACATCCTGTTACTGGATCTATTGCAGGTGTTGCACCAAGATTTAATGTTGGTTCTTGACCGTTGCAATATGCAATACTTTCTATCTCTCCTACTTCACTAATATCAGAACAAAGTTCCATGTCACCTAACTTCGGTATTTCAAATACTGTCGTATCTGGTGTCGGTGGTATCGTTACTATAAAGGTTGTTGTATCTTTTACTCCACTTGTTCCCATTATTACTACACATAATGTATCAAGTCCTGCTACATCTCCTGCTGTATAATCAAAACATCCTGTCATCTGGTCGATTGGTGTAATGGTACCTAATGTAAAGGCTGAGCCTGCACATGGTGTTACAGACATCAAAGGTCCTACCATGCTTACATCTGCACATAGCATCATTTCTGTGCTATCTTTTGGTA
>CAZSKA010000031.1:0-10249 GCA_964607315.1 uncultured Saprospiraceae bacterium | reverse complement strand
CACAGAACATTTCTGTACTGTCTATTGGAATTTCCATCATGATAGTGTCTGGTGTCGGTGGTATTTCTACTATGATGATTGACGTATCTTTCAAGCCATTCGTTCCACAGATCACTACACATAAACTATCTATTCCTGCATCTGGTCCTGCTACATAATCAAAACAGCCTGTTACTGGATCAATTACTGCATTACCTACATTCAATGTTGGTTCAAAGCCTGGACAGAATTCTACACTCTCTATTTCCCCTACTTCACTTACGTCTGAACATAATTCCATCTCATCTCCCTTCGGTATTTCTACCATCGTCGTATCTGGTGTCGGTGGAATCGTTACTATAAAGGTTGTCGTATCTTTTACGCCACTTGTTCCCATTATTACTACACATAATGTATCAAGTCCTGCTACATTACCTGCTGTATAATCAAAACAGCCTGTCATTTGGTCGATTGTCGTAATTGTACCTAATGTAAAGGCTGAGCCTGCACATGGTGTTACGGACATCACTGGTCCTACCATGCTTACATCTGCACATAGCATCATTTCTGTGCTATCTTTTGGCACTGTTACTCGTACTGTATCTGGAACTGGAGGTATTGACACAATAAATGTAGTTGTATCTTTTAGTCCATTTATACCGCAAACAACAACACACAATGTATCATTTCCTGTAATAGGACCAGCTGTGTAATCAAAACACCCTGATACAGGGTCAAATACTGAAGTCGTTCCTAAGTCTGCTGAGCTACCTGCGCAAAAATCTACATTTGCTAACATTCCAACTTCTGTTGTGTCAGGGCAAAGCATCATCATACTATCTATAGGTATTTCTACAAATAAAGTATCAGGCATACAAGGTGCATCAGGAACTATTACCGGTCTAGGCAATGTAGGACAAGAATTATTTGCATTTCTAACTTGAGCTTGATAAAGACCAGGAGCTAACATTGTAAATTCTCCAGAAGTAAACCAATCTATTCCATTGATTGTATATTCAAGAGGTGCATCTCCACCTGTTCCTACAAGAGTAATTGTTCCATCTTCTAATCCACAACTAGAAATTCCAGTAGAATCTACTGATACTAAAAGTGGTGCATCTGGATTTGATAAGGTTGCCGAAGTCATTTCCTCACATAAACCATTTCCATCTGTTACTGTAATATCGTAACTTCCAGCTGCAAGATCCATGAATATTGGACTTGTCTGTGGACCTACAACATTAACTCCGTCAGTAATTGTATACATCAAATTACCATCACCTCCATTTGCAAGAACAATTAGTTGACCGTCATCTAATAAACAATCTGTAGGATCTGTAGCAGTAACTCCTGTTATCATTATATCAGCTGGTCCTCCAACAACAACTTGTTGCATTGGCGAAGGACATGTGTTCATAGACCCAAATACTTGAATCGAATAAACACCTGCAGCTAAACCTGTAAATTGATTTGATACAACTGGAGTTGCGCCATCTAAACTATATGTAATTGGAGGTTCTCCTCCTAATACTGATATTGTAATAGTACCATCATTTGCATCACAATCTGATTCATCTACAACAACTGCATCTTGAATTGTTGGTACAGTAGGATCAAGTAAAGAGAATGGTCCTCCTGCAAGATTACAAGAAAGATCGCTATATCTAATATCAACTGTGTAATTACCAGCTGATAAACCTGTAAATACACCACTAGCTTGGTAAGGTCCACCATTAAGTGAGTATTCTAGTACTAAACTCATATCACCTATTGCGTCAAAAGTAATGGATCCATCCATTCCTCCACAAGTAGTAGGGTTAACTAAAGTTGTTGAGTTTAATACAATTAAGTCTGGTTCTTCAATTGTAATAACTGAACTATGTACAGATCCACATTGAGGCATTCCTGTTACATTTCTAACTGCAATATCATAGTCACCTGCTGGCAACATAGTAAATAAAGAATCCAATGACCAAGATAATCCTCCATCTATACTGTATTCTAGAGGAACAATTCCATTCATTGGTGTAATAGTAATCGTTCCATTTTCAATTCCACAGAATGAAATATCTGTAGATTGAACCATATCGATTATTGGTGTATTTATAACCTCTACGTCATAGCTCGCTGAAGAACTACATCCATTAAGGTCTGTATAATTATATTCTATTGTAAAGCTTCCAGGACCTGTTAAAGAAGGGTCAAAAGAAGCTGTTCCATTTGCATTATCTGTTAATCCAGTAATAGCTGTAAATGTACCTGGAGGTGTTGAAGGATTTCCAGAGATCAATACTGCTGCATCATTCTCACATAAAGGACCTGGATTAGGCGAAAGAGTAACATTAGGTGTTGGATTAATTGTTATTGTCGCCATACTCATAGCAGGAACACATGGTCCTGCTCCATCAGGATCATCAGTTGTTAAAACTAATGTTACAAAACCTGCAGCAATTTCAGTTGCATCAGGAGTATAAACTGCATTTAAAGTTGTATTATCAGGATTAAATGTTCCTAAACCACCAGACCAAGTTCCAGCCGTTGCATTAGTGATAGAACCATTTAAGGTAATATCTGGGCTTTCTTCACACACATCAGCGTAAGGTCCACCTGCATCAGCTGTTGGTGGTGTTGTACACATTGGTGTACAATTTACAACTACACCTGGTAAAACAGCTTCACATAAAGTTGCGATCTCTCTCACATTTATAGTATATGTTCCATTTGATTGGTTTGCAAATGTTGAACTAGGTTGATAAGTTACACCATCTAGTGAGTATTCCAAAGTACCTGAACCTATACTAGCCGTAATAATTATATTACCTGTTCCATCAGCATTACAAGTCACATTCGCTGCAGTAATTGCTGGAGATTCGTTTACAACGATATCAGCAGTTGCAGGAGTATTTGTACATCCTGTTACAGGATCTGTATAAGTATAAGTTACTGTTATCGTTCCTGATAAACCGCTTGGATCAAATTGTGCTGTTCCATTATTATTATCGATTATTCCCATTCCTGTCCATGCGCCACCTGCATTTGTTGGAGATCCAGTTAAAATAATATCTGGGTCGTCCTGACAAAGTGGGCCATAAGGTCCTCCTGCATCAACTATTGGCAGTGGATTAACTGTTATCATTGCTGTGGCAGGTGCATCTGTACAACCTGTAACTGGATCTGTATATGCATATGCAACAGTAATTGTTCCACTTAAACCTGTTGGATCAAATGAAGCTGTACCATCCATATTATCAGTAACTCCTGTACCTGACCATGTACCACCAGCATCTGTTGGTGTTCCTGTAAGAGTAATGGCAGAAGCATCCTCACATAATGGTCCATATGGGCCACCTGCATCAATAACTGGTGCAGGATTTACAGTAATATTTGTTGTTGCTGGTGTATTTGTACACATTGTAACAGGATCAGTATATGAATAAGTAACAGTGATCATTCCATTTAATCCAGTTGGATCAAAAGAAGCAGTACCATTTCCATTGTCAGAGATTCCTGTTCCAGTCCATGTTCCGCCAGCATCAGTTGGTGTTCCTGTTAATATAATTGCTGAACCATTATCACATAAAGGTCCGTATGGTCCTCCTGTTGAAATCATAGGAAGTGGATTCACCATTATATCTGCCGTAGCTGGTGTATTTGTACATCCTGTTGTAGGATCTGTATATGAATAAGTCACTGTAATTAGACCATTCAATCCAGAAGGATCAAATACTGCAGTACCATTTCCTGAATCAGTCACTCCCATTCCTGACCATGTACCTCCAGCATCAGTTGGTGAACCTATTAAAGTAATATTTGCATCATCTTCACAAACTGGACCATATGGGCCACCTGCGTCGATTATTGGTGCTGGATCTACTGTTATATCTGCTGTTGCTGGTGTATTCGTACAACCAGTTGTTGGATCTGTATATGAATAGGTCACAGTTATTGCTCCGCTCAATCCAGCAGGGTCAAATAAAGCAGTACCATTGCCTAAATCCATTACTCCATCTCCTGACCAAGTACCTCCAGCATCTGTTGGGGTTCCTGTTAAAACAATCGCAGCATCGTTATCACATAAAGGTCCATAAGGGCCTCCTGCATCAATTATTGGTGCTGGATTCACAGTAATATTTGCAATATCAGGTGTATTTGTACAACCTGTAGTTGGATCTGTATATGTATAGAACACTGTTACAATCCCACTCAATCCAGAAGGATCAAAAGAAGCCGTTCCATCTCCATTATCTGTTATTCCAGTTCCTATCCATTCTCCACCAGAATCTGTTGGTGTTCCTGTTAAAGTAATTGCTACCTCGTTATCACACAATGGACCATAAGGACCTCCTGCATCGATAATTGGTAAAGGATTAACTGTAATATCTGTTGTTGCTGGTGTGCCAACACAACCTGAAATTGGATCAATATAAGAATATGTTACAGAAAACGTTCCATCTAAACCTGCAGGGTTAAATGATGCCGTGCCATCCATATTATCAGAAATTCCCATTCCTGTCCAAGTTCCACCTCCATCTGTTGGTGTACCTGTTAATAGAATTGGTGTATCATTAACACATAATGGGCCATAAGGACCTCCTGCATCGACAATAGGTGCAGTATTCACTGTAATATCTGCTGTTGCTGGTGTATTCGTACATCCTGTTGTAGGATCTGTATAACTATACGTTACAGTTATTGTACCATTTAATCCTGAAGGATCAAAACTAGCTGTTCCGTCTCCATTATCATTAACTCCCATTCCTGTCCATACACCACCTGCATCTGTTGGTGTTCCTGTTAATGTAATAGCTGCATCGCTTTCACAAAGAGGGCCATAAGGTCCTCCTGCATCAATTATTGGTAATGGATTAACAGTGATAATTGCAGTTGCATCTGGATTTGTACAACCATTATCATCAGTATAGCTATAAGTTACTGTTATAGGTCCACTCAATCCAGAAGGATCAAAACTTGCTGTTCCATTACCAGAATCCGTCACGCCCATTCCTATCCAAGTCCCATTTGCATCTGTAGGAGATCCGATTAATGTTATGTTCTGTGCATCTTCACAAAGTGGGCCATAAGGTCCTCCTGCATCAATATTTGGTGCAGTATTCACTAAAATATCCGCAGTTGCAGGAGTATTTGTACACATTGTAATGGGATCTGTATAACTATATGTAACAGTTATCATACCGCTTAGTCCTGAAGGATCAAAACTTGCTGTTCCGTCTCCGTTATCTGTAACTCCCATTCCTGTCCAAGATCCACCTGCATCTGTTGGTGTACCTGTTAACGCAATAGCTGCGTCGTTATCACATAGAGGTCCATAAGGGCCTCCTGCATCAATTACTGGTGCAGCATTCACTGTTATATCTGTTGTCGCCGGTGTATTTGTACACATGGTAGTTGGATCAGTATAACTATATGTCACAGTTATGTTTCCGCTTAATCCTGAAGGATCAAAACTTGCTGTTCCATCTCCATTATCCGATATTCCCATTCCTGTCCAACTTCCTCCAGCATTCGTTGGAGTTCCAGTTAAAGTTATTGCTACATCGTTATCACATAAAGGACCATAAGGTCCTCCAGTACTAATGACAGGAGATGGATTGATTGTTATTGTTGTCATTGACATTGCTGGCATACAAGGTCCAGCTCCATCTGGATCATCAGTTGTTAAGGTCAAAGTAACTGAACCCATCATTATCTCATCCATTGATGGTGTATACACTGCATTTAGTGTTACATTATCTGGGTTGAAAGAACCAGTTCCTCCAGTCCATGTACCTGTTGTTGCATTTGCGATTGATCCATTAAGTGTTATGGATGGAGCTTCTTCACAAACTGGGCTGTAAACACCTGCATTTGCCATTGGTGGGTTAACACACATTGCATTACATGAAACAACAACATTTTCAAGACTATCAATACAAAGTGTAGTACTTTCTCTTGCATAAACAGTATAAGTTCCTGATGCTTGAGAAGCAAAAGTTGAACTTGCACTATAAGCCACGTTGTCTAATGAATATTCAATAGTTCCATTAGGTATAGATGCAGTAATGACAATGTCACCTGTTCCATCTGGGTTACAAGTAGCATTTGCTGCACTTATAGTAGGTGATGGATTTACAAGGATATCTGCTGTTGCAGGTGTATTTGTACACATCGTTGTAGGATCAGTATAACTATATGTAACTGTTATTGTTCCATTTAATCCAGAAGGATCAAAACTTGCAGTTCCATCTCCATTATCTGTCACTCCCATTCCTGTCCATGCACCACCAGCATCTGTTGGTGTTCCTGTTAAAGTAATGGCTGCATCATCTTCACATAAAGGACCATATGGACCACCTGTGTTTATTATTGGTAAAGGGTTAACTATTATATCTTCTGTTGCTGGTGTATTTGTACAACCAGTTGTAGGATCAGTATATGAATATGTAACTGTTATTGTTCCGCTTAATCCTGTAGGATCAAAACTTGCAGTTCCATCTCCGTTATCTGTCACTCCCATTCCTGTCCATGCACCACCAGCATCTGTTGGTGTTCCTGTTAAAGTTATTGCTGCATCATCTATACAAAGAGGACCATAAGGACCACCTGCATCAATTGTTGGTAGCGGATTAACATTAATGATTACTGTGTCTGCACACATTGCTGACACTGTATAAATAACAGTATCCATATCTGCTGTCATAGTGGTATTTGTACCAGCGGTTACTACACCTCCTTGTGTAATACTTGATCCTATACTAGATAGAATTGACCAAGTACCTCCCATAGTATCGACTGTCATAGCTGCTAAATCTTCACCAGAACATGCTTCTGTTTCAGGAGCCGTAATAACAAAGTTACAATCATCACATATATCAATTGTATCAACTAATGCAATATCAATATAATCAGCTTCCGGATCAAATCCTTCAAATTGATCATCCATTCCATTCATGTTTACATCTGCATCCAAACTAGGAAATTCTACTATATATGTTCCACTTTCTGATGGTGGAACAACTCCTGCTTCCACTGCATCTGGACATCCGTCACCATCTGAATCTGTATCACAGAAATTAGGAATGCCGTCACCATCTGTATCTAGAGGGACGTTAAATTTAAGTTCTCCAAAAATACCTATCCCTCTAATCCCCGGATTATTACCACCTCCTACTTCTTCATATAATATAGTAACTTCAGAAACAGGAACGTTTCCGAATTTAGTTAAAACTGATCCAAAATCATTATTTCCAGAGGCTCCTCCTCCAATTGCATCAGCCATATTACCCATTAAAGTGGTAATAGTAGTTTGTGCTGGATTCACGATTGTCAATGAAGGATCTCCCACATCAGAAGTAACCGTTACTTTATCAGCTCTTCCTGAAGCAATATCAATATCAGAAATTTGAAATTCTAAGTTAAATATAGGTGGATCAAATGACATTGTTATCTCTATTGGTGAAGTACCTTGACCTGCAGCAGGGTCAAAAATTAGTCCTAAATCTGGAACTCCTCCAAAAAAAGTATTATCAAGGAATAAACTTCCATTAGTAAAATTCCCCGCTGCTGAAGTGGTTGCTTCTACATCTAAAGTTATAACTGAACCATCAGGCAAGTTAATATCAAAAGATTGCTGAAGTCCAGGAGTCACTGCCCAGTCACCATTTCCCCAATCTGAGAATATACAACTCAATTCTAATGTATCAGGAATACCATCATTATCATTATCAAGATCAAATAGATCTGCAATTCCATCCATATCTTTATCAACACAAGCATCTGTGTTAGGATCTAATGCAAATGCTTGAAAATTTGAAGAATAATCTATACCTTCAAAATCATCGTTCACTCCATCCATATTTACATCAGCGACATTTGTAGGATATTCTACTAGGAATGTTGCATTATCATTAAGTGTAACAACCCCAGCCTCTACTGCATCACTACATCCATCGCCATCGGAATCTGTATCACACTGAGCAGGAATTCCGTCTCCATCTTCTGCTAATGTTTCTACACATGTTGGTTTCGGATTTGCATGAGGATCAAAGTTTCCTGAAATTGTCAAGATTATCTCTTCAACACTTCCTGCAAAATCTGTTCTACCATCTACACCAAAAGCTCTATATGACTGATAAGCACCAGTATTCATTGTTAAAGGAATAACATTTTCAAAGTCGAATTCATTAATAGTAGCAGTAAGATCAACCCAAGTTCCATTAGCATCAAGTCCCTGTATAATTACTCCAGTTGGTTGACCTGCTCCATCATCTTCTAAAACTTCAGTTCCTGTAGCATGATCAAAGAAAATTTCAGTTAATTCAACTGGTGCTGTTGTACTAAATTCAAAAATTGTTAAGCCATCAATATCTTGTTGATCGGCAAAGCTAAAATTTGTAGCAGCATCCCCATCTATTGTATTGTTTATATCTTCTGTTCCTTGAGGATTTAAATCTGAAGAAACACTAGTTATAACAGCTGCTTCTTCTTCTGTGAAGAAACATCCAGGACTTTCTACCACATCAGGAATACCATCATTATCGTCATCCAAATCAAGTTGATCTTCGATTAAATCTCCATCTTTATCGCAAAACATATTTATAACCGTCACACTTACAGTTTCTCAAGTCATACAGCCAGTGGTCACATTTGATATAAAAACATCATATGTACCATCAACAACGTTATTAACCACATTTGTCATACTTGAAAACTGTGTGACACCTCCTTGTTGTAATTCAATTAAGAAGTTTGCTGCATCAGGATGAACATTAGGATTATCAAAAGCCACCACTACATTTCCAAGTGGAAATGGACAAGCTTGTTCAAAAGATGCACTAATATTACTTGGCACTTCACATTGATTAAACTCACATTCAGCTAAAGCACAATCTTGAGAACAAGTTGATAAATTATAAACTATTCTATCTCTATCTCTTGATCTCCATGTAATACAGAATTCAGCAACATTTCCCATTGTTTCAATCATGTAATTTAATGCTCCTAAACCATTTCCACCTTCTATTACAATTATTGTATCAGTAACTACAACAATATTATCGGGTATAAAAGAAGGGAAATTTCCATTTATAGAAGTTGCCAATGAAGCACTTGAATTATTAGTATCTTCTAATGTACCTTCCATCGCGACTCTATTACCAGCTGCATCAAATGCCTCAAATTGAACGACAGTTCTGTCAAATGTTTCTATTCCTACATTTTCTAATATAAGAGGTAATGGAACAGAAGAACTATAACAAATTTTATTATCTCTATTTGAAGTAGAACTTCCTTGTGTTATTTCAGTACCGTTTACAGAATTTAAATTAGCATTAAAAGTAAAATTGGGTAAAGTTCCTATTGGACTTTCAGTAGGGTCTGTAGTATTTACAGTAAAATTAGCATCTAACGATTCTCCGTTTCCATCACATTTTTCTATAAAAATGTTTGTTTGACTATCACCATCTGCATCTATATCTGCTGTTGTTAAGGGATTTGTCATACAATTTGTTTCTGACCAATCGATAACCTGAAAAGATTGAGGAGCAACACATACATTATTAAGAATAGCTGAAGTTTGTCCAGTAATAGCAGAAACTGAAAATTCATCTTGACATAAATCATCAGAATCATTAAGGTTCATGCTCAATAAAGGAAGAAAGGGCAAATTTGTACCAGCTTCATTAATTATTGATATAGCATCTGCATTGGAGGTAACATCAGATATTGTTTCTTCACAATCATCAACACTATTATCATAGTGTATTCCTGCATCATTAATGTTGATATTGGTATTATTATAAATAAGTTCGGCAGATCCATCATCATATTGGGACCAAGTCGCAGTTATAAATAATAATTGAGCTAATATACATGTAACTAAACGTAAATAATTTTTCATCGAATTTCGGTTTTGGATGAATTGAGATATTATTTTAAAAGCGATGTTAGTTGAGTCATCTCTAGAAAACTCAGCTTTCATAGACTGATCATTAGAAATAGGTTTTGCGAATAGAGGATATCTATTTTTGAAACCAAAAAGAGTTGATTGTTTGCTAGTATTTGAACTACTAGTTTCTTGGTGATTAAAGTCAATTTCTTGACTTTGCTCAGAGGAGGGATATGACCATATGTCCATAAACTAAATCGATTTTTTTGGCGAAGAACAACTAATTTGGGATTAGAAGGTCTTCTGTTTTACATTTTATAAAACAATAAGCTTGCCAATAACTAAATCAAATGTTAAAATTTAATATGTATCAAATAAAGACAGATG
>CAZSKA010000030.1:23033-23572 GCA_964607315.1 uncultured Saprospiraceae bacterium | reverse complement strand
TGTGAATAGAATTTTGTGCCAACATAAAAAGGACCTGCAAAATGCAAGTCCTTTTTTAGTACCGAAGGTGGGAATCGAACCCACACATCCGAGGATATCCCGATTTATCGGGACGCGTCAATTAGTGCTCTAATTTTATCAGCAGATTTCCATTTTTTTAATTCCGTTTCTCTACTGACTGCTTGGGCTCTTGTATCAAATTCTTCATAATGAACTAATTTCCATGGTTTATATGATTTAGTTGATTTGACATGGCCTTTATTATGTCTGATGATTCGTTCTTCAAGATTGTTCGTTTGACCAATGTAAAAGCGATCATGAGTAGAGGAGTAGAGAATGTAGGTGTAAAACATGTGAATAGAATTTTGTGCCAACATAAAAAGGACCTGCAAAATGCAAGTCCTTTTATAGTACCGAAGGTGGGAATCGAACCCACACTCTCGAAAGAACTGGATTTTGAATCCAGCGCGTCTACCAATTCCGCCACTTCGGCATTGCGTGTTTTTTTTTCAATGTGTCTCTTCATGCGTGTTAGAACT
>CAZSKA010000030.1:0-22933 GCA_964607315.1 uncultured Saprospiraceae bacterium | reverse complement strand
ACGCGTCTACCAATTCCGCCACTTCGGCTTCGCTCAGTACAAGCACTTCGGCATTGCGTGTTTTTTTTTCAATGTGTCTCTTCATGCGTGTTAGAACTGTTGAAGAATCCCGATTTATCGGGACGCGTCTACCAATTCCGCCACTTCGGCTTCGCTCAGTACAAGCACTTCGGCATTTTAGTGTGCGCAAATATAAATGAATATTTGTTTTATTCAATCAACTCCCTGTTTTTCATCAAAATTTTACGCTAAATTTATACTGAAAAAACAATCATATGAAAAATATAGAAGTCGTAAAGTGGTGGGAAAAAAAACGAAAAATTTTTAACATATTTCTCATTCTATTTATATCTCTAACAGCCTTATTTAATCCATCACTAAAAAGTTTTCTTTCAGAATTTATTATTTGGATTTTACTGGTTAATCTATTCTACTGCTTGGGTGCTGGATTTGAGCTAAGTCTGAAACATTACAAAATAGAATTCACTAATTACATGCGTTGGTTAGTATTTGTATTAGGAACGCTGATATCCTTCTTAACTATCTTTTCATTTCACCTATAATCACTCATCCACCTGTACATCCTCCGTCTCTATCTTACTCAACAAATCCAATTCACCTTTTTCTAACATTGCAGGCAAGTCAGCCAATGGAGTAGTTTTATCCGCTTTGTAATTGTTATAATCCTGAAACAAGACCCCTGCTACCCTTCTATCATTATAAGCCTCTCTAAATCGAACACCACCTTTTCCTGTATGATATACATATGCTAAATAATCTATCTTGTACGTTTCTTTGTTCACCCAATAATGGTATACGTCTGAATGATCATCTCCTCCACCCTGTTCTGCAAAACGAATTTCTATTTCTTCATAGCTTGCGCCCTTTATCTTCACTTCTCTGTTATACTTTAGTGATACCGACTTATCCTGTAATTTATATGGTAATGAAGCAAAATAGACAACTGAATTCAAGCTATTTTTAATTGCATTTTCCTTTTTTGCCTCTAGTTTTGTTTCCTCGCCACCTACTTTATAAATGAAATCTCCATTCGTCATAAAGACTTCAACTAACTTTCCGTCTTTATTTTTCTTTGATGAAGTATAAGCATATCGGCCATCACTAAAATGTACAAAAGAATATTCTCCACCTCTAAACACAAACTTAAATCCCTGATCTTCATAGGAATCACCACCATGAAATGCAATTACTTTTTTCATAATTTCATTTGCCTTTTCCTGACGTTCTTCTTCAGATAGTCCACAACTAGAACCAAAAAAAGCTCCCATAAAAATCACAGCTAATAATATACTCTTCATCATTTTTTTTTGCAAATTTAATTATTAAAGTAATTAAATATATTTATATATAAATAGTTTCATTTATACTTGTAAAACAACCGATAATTATATCACATTCTCATATCTCCAATGAACAAAGTTAAAGAAGTAATAGCTGTTTTTTTCCGACTGGGTTGTATTGCTTTTGGCGGACCAGCTGCTCATATCGCTATGATGGAAGAAGAAATCATCCAAAAAAGGAAGTGGATTTCTCAGCAGCATTTTCTTGATCTAATTGGTGTCACTAACCTTATTCCAGGTCCTAATTCTACTGAAATGACTATGCACTGTGGTTATGAAAGAGCGGGTTGGAAAGGATTGATTGGAGCTGGATTTTTCTTCATATTACCAGCAGTAGTTATCACTTGTATTTTCGCTTACATCTACAAGGAATATGGGAAAATACCAGAGATAAAGAGTATTTTATACGGAATAAAACCAGCTGTAATTGCCATTATTTTGAGTGCTTCGTACAAGCTGGGTAAGAAGGCTTTGAAGAATTGGCAGCTTATGGTTTTAGGTGTGTTGGTTATAATTGCTGCTTTGATGGGAATGAATGAGATTTTTGTGCTGTTAGGAGCGGGCATCATAGGTGGTGTTTTATATTATTTGGTTCAGGCCCAAAGTGTGAAATCTGTTGTGCTTTTTCCTTTGGCGATTTCCATACCTGCTTGGAAAACGTTTTTCAGTTTTTTAAAAGTAGGAGCTATTTTGTATGGTTCGGGCTATGTGCTATTTGCATTTTTGGATGCTGAATTGGTTAGTAGTGGAATTTTGACAAAAGCAGAGTTAATTGATGCTGTTGCAATAGGTCAATTAACACCAGGACCTGTACTTTCTACAGCTAGTTTTATAGGTTGGCAACTCGGTGGACTAAAAGGAGCACTAGCGGCAACCGTTGGCATCTTTTTACCTTCATTTATTTTCGTAAGATTGATAAATCCACTTGTTCATAAGATTAGAAAATCACCTCTTTTATCTGCCATGCTTGATGCAGTTAATGTTGCAGCTGTAGGAGTAATTCTTGCAGTTTGTATAGAAATGGGAATGGAAAGTATAGTGGATTGGAAAACTGCCTTGATAGCAATTGTAAGTGCTGCTTTATTATTTGGTGTCAAAAAAGTTAATAGTATGCACATCGTGATCTTTGGGGCATTAGCTGGTTATCTTTTATCATTGATATAAAACAAAAGTCTTACAAGCCTTGCTCAAAAGAGCCTCTTCTTTGAAAAAAACAATACCAAAAACCTTTGGCCAAACTAAAACACCGAAGCAATACAAATGCAACAACACAAGCTCCGCAGGAGCAACATCTTAGTAGCACAATAATCAAGGAAAAATAAAAAGCTCCGTAGAAGCGACACTCCCTTTGGGCGAAAGCCTAAACAAAACAAAAACAGAATTCCTAAAGCTCCATAGGAGCGACAGCTTTGTAGATAATATATCGCAGTAAACATAGAAAGCTCCGTAGGAGCGACACTCCCTTTGGGCGAAAGCCTAATTTTCCTGAATCTTAATAAAATCTTTGGATTTAATAAAAAAGCGAGGCAACAAGAATCCAGCAAAACAGGCGACCATTCCCCAGAAATTCACCGTTAAAAGATCCGCATATTTCCCATCTGTAAAATACCAGGACTCCGGTATCCAGTTAAACAAAAGAGCCGTTCCCGCAAGCAGTCCCATTCCAATAGAAAGGTAAAATGAAATGGCAGGCGCCTTCATTTTCCAAAACACAAAAATAGGCGCAAGTCCAAGAACCATCGTCCCACTCACGGTCGTTGCTGAAAGAATCTCAGGATCAAAAAACACAGGTAATGTACCCAAAATGGTCAAGCTTGCCATGATAATTCTACCATTAGAAACAGAAGGATTCTTTATTATTTTTAGATCTAAAATCGCCAATTTTGAGAAACTTGAAAAGGTAGAATCCAATGTACTAGCCGCAGATGTAATCATGATGAAATTCACCATTAGCATCATCCCTATTCCTATAACTTTCGACACTTCTACAGGAGCTTGACCTTCTAAACCAATTGTTTTTCCATAAATCCCTACCCAACTAAATAGAATAATACAAAACCCACCGATAAATCCTGAAATCAAAAAGCTCCTAAGCGTTAATTTAGGATTAGAAAGAAACCCTCTATCTGTCATTACAGGATCATGAAAGGGATAACTAAAAATCTGCAAAAAGGCGACAGCAATAAGGTTTACACCCATACTCCATTTCCATTCTCCCGAGGTAACTAAAGTGGTAATTCCTCCGTCTACTCTAGGAATAATAATGGACAAAATCACGGTAATAAGAACACCAAAAAACATCATTTGGATGAGGTCAGTCATTAGGGAACTACTCATTCCTCCTTTCATTGAATAGGTCAGTGTCAAAGTGGTAAAAACCAAGATTGCAAGATAGTAAGGGTTGCTTCCCTGCTCACCAAAATACGTACCAATGACTATGGTATTTGACCATATTTCATTGAATAAACGGAATGCGATTAATGCTGAAAAAACAAGAAGTGCACCTCTGCCGAATTTACTTCCTAAAAACTCATGAATAGACTGAAATCCACCTTTTACTCGAAGTTTGTAGATGATAATTCCAGCAACTATAAACGATAAATAATAGACAGAATATGCTACACCACCTACCATTCCAAATTCCAATCCAAGATTTGCGGAGTTCGTTATAGATTTAGCAAAAAGCCATGAAATGACTAGGCTACTTGTCAATATCAAAAAACTCGGCTGTTGATCTTTCCTTTGACCTTTGAAAAAATCAGCAGCTTTTTTTGCGTTTGGCGACACAAAATACATAAGCACACTTGATAAAATGACGAGAATCCATTGATAAGTCATTACATTATCCATATAATCGTTTTTTGTTTTAGTTGTTCGAAACTAAGTTTCTAAATAAATGCATATAAAATTTGGGTTAAACCCAAAGCAAAGGGATTTTTGATGATCACTAACAAGTATGTATAAATCCCCTAAGTTCAAGTCTTCAAAGTTACTTTAGATAGAGTTAATTAAAAGTAATAATGAAAAGGTTTTGAAGCCCTGATACTACATCAGCAGGCTGCAAATAAAAGGATTCTAGCGAAACATTCGAAAGATATAACAAATTAATTCAATAATTTTTAATAAAATCACAAGAATTAAAATCAATTCTTTTTCAATAATTTCTTGAATTTGTATCGCACTTTAATAATATATATTTAACATTGCGAAACCTATCTTTGTAGGACGAAAAATGGACTTTATGGCAATTATTTTTGGCATTCTTCAAATTCTTGGTGCTTTAGCTTTCTTCATCTATGGGATGAAATTAATGAGTGATGGAATCCAAAGAGCTGCTGGATCACAACTAAGGAATATTCTACGGAATATGACTCGAAATAGAGTCTTAGGGGTTTTTACAGGTTTTCTTACAACAAGCTTAGTCCAGTCTTCATCTGCTACCACTGTAATGACAGTATCATTTGTAAATGCCGGCTTACTTACTTTGACGGAATCTGCTGGTGTCATGATGGGAGCAAATATAGGAACAACGATAACAGGTTGGTTAATTGCTACGCTCCAAACATTATTCGCTACAGATATAAGTTTGAAGCTATCTTTAAGCGCATTGTCTTTACCTCTATTTGTCTTTGGGCTTCCTATGATATTGAGTAATAAGGATAAATTAAAACATTGGGGCCAATTCATAATTGGTTTTGCGATTCTTTTTATGGGATTAAGTTTTCTAAAAGAATCAGTGCCAGATTTAGAAGGGAATGCTGACCAAATGACATTTATTAAGACTTTAGCAAGCTATGGCTTTTTCTCTCGAGTTCTCTTTGTTTTTGTAGGTGCATTAGTTACCATAATTGTGCAATCATCTTCTGCTGCTATGGCCATGACTATTGCTTTTTGCTTGAATGGATGGCTTCCTTTTGAGGTAGCAGCAGCAATGATATTAGGTGAAAATATAGGTACAACAATAACAGCTGAGATAGCTTCATTAGTAGGAAATACAAATGCCAAAAGATCGGCAAGGATACACTCTTTATTCAATATTGTTGGGGTTACGTGGATGATTATCCTCATGCCTGTAATCCTACCTTTACTTGCTAATTTTGTTGAAACTGTAATGGGTCAAGGAAATCCATATGATGATCCAACAGCAATGGGATTTGGTCTTAGTGCATTCCATACTATGTTCAACTTATTGAATGTTCTCTTGCTTATAGGTTTTGTCAATTTACTGGTTAAGATTGCTATTAAAACAGTTCCTGGAATAGCTGAAGATGATGATGACACAAGACTTAAATATATTGGCACTGCTGCACTTACACCTGAATTAGCTATTGCAGGTGTTCAAAAAGAAACAAGTCACTTTGCAGAAGTTACAAGCAGAATGTCTGGCTTCATGAGAGATCTTATCAATGAAACAGATACTAAAAAACAAAAGAAACTTTTTAAGAAAATTAAAAAGTACGAGAAGATTACAGATGACATGGAAACAGAAATTACTGATTATGTGACCAAATTATCTAATAAAGAAATTACAACCCCTACAAGTGTTCTTCTAAGATCTGTTCTAAACATTTGTAATGACCTAGAGCGAATAGGTGATGAATACCTCCAGATGTCTAAAACCGTTCAACAAAAAATAGAGAATAAAGCTTATTTCACGCCTGATCAAAGAAGTAATCTAAATGAAATGATTGAAATTGTTGATGAAGCATTTGACGTCATGAGAAAAAATTTGGATGATGATTATAAGAACATCAATAAGACTTCTGCTCTAGAGATTGAGAAAAAGATCAATAAGAAAAGGAAAGCGTTACAGTCTCATAACTTGAACAGAATAGGTGATGAAGATTATCAAACAAAGTCAGCTTTTTACTACAAAGATCTGTTTGTAGGATTGGAAAATGTTGGTAATCATATCATAAATATCTCTGAAGCAATAGCTGGAGAAATCTAAAACCTAAGATTATCTTTTAGTTTTATACTTCTATAGTGACCAATAATGTTAAACTCACTAGTTTAGGATTTATATTGGTGTACTTCATTCTCTGTTCGGAATCCTAAAATATTCATGAATTTGGGAAAGCAAAGAATAGAGAATTGATGAATAATACGAGTTTAGGTTGAAAATGACGCTTTAGATTTTGTTATTAAATTTTTCTTTGTCATCCCCTAAAAAAGTAGGCATAACATTAGTTACGGCGATTGAACAGCTGATCTTGCGCTAGAAAGAATTTCGACGTTGAAGTCGAAATAAGTTGTGAACTGAAACTTGATGTTTCAGATGGGAGGCAAGAAGTTAAAGAGAAATTTAATAAAAATATATGCGGCATTTTTGAGCTAAATTCGTATAACTTCCATACAAGCTGTAATCTTTACAGATCAGATACCAGATAGAAATTATTCAGTATATTAAGCGCTAAAAAGTAGTAGCTAATTATTGTTCTAACAACTCCACTAATCGAACCGTCTCACTTACATCTTCCTCTGCTTTCTTTCCTATAAGGATCGCTGTTTTAGCTTGTTCAAGAGCTTCTTTCTTATCACCTAACTTGAAAAGAATCCAAGCTAACGTATCATTATATGAATAATCATTTTTTAACTCTATGGAACGGATAGAACATTTCTTTGCCTTGATAAGCAAGTCCCTATCTTCTTTATTCTCATATGTCATCCAAGCATGATTATTTAGTTGGAAATCATTATCCCACATTGTTTCTATATAATCATCTACCTTAGATAGGTATACCTCCTTACTTTCATGAAGCTCAGCCCAATGCATTTCAGACTGAAAAATAAAATGATTGTATAAAATGCCTGTTAACTTTCCATCCATTTCTTTGAAGTAATAGGACTCTCCTGACTCATATGGTCTCGCTAAGGTAAGGATATCTTCATATGCCTGTCTATCTTTCTTTTCAATTGCTGTATTCAAATGATAATAGAGAAGCCACACAATTCTAGACTTCACTTGATCTTCTTCAAAATGGGCATTAAATTTCTCTTCATTGTTCAATAAAAATTGGAAAGCTGGACTTTCTATCTCAATTGTTGGTGTGTGGTTATGAATAGCAAATTCATAGATGTAAGCAATATTTCGTTTTGAGTCTAACTCCTCGTAAGTCAGCTCATTTAGATATTCATTTACCATGATCGAATCTAATTCTGATGCATCTCGCAATGCGTATGCATACTCAAACAAGAAATCTTTATCGAGATTACCATCCATATAACTTGCTCGCATCGAAGTAAGATTCTTAGTTTTGGATAGCGCCTTATCAGCCTGATTTATAAATTCGGATGGTTCGTAAACCCCAACAATCTTATGTAAAACTTCTCCATCGACATCTAAAAACACGAATGCGGGATGGACGGAAACGTCATAATTCTTTTTAATATCAATACCAATTCCCTTTAAAGAATTGATCTCAAAAGTCACGAAATTCTCATTGTAAAATTCATATGCTGATTTATCAAGAAAGGTGGTATGTTCCATCTTCCTACATGCACCACAGCCGTCAAAGTGAAAATAGAACATAACTTTCTTATCCTCAGATTTTGCTTTAATAAAAGCTTCATCTAAGTCTCTGAATTGATTCAATACTATAGTGCTATCTGAAGCATTTACAGCTAATGAAATAGGCCAAAGAGCAAGTAAAAAAAGTAGCTTATTCATGTTCCTAATCTATAAATATCAGACCAATATCATTCGAGAATAATCTATCTAAACTTAATTGACAATAACACAAGTTTAGAGAGATTAAACTAAAACCTTACATTTTAATTAGCTTGGCAGATTGTATAGAATTCCCCGATTTATACTTCACATAGTAAGTTCCTGCAGGCAATCCAGCGACAGAAAATCCTGCCAAATGCTCACCTACTGCATAATGTCCTCTAAGCGGAGTTGCTACTTTCTTACCATCCATGCTAAATAATTCTATTCGGACGGAAGTTCCCTGCCCTATAAATTGTATTTGCGCATAATCTTTAACTGGATTCGGAAAAACCTTAATTAGATTATTACCATGAACTACATGCTCTTTTGTATTTACAATGGCACAAGGAGAATTTTTCACAAATGGCAAGTGTTCAAAATTTTGGAATAAAACAGCATCCACATCTTCTTGAGGAACACATAACCAGTTATTGAATAAGGTAGCATATACTTGACGGAAATCGAATTCCATATCCATATTAAACCAGTATTCTGCATCTGGTGGAATTATAGGATTAGAACCAATTACACCTCCATTCACATTACTTCCAAACAAAAACAATGGTGCTGAAGTACCGTGATCTGTTCCACCTGAAGCATTACTTACCACCCTTCTTCCGAATTCAGAAAAAGTCATACCCATCACACGATCATCAACATTCAAGCCTTCTAAATCATCTTGAAATGCCTTTATAGCTGAACTAACATTCTTTAATAAGTAAGCATGTTCACCTTGTGTTTTATCATTAACATCTACTTGTGTATCGTGCGTATCAAAAGATCCATATTGAACAAGATATAACTTAGTTTTTAAACCACCTGCAATTAGTCTTGCTACAATCTTTAATTGTTCTGCTAACCAATTGTCTTCAGGATAAGGACCTTGACTAGGTACACTTGCAGCGGCACCTGTAACTACTTCTCCGTATACTTGTGATTGCCTTGCGACTAATCTAACATATTCTAATCTATCTCCTGCTTTTGTATTCGGTACTGGTGGGTTTGTTTCTTCTATCAGTTCATAGAAATAATCTGGATCATTAATAACCATACCCATATTATTAGCTGCTCCTTGGAACAACATAGAACTTGACCAACCTATTTCTATAGCTAAAGGATGTGGATTATCGTCATTTGGATATTCAGCTGGGAATGTAGGGTGAGCACCTTCTAAGTATCTCCCTGTCCATCCACTTGTAACCACGTCATTAGAACTTGAACCGCTCATCCATATATCTGTAGATCGGAAATGCGAAAAGTCAGGATCTGGATAACCTACATTTTGTAGGATACTTAGTTTTCCTTCGTCATACATTTCTTTAAGTTCAGTCATTGCTGGGTGTAATCCTACCTCACTGTTGTTAATATGAAGTAAAGAACTCTCAGGTAATAATACATTAGAACGAGCATTTGATAAATTACTTAGTTGATCCAATGGAACAACTGTATTTAATCCATCGTTACCTCCAGACAAGTAAACCATTACCACTACCTTATCTGTATCATTCGCCAACTGTAAAGCCTGTGCGAAATTGGTCATTTCAAGAGACTTAAAACCTATTCCTCCTGCTATGGTAGGTAAAACAATACCTGAAGCTGTACTTTTTAAAAATTTTCTTCTACGCATGATAATTAGATTTTACTTCAGTTGAAATTCTGATAGGTTAAACAATCTCTGATACATTGGTCGGAGTCTATTAAAAACAATTGCTTGTGCTGTCTCATCACTTTCGTCGGCTTGCCATTCTAACCAAGCATTTGTCCAATAAAAGTCTTCTGTTTGACCTGTCAATAAAATTCCTTTTATGGAAGTTTTTACATCTTCATTTATTGGTATTCCAAAAAACATATCCTCTACTTCTTGAATCAAAGCTGAAGGATCTGCTGGATTATCAAGTGACTTTGTAAACTCTAACAAATCAAGTTCTGCCCGTCCACCATCTTTATACCAAAAACCCCAATATATAAATACATCAGTGTAGGATATTCTTCTTAATATAGTATGTGTAGTGACCCATGTTTTATCGAAAGTAGGAATCTGAAAATATGCTGGCCAACCTGCCACATTCGGCGGATCACCTATCTGCATTCCCCACGCATCCATATTCCACATCATATTTGTATTTAAAGCTCTCCTATCCATTATTTCCGCTTCTTCATCAAACGGCACCCACGCATTCATGCCTTTGTAGAATCCCAACATGACATCTGTAGGAGCTTTTATTATTGCTCCATAATTCACTTCATCATAGAAATGATCACTTAATAGCAATTCCTCTATAACAGGTTTCACCACATAATCATTATCTCTAAATGTTTGGGCTAAAGGCTGAATAATATTCGTTTCAGTCCACTCATCGATTTCTGGCGAAACGAAGAAAATATATAATTGTCTAACAAAAAAAGCAGCAACTTCATTTGTTTCAAATATCATTTCAATCAACTCCTGTGTTTCCTCTATTCCAGCATCACCTTCTTTTCCCTCTATCAACTTATTCCCGTAAAACGCTGAAAATTGCTTATCAGATGTATCGTGCGCCCAAGGATTAAATACAGTTTCTTCAGTTCCTCCCCAATCCAAATTCCATCCAGTAAGAATTCTAGCTGCTTGTTGAACATCAGTCTCTGTATAGCCTGCATCTGGCCCCTTACCTATAGTAAACAATTCTTGTAATTCTCTACCATAGTTTTCGTCTGGCGCATCTACATTATTTACGATTCCATTAAGGTAAATCAACATAGCTGGATCAACGGTAATTCTGTACATTAATTCTTTAAAATCACCAAAAGATAAATCATGTAAAAGCTTTAAATATTGATACGACATCCTACCATTGAAAACAGCCCATAATCCAGTAACTAAATGATTATGCCAAAACAACCACATCGTACTATGCATAGAGGTAGAAGCTGTTCGCATCTGATCAACAAACCAAGATTTTAATGAAATTACTCTATCTCCTGTGAAATCTTGACTCCATGGAGCATTAGCAAACGAAGCACCAAACGCCACATCTGGATCATTATAACTATAGTCATTAACAGGCTCTGCTAATTCCTCCTCTGTTGTCAACTCTGCAACTACTTCTGCTCTTGTTTTACCTTGAAAATGCAAAAATGTTTCTTTCGAATAACCCTGAAAAACTCTTCTAAGAAGGTGTCTTAATTCAGCATCAGATAAAACATTTTTTGATGAAGTCAGCCCTTTTCTGGAATTTTTATTCTTTGGCCATTCCGGAGTTTCAGAAGTTGTGAAATTTTCTTCATTATTATAAAACTCTAGAGCTTCTGGAAATTTATCCTTGAGCTCCTCTTTTAGCTTTGCGAGATAGGCGTCTCTTGCGGCCAACATTTCATTTCTATTCATGATAAAACTTTTACATTTATCTAACAAATCGTAATATAGGCATATTAAGGTGAATTTTCAAGTGTGAAAAGACGAATTTGTCTAGAGAAATGATATGTAATACGTCGCAAGTGCTGCTTGCATTTTATTAAATTTCTTTCTCATCTAATTTTAACATAATAAATAAGCTAAAAATTGTATGCTTTTATACAATAAACTACTTTTGCAACTCAATAAATAAATACAATGAGCGATACTAAAAAATCGAAAAGACTTTATTGGATGATTAGCGCAGTTTCTTTAGTGCTAACTGTCATTTTATTAGCGGTTAAACCAGCATGGTTTTGGGTAGGATTACCATTCTTCCTTACTTCGACGGTTCTTGGAATGGATGTAATGTAGGATATCTACTCTTTCTTACCTAGTTTTATTAATTCTATTCCTCTTATCCAAGATATTGCTAAGGTAAGAGTGAAAAATACAACCCCTGCTGTTATGGGTTGAAACTCAGGATCAGGGTGACTCATGTGAAACATGATTACTCCTCCAAAATACGCAGCTAATAACATTGCTCCTAAACGCATAGTTTTAGGAATGATAAACAAAATGATACTAGCTAATTCACCCATGCCTATAATCCTTGTCCACCCTTCAAGTCCACCGAGCTTCAATGTATCGATAGCCTCCTGTGCCATTAACAATTTACCAAAGGTTCCTAGCAGAAGAAATCCGCACATTCCTATCGCACCAACTAATCCTATATTTTCTCTTGTTAAATATTTTTTCATTTCCATTAATTTTCTTGCAAAATTACTTTTAATAACAATACAGCTTTAAAATTAAGCTTTTCTTTTTACATCATTCTTCTCTTTTTGTGTAAAAAAGCAGTGTACTAAATCTTGTTATGACAGCTTTTTTTATAGCTCAATTAGATAGAATTACTTGCAAAATAGTAGACCTAGGTCTATAAAATTGATGATGGAAATTGAAATAATGTTTACTTTAGCCCAGCGGTATTGAACAGATATTCTATTTTCTTGTATAAATAGAGACTTAAACTTTCATAATTTAATTTGCCTTATGAAGAAATTACTACTTATTTCTAGCCTTCTTATTTTTTCTCTTTTGGGTCAAGCCCAAAATTTTGACACGGATTTGCTTAAAGGTATGAGTGTCAGAAACATTGGACCCGCAGGTATGAGCGGAAGAATAACTGCAATTGACGTGCATCCCCAGGACAAGGATCATATATATGTTGGTTCGGCATCAGGAGGAGTTTGGGAATCGAAAAACGGTGGCATTACTTGGGAACCGATTTTCGACGATACTGGTGTTTTATCTATAGGTTCTATAGAAATTAACAAATCAAATCCTAGTGAGATTTGGGTTGGAACTGGTGAAGGAAATCCTAGAAACTCTCATAATGAAGGAGCTGGAATTTTTTACTCTAATAATGGAGGTAAGGACTGGCAATTCAAAGGACTGGAGAAAACCAGAATCATACATAGAATATTAGTCGACCCTTCTAACAGTAATGTTATCTATGCTGGTGCATTAGGTGCAGCTTGGGGACCAACAGAAGATAGAGGAGTATATAAAAGTACGGACAGAGGAAATACTTGGAAAAAAATATTATACGCAAACAAAGAAACAGGTGTTGCGGATATGGTAATGGACCCTAGCAATCCAAACAAAATTGTTGTCGCATTATGGGAATTTGGGCGTAAGCCTTATACCTTTAATAGTGGTGGAGAAGGATCAGGACTTCATATAACTTATGATGGTGGTGAAAACTGGAAAAAGTTAACAGACAAAGAAGGTATACCAAAGGGAAATCTAGGTAGAATAGGAATTGCTATTGCTCAGAACAAACCAAACATCATTTACGCTCTAATAGAAGCTGAAGAAAATGGATTATATAAATCAATTGATGGAGGTGAAAACTGGAAATTAGTAAGTAAGAAAAACATAGGAAATAGACCATTTTACTATGCAGAAATATATGTTGATCCAACGAATGAAAATAGATTATATAACATCTTCACTTATGTATCAAAAAGTGAAGATGGTGGAAAAACATTCCGACAAATTGCAGACTACGGAAATAGCGTTCACCCTGATCATCATGCTTTTTATATTGATGATGAAGACTCAGATTATATCATTGATGGGAATGATGGCGGAATGAATATTTCCAGAGATGGAGGTGAAAATTGGCAATTTATAAATAACATTCCAGTAGGACAGTTTTATCATGTTAACTACGACATGGAGTTCCCATATCACATTTATGGTGGCATGCAAGACAATGGCTCATGGAGAGGTCCTAATACTGTGTATAGAAGTGGTGGTATCACTAATTACGATTGGCAAGAACTGTATTTTGGTGATGGGTTCGATGTAGTTCCAGATGTAAAAAATTCTAGGTATGGATATGCTATGTCTCAACAGGGAAATGTGGGCAGATATGATAGAATTACAGGAAGTACAACCAATGTAAAGCCTGTTCATCCGGATGGTGAAGAATTGCGTTTCAACTGGAATTCAGCAATAGCACAAGATCCATTTAATGATTGTGGATTATATTTTGGAAGTCAATATGTACATTATAGTGATGACTGTGGATTAAGTTGGACGATTATTTCTGAAGATTTGACCACTAATGATACTACGAAGCAAAAGCAGAATGAAAGTGGAGGATTAACTATAGATGCAACAGGAGCAGAAAACTACACTACTCTTTTGGCAATTGCACCAAGTCCTGTAGACAAAAATATAGTATGGGCTTCGTCGGATGACGGATTAATGCACATTACTAAGGATGGTGGAAAAACATGGGTAAATATCACGAGAAATATTTCAGGTATGCCAAGTGGAGCGTGGATTCCACAAATAGAAGTTTCTACTTCGGAGGCAGGAACAGCTTATATTGCTGTAAATGACTATCGTCGTAACAATTTCTCTGCATATGCTTTCGTAACAACAGATTATGGAGCAACATGGAGAAAAATAATCGATGATAGTAAGATCAAAAGCTTCATCAATACAATTATTCAAGACGATGTGCAAGAAAATCTTTTATTTGCTGGTGCAGATAATGGCTTATATTTTTCTTTGAATAATGGAGGGAAATGGCACAAATGGAATGATGAGATGCCACCTGTACAGATCAGAGACATGAAGATTCATCCGCGAGATAATGATTTGATTTTGGGGACTTTTGGAAGAGCATTTTGGGTAATTGATGATATTCAGCCTCTAAGAGCATTGGCTGCTGACCAGAGTTTACTGAAAGAAAAATTCACTTTACTCGATTCACCAGATGCTTATTTGACGAGCAACAGAAGTTTTCAAGGAATAAGATTCGCAGCGCAAGCTGAATTCAGAGCGCCTTCTAAAAGTAATGCAGCACGTATTAATTATTACGTTGCTAAAAAAGACAAGAAGAAAGAAGATAAACCTATGAAGGATGGAACAGAAGCAAAAAAGAAAGGCAAGAAAAAAGGTAAAAAGGGAGAGAAAGGTAAGGAGATGAAAGATGAAATGAAGGGAAAAGAAGGAAAAGGTAAAGGTAAAGGAAAGAAAGACAAAGAAATTAAATATTGGGTAATTGACAATGCAGGTGATACAATTCGCACATTAAAAAGTGAAGCTAAAGAAGGCTTTAATACTCTACGATGGGGAAAAACAATGAAAGGTGTTCAATGGCCATCAAAAAATGCCCCTAGAAAAGATGCAAGAGAACCAAGAGGACCTAATGTAATTGCTGGGACGTACAAGGTTGTAGCTATGTACAGAGGTGTTAAAGATAGTATAGATATAAATGTACTTCCTGATCCAAGAGCGGAATATAATAAAGAAAAGAAAGAAGCTTTACTCGTCGATTATAAGAATTTTTCAAATTCTATTGACAAAGCAAGAATTGGAATGGATAAGGTTCGTGCAGCAAAAGAAACGGTAAAAGCAATTGATAAAATCACCTTTGCTCTAGAAGATTCTTTAGGAACAAAACTCGGTGAACGCAATAAAGAGATGCTCAAACAAATAGCTGAGTTAGAGGAATTATACGAAATGCCGGAAGGTCTAAAAGGTATTCAAAGAAATCCTAATAATATCAACGGTCGACTGGGAACTACTTCGTGGTATCTGGGAAATAGGTGGAATGAATTAGGAGAAAACACAGCAAATCTTATAAAGAATACTAGTAAGGATGTAGATGAAGCTGTAGAAAAAATCAATACCTTTATAAGTGAGGATTTTGAGGAATATAAGAAAGAAGTCAATGCATATGATTTCGACTTATTTAAAAAATTAGAAAAAGTTAAAAACGAATAAAATGGCAGATGAACATAAACCGAAAGGAAAACAAGTAAACTTAGAGATTTCAGAGGAAATTGCAGAAGGAGTTTATTCTAATCTTGCAATCATATCAAACAATCAAAGTGAGTTTGTAATTGATTTTTTAAGAGTAATTCACAACATCCCAAAAGCTAAGGTGAAATCTAGAATATTAATTACACCTCAACATGCAAAGCGTTTGTTAAAAGCATTGCATGATAATGTAACAAAATACGAAAAGCAATTTGGAGTTATAGAGGATAGACAAGTACAGAACTTCCCTCCTATGAATTTCACTCCAACTGCCAAAGCATAGTTTTGTTTTTTTGGGGTTTAACCCCAAAATATTTTAATTCAGATATATTTTAGAAAAGAGACCCTTGATCTCCGTATTGAGACTTCTCTACACCTAGATGTTTATAGGCAAGAGCTGTCGCTTCTCTTCCTCGAGGCGTTCTATGAATATAGCCTTCCATAATGAGAAAAGGTTCATGCACTTCTTCTATAGTACCTGCTTCTTCACCTATTGCTGTGGCGATTGTTGAAATTCCTACAGGACCGCCTTTGAATTTATTGATAATGACATCAAGAATTTTATTATCCATTTCATCTAGCCCACTCTCATCTACATTAAGAGCAGAGAGACCATAATTTGAAATCTCTTTATCGACTATACCATTTCCTTTAATTTGGGCAAAATCTCTAACTCTTCTTAACAAGGCATTTGCAATCCTAGGAGTACCTCTTGATCGTCGAGCTATCTCATATGCTCCTTCTTCTTCTATGGTAATTTGTAGAATGGAAGAACTTCTCAATATAATGTTCTTCAACGTCTCTATATCGTAATAATCAAGATGACAAGTAATACCGAACCTCGCTCGCATTGGTGCTGTCAAAAGTCCCATTCTCGTAGTAGCTCCCACCAAAGTAAATGGCTCTAGATTTAGCTGAACTGAACGTGCATTAGGGCCTGAATCGATCATAATATCAATTCTATAATCCTCCATTGCACTATACAAATATTCCTCCACTACCGTATTTAGTCGATGAATTTCATCGATGAATAACACATCACCTTCGTCTAAATTTGTTAGTAAACCAGCTAAATCTCCAGGCTTTTCAAGTACAGGACCAGAAGTTAATTTCATACTAGTGCCTAGTTCCTCTGCTATAATGTGAGATAAAGTCGTTTTCCCTAATCCTGGAGGACCATGAAGAAGAACATGATCTAAGGATTCCTCTCTAAGCTTAGCAGCTCTAATGAAAACGTCTAGATTGTCAACAATTTTCTGTTGACCAGCAAAATCTTCTAATGCCTTTGGGCGTAAAGCCTTATCAATTAATTTCTCGTCGTTTGATAAATGCTCATCGCTAGGATTGAGATTTTCGTTCATATTTAGTTATTTACCACAAGGATAACCTTGGGATCTTTTAGACTATCTAAAATAGTTTTGCAATCCGCATTACCACCTGTTTCACATACCTGATTTCCTAGACAATCAAAAAGAACAGACTTCTTATCTGTTTTGAATTCATAGATAAATCCAGGATTGTAGGCATATTCTGAAATTAGCTTCGGATTAATACTGGTAATAGCATTACGCATCCAGTTAAATTTGTAAGGATTATTAATTGTCACGCATTCAGCATGAGACTTAGGCATTCCTTTTTCTGCAAGTACATATTGTTCCATACAAGTAACCTTTATCAAATAATCGTGCTGAGTACATTGTACTTTTGCTATATTCTTTTCATCTTCTTTTAATACTTCATAGCCTATTTTCAAACCAGCACCATTATAAAAAGCTATATTATCTTGAACAGGTAATTCTGCTGGAAATAATAAAGTACCATTCTCTCTTTTGAACAGATATTGACAATCCGTTTCATGAGTGTAGTTCACAATTTCTACAATCTCAGTACATCCTTCAACATTTTTTATCATGCTATCATTAGTGTTATCAGTGGTATTTGTTGCTGATTTTGTTGTTCCACAGGCAAATGCTACAAATAAAATAAACGTAAAAAAAATAGTATTTCGCATAATCATTACATTAAGGCAATTTGTTCTAAATCAAATGAATAAATATTTTCTAAAATTTCATCTTCAGTGGTGGAAGTTGGGGATGTGGTATGTTGGTACTCATTATGAGAATTATCATAAACATATTGAGTTTTCCAATATTTCTTTTCTTTTATGATCTCTTTAATAGCGTTTGTAATATACAAACATTGTTCATCACTCAAGATAGGATGAAGTGACACTCTCACAAAACCTAGTTTCGCTGTGTTATCACCTTTCAAAATATATTTTCTCATCTCATTACTTGAATCAATATCGAGATCAAACAAGATATGACCATAAGTACCGGCACAAGCACATCCTCCTCTTACTTGGATTCCATATTTGTCATTCAGTACTTTAGTGATTAAGTTATAGTGTAAATCTCTAACATAAAATGAGACTATTCCATGCCTTTTTCGATTATTATTCGCTAAAAAATGAATATCCTTCACATCTTCAAACTGTTTAAAAAACAACTTCAACAGCTGTTTCTTTCGCTTTTTCATTCGAGCAACAGTTATATGTTCCTTCAAACGAATAGCCATAGCCGCTCTAATTCCTTGTATAAATGGAGGTGTACCGCCATCTTCTCTCACTTCTATATCATTTATATAATCATGCGTATACCATGGGCTAGTAAAACTCACAGTTCCTCCACCTGGTATATCAGGGCACGTATTATTATAAAGAGCTTCATTAAAAATCAGTACTCCAGGTGTTCCTGGGCCACCTAAAAACTTATGTGGGCTAAAGAAAATTGCATCTAAGTGAGCGCCTTCTTCTTCGGGATGCATATCTATATCGACGTAAGGCGCAGATGCTGCAAAATCAGCAAAGCAAACTCCAGCATATGAGTGAATCAATTTAGCAATTTCTCTGTAAGGTGCTTCTATTCCTGTTACATTAGAACATGCAGTTACAGAAGCGATTTTAAATTTTCTCTCTTTGTATGTTTCGAGTAAATTCTTAAAATGATCCAAACACACTTTTCCATTTTCGTCATGCTTTATAATTTCCACATCCGCAATTGTTTCTAACCAAGAAGTATGATTAGAATGATGTTCCATATGAGTGACAAAAATAATGGGTTTATGATTCTCTTTAAAATTGTATTTCTTATTGAGTACTTTTTTCCTTTTTTCTAGTTTCCTATATTTTTTTTGACCAGAATCTCCTTCTAAATACGAGTGAAATCGTTCAGGAATCTTCAGGCCTAATATTCTTTGGAGTTTTGCAATCGCTGCCGTCATTCCAGAACCACAGAAAATCAATTTGTCGGACGCATTGGCATTTACATGATTTTTAATGATTCTTTTAGATTCATTATATGCTCTTGTCATCGCCGTTCCAGTGATATTAGATTCTGTATGTGTATTAGCTACGAACGGTAAGACAAAATCTCTAATTTTATCTTCTATAGGTTGATACATTCTAGCACTTGCAACCCAGTCTGCATATAACACATTCTTTGTGCCATAGGGTCCTTCGAAAGAAGCATTTCTTCCTATAACATTAGCTTCTATTTCTTTGAAAAATAATTCTAGTTCTTTCATCATTGTAGGATTTACCATCCAACATAACGCGGTACCGCTATGTCATGCATTTTTAAATGAAGCGTAAGTTGGCCTTTATGATGAGTACAGTGATCGTTCATTAAGCGCAGAATCTGATAACCCGTCATAGGTCCAGCAAAAAACTTCTGTTCTTCTGTCAAGGTTTCCATAGAACATTTTTCTACAGTTTGATAACTATAGTCAAAGGCATTAGATAAAACTTCTAATAATTCATCTTTGGAAAGATCTCTGTTTTTATATTCGTTCTTGAATCCTTCACCTCCTAGATAATCCGTGCTTAGCCACACCATATTACTTATGATATGAACGGTTAATTCAGTAAAGGTTTTTGCATTTTCATTTGGTTTGAAGGAAAGCTTATCTTCAGGCATTGACTTAACTAAAGTCAGCATATATTCTTTTGAATTTTTCCATTTGATCAGGTAATCTTCGATATATTGATTATCGGGTTCTTGAGCAAATGAAAACGAAGCAAATGCTAAAAGAATAGCTATCAGTGATAGTTTCATAATAATGATTTTGGTAAAGGTAATTCTCCAAATCAATTTTTCCAAATAAATCACCTAAGGAAATTAAGACTTCATTAATCGGTTACATTACTATAAGTTTTAATGGCAATTATTACATTTGTACTCAAATCAGACTAATGACAAAAAATATAGCAACTTTAAGTGCAATTCTATTAACAATTTTAGTTTTAGTGAATTGTAAAAAAGATCCTAAAATAGCAGCTTCTGAGCAAACTGAAATTGCACAGAATAGTAAGAAAGATATAGAAAAGTTCCCAGCAAACACCTTTGCTAGAGATAGCGCCAAAGCTGCTGCCAAATTAAGAATGGAGGGCAAAGAAGCAACAAAAGAAAACATTGACAAGATGATTTCTAGTGGCGACAATAACAAAATGGATAGAAATGGATTACCAAGAGCTTGTAACTTGTTGAGCACATCAACTGTTGCAAAAGAATTCGGTGTAAATGAATCAGACATTTCCGTTCAAAACGGAACTAGAAAACCTTCTGCAAATCAAAATAGTAGTTCTTGCTTTTTGAGATGGGGTGAAGGTGGAATTCTAGTTCAAGTGACTCAAAATCCTTTACCAGATGAAATTCCTAACTGGACTGAAAAGTATATGTCTTCAAAAGAGGCTCAAGGCGAAAGAAGTATAGTTGAAGGAGTAACTTCTAAGTTTGAATTTAAAAAATTCGATGGGCCTGGTAGCCGTAGTTTATTCAATCCTGAAATTGGACGTTACTACTCTGTCTACAATGACACATATGTAGTTAGTGTTGTTTTTAATTATGAATTAACTGATAGAAAAGAGATGAGAATTGCTAAACGTCTACTTAAAGAGGTTTTTAATACTTTAGGATAAGCTAATTTCTACTTTTTAAAGACTTGATTTATTAAGGTTTTGGGTCAAGCCCAAAAATTTAAGAATTTGAATTGCTAGTTATGGCATTTTCATTAACGCGAAATTTGTTTTCATTCTCCTTAGCTTGAATTATACAGTAGCTTTTCATCATAAATTCAATCGTTCTTTTGAAAAGCAGCCCTTGTCGCCCTCGCCCTGCTTATCAAAAGTGCTTGACATTTCCATTATGAAAGTAGTTTAAGCTCGAATTATACCAATTTAATTTCAAAATGTCGTATAAAATTTTGATACTTAATTTTTCTAGTTCGAGTTAAAAAACGTAGGCATAACAGTAGTTACGGCGAGGCTTTTTAAGGAAGAAATTGAAAGATTAAGTAAAAAGAAATGCGACATTATGGAGTTAAATTGGTATTATACTATTTAAATTTTAGAATGTCGGCAATTAATTCAAATTGCAAATAGGTGAGTTCGACTTATAAAATAGAGGAATAGCCTTAGATACTTCGATATTTTATACGGAAGAAATCACGTGTTTTAAGAAGAATTTATCCGTTAATTTAGATGTTTTGGGTTTATTTAAACAATTGCCTCCTGAATCTGAATTGTCTTATCTTTAAATTCAGCAAAAATATTTCTGATTCTTGGAGTAAATTGCTCAAGTATGTATGAAATTAAAATTTCATAATTTACAACTTCGTTATCAGGTTGAATCACATCTTTTATGGGGTTTTTAACATAAGCATCCTTTATTCTCTGCAACTTGATTTTAAAAGTAGTTCGATCATATTCAGCATCAGGGAGAATTCTTAAGAACTTAGCAAATAAGGTTGCTCTTTTATTTTTAGAAGGTCGGATGTGAGTATTATAATAAACATCAATTTTTTCTCTGTTCTTATAAAGAGAATCTACGCCATTTTTCAACACATCTTGAATAAGTTCAGCGAAGAAAAAAGTCATATTCATCGCTTTTCTATCTGACTTTATTCTAGTCAAATTATTTCGGATTTTTCTGGTTTCTACTGGCCTACCTTCCTTTAGTCCAACCATCAATTCTGCATAATATTTTAGTAGCCAAATTTTGACTCTTGCTTCTGGGCGGCCTTGCTTAAATGTGTCTTTTTCAATCAGCTGATCTAAGAGTTTTGATACCTCTTTAAATCTATTTTTTAGGAAAAGAGCTCTAGATTTTAGATAAACCTCCAATATCCATCGAGAATTTGTTGGATTTATATCATCCTCTAACAATGCCACAGCTTTATCATACTGATTTACATTAAAATAAGAAACTGCTAGCTGAAGTTTAAAAAGACCAAAAACATGTAAACTCCTTTCACGGTTTTTAAGATATTGCAAGGCTTTTTCATTATTTTTAATTACATTTTCATGATCACCAATTAATATATATTGAAGGTATTTTAATTGATAAAAAAAGTAAAAAGCTGGAACATTATCTTCTGTTAAAATACCAGAAAGAAATTTTACTCCCTCCTCTGCTTGTTTGGAAAGTTCATCATTAATATGCTTTTTTCTTGTATGTTTAGAAATGTTTGCTAATGTATTTTTAGCAATAATTCTATGTTCTTCAAGTGTTTTGAATTTCAGATACTTTTCCCAATAATACTCCCCTTCTCTGCTATTTTTTTCGTGAACTTTATAGTCATAGGATAGAACTTGTGAAGCACTAGCAGCAATATCATACAAGTGCAATCGCTCTGCTTTTAACAAAGCTTTCTTTTGTAAAGATTTATTTAGTTCTGTTGATGATAAGTTAGAAAGCAATCTGATGCTGTGCCACTCTCTTAAAAACTTAAATTTAATTTTAAGAAAGTCTCCGAGATTGTCATAATCAAGATTAATGACCATTTTTGTTAACTTTGTATAAAAATTCTGTTTGAATTTCATATACGTTTGACCACTAGGGTTGCCATCGTAAAGCAACTTGCTGGCATGAATATCGTTGAGGATATTATTATTTAAAATCGCCTTAAACAATATCTTTTCATTCTCATTAAATGACTTTTTTACAAGTTCTCCTTCTTCACTTTTCAAAAAGTTTTCATAATATCTTATTAATGGGATTATAATTTTCATAACAAAATATCTAACATTTAGAATTTTAAACTCTAATAATCAGTAAATTATAATAATTAAAATAATATATATAT
>CAZSKA010000029.1:0-23997 GCA_964607315.1 uncultured Saprospiraceae bacterium | reverse complement strand
AAAAATTAAGTATCAAAATTTTATACGACATTTTGAAATTAAATTGGTATAAGTTCTACTGTTATTAAACAGTATAAGAACTTTAAAACAAGGTGTAAATATTCTATTTACTTAAGGAGAAAATTGTAGCGGTATACACCATCTCCCCATGTTCCTATGACTACATCATTGCCTTCAAGGAGGATTTCGGAAATAGTATCAAAGGCAATTTCTTCTAATTTTACCCATTTTTCTTGAACATGGATGTGTACACCACCTCTCCAACTGCCTAGTAAAAGGAGTTTAAAGTTTTCTCCCTGCATTACATTAATTTGACTTGCACCAATTTGGGGTACATTTTTAAGTTTAGTCCAGTTTTCTCCAGCATTATTACTATGATATATAGTACTAATGGTATCTCCGCGCATACTTGCAGCAACATATAGATCTTGTCCATTATTGTCTACTTTCAAGTCCCATGCAATTTGTCCTTCAACGTCTAAAATTTGATTCCAAGTGGTTCCTTGATCTGTAGATTTCCATATACCTTGATTATAAGCTTGGGCATAGATGATGTTGTCATTTTCTTCATCAATTTCTATCGACCATGCGAATTTGAAGCTATTTTCTATAACTTCAGGAAGATTTCTTATCCAAGTTTTTCCACCATCTACACTTTTTACTACTCCGAAATTATATGTAGCAGCATAGACCAAGTTAGTGTTTTGGATTCCAGTTTTGATGCTTCGAATGTCCGAAGATGGAAAATTTAAAACTCTAGACCACCTTTTGCCTTCATCGCTACTTTTATATAATCCATCCTTCCATGTACCAGCGTAAATCGTCTTGTTTTCATCGCGAGCAACAGCAATAGCTTGTATATCTGCAACATATTCTCCTATGGGATTTCCATTATTTAATGGTGTCCAACTTCTCCCCATATCCTGACTCACAAAAATTAAACCCGAACCAAATTTTTCTCCTTTTAAACCTGCATAATATGTAGATGCATAATGAGGAGAAGCCGCAAGAGCTCGTATGATTTCTGATTTTAATCCAAATTTTAGCGAATCTACTTGAGCATCACTTATGGATAAAAAAGAAAAAAAGCTAAGGAATAGAATTATAAATTTTTGCATTGTACCTTGTATTTCGATTGAGCAATAAAGGTAATTAAATTTAAGTTCTGAAGGATTTTAGAAACTCGAGAAATACAAGATGAGGAATGTAGAAGATAGAATTTTGAGTAAATCATAGTCAATTTTCAGCCTTCATTTAGAAAGTACTTTTTAAGATAAATAATGAGATGAATTGCCAAAGGAAATAAATTTCAAAAAAGATGACTTTTCTTTTTCTTTTTAGAATGCTTTAATTGCCCTAACATTTGAAATGCGAAATTTGTCTGTTTCTTCGTACCAGGTTTGACCATCCTGAAAAAAATATTGCCATGCCCAGAATGGAGCTAGTGCAGCTTGGGTTGAACTCCAGTATCTGCCGTTTAAATTACCTTTATCAATTCTATGTAGATTCTTGTCCATAAAATATAAACTTTCTCTAGATGGAAGATGCCATTCATCTCCTAGATTTCTGCATAAACGAGCAGCAATATTTTCCTCTGTACAATCAGCTAATATTTTATTAGTATTATCTATTCCATCTCCTATTCTAGCGCTAGGTTCAAAATTAATAGGTTCTGGAAACAAACAATTGTCTGGGCATCCATCTATTTTGGGAAGGTCTAAAATGTCCTTGTCTACGCATCCCCATGGAGCTTCTCCTAAATCTTCTTCTGTAACTACAAAACCAGTACCTTCATCCGAAATATAATAAATTAGACCATCTTTGAAATTCACACCAAAAAAGTCATCCTTTGATATTCCTTTTTGAAGCAATTCTATGGGAGGAATACCTTCATCTAGTAATAGTTGCACTTGACTAGGATCAAATCTTTCACATCTTACCCCTAATCTACCAGGGGGACAATCGCAAATCCCCTCATCACATGTTCCATCGTTTTCACATATAATAATTTCGCAAGGATCTAAATTAGAATTGCATGAATAATTTAAACTAAAAAAAAGCAGAAAGAAAAAACTAGTTGAAATATATTTTATCATAGTAATATCATTTTATTAAAAAGTTTTAGCTGCTCTAACAGCTGCTCTTTCATCTTTAAATTCCAATTTGTTTTGTCCATAGTTAAAAAATAAAACTCTCCAAGAACTGAAATTTTGATTTTCAGTTGATGTCCAATATGAAGTTTCAATGAAGTTGCCGACACCTTTAGTAAATATATTTTGGTAAATTAAATTCATCTCTCCTCTAGAAGGAAGAAACCATTCTTCACCAAGATTTCTTGCTATTCTTGCTGCAATGCTAGGTTCATTGCATTCTGCAATAATTTTATTCGTATTATCAAATCCATCACCTACTCTCGTTGACTCTAAAAACTCGCCAGACTCTGGCTGAAAACAATCATTAAAACATTCAGTTATATTTTCTAAAGTAGAAATGTCTAAGTTTCTGCAACCCCATTCAATATTTATAGATTGATCTTCAAGAGCAGCTACCATGCCAGTGCCATCATCATTTAAAAGAAAAATATATCCTTCATCATAGATTACTCCATAGAAACTTTCTTTTTCTACTCCACTATCTAATAATTCTTGTATAGATTTTCCCGCATCGAGAAGTGCTTGTACTTGGTTAGGGTCGTAGTTTTCGCAATTTAAGCCCCTATATCCAGGTGCACATTCACAAGCGCCAAAAAAACATTCACCTCCATTTTCACAGACTTTATCTTCACAAGGCCCTGGATTTTCGGTGCAGCCGAAGTTTAAAAATATTACAAAAATTAATACAAAAACTGTGGGGATTAATCTTTTCATTTACTTTAGATATGTTATTAAAAATGATTCAAGAGAAATATAATTAAAACTCTTTTGCAGCTCGAACTCTTAATTCGTTGAATTTGCTTAAAGAATTATTACTGCCAAAATTAAAAGAAACAACCCAAGATTGATTAGGAATCTGCTCAGTTGAACTCCAATGAGAGAAATTAATACTGAAATTTCCATGACCATTAAGATGCAAATTTATTAACATAGCATATAATTCTCCTCTAGATGGAAGAAACCAATCCTCACCTAAATTTCTACAAAGTCTAGCAGCTGTATTCTGCTCGTCACACTCAGCTAAAATGGCATCTGTGTTCGTTTTGCCATCTCCTATTCTTGCTCCAATAACAATATCTTCAGGTTCAGGATATGAACAATCATCAATACAATCCTGTACATCGGGAATTCCTGAAATATTTATACCATGACAGCCAAATTCAGCTCCATAGCTTATTGTAGTTTCACTTGCAACCATGCCAGTACCATCGGGAGTAAGATAAAATATTAGCCCTTGTTGATATGATTTGCCATAAAAGCTATCAATTGGTATTCCATTATCTAAGATTTCTTTAGGGGTCCTACCTTGATCTAATAACAATTGAATTTTACTAGCGTCAAAAATTTCACAATTTTCACCTAAAAATCCCTCAGGACAAAAACAATCACCATTAATGCATAATCCTCCATTATCACAGGTGTCAGAAAAACAGTTAGAATTTTCTTGCGTACAAGAATTCAATAAAATGAAGAAAAATAATATGTAAAGAAATGTTGCTATTTTCATTTTGTGTGGGAATTTTTCATGATGTAATAATAATTATAAATTTTTTATAATCAAAGAATATTTATAAAAGAGATTTAAAAAAAAAGAGTATTCTGGCTTACGCCCAAAGAGCTTGTTTTTTGCATCTTGCGTGAGGTACTCGTAGGGCTTGTCCTGACCAAAGGGAAGGATGAGCGAATAGCGAAACCCGAAGAACACCGACAGCTCTGCTGGCACGCCCACAGTCAAGTTATGTAATTGCTATTGCTTTAGTTTTTCCTTAGTTTTCTTCATGTATTTCTTCAGCCATTTCGTTTCTGAGTCAAGCTCAAAAGCCTTTTCAAAATGAATGATTGCCTCTTGATATTCCTTCTTGTCATAAAAATAAATGCCAAGGTTACGATGAGCAAATGCATTCTCCTTATCGATTTCTATTGACTTCAGGATATCGTCCTTTCCCGTATAATCTCTTTGTTTAATTTTCGCAAAACCTCTGTTGTTTAGAGCATAAGGGTGCTTTGGGTTTCTGTCAAGAACTATATTTAGTTGGTGGATAGCTGATTCATAATCTCCCGCCAAAATGAGGGTGTATCCTATATTGTTGATTATCTCTAGATTCTCAGGTGCTAGTTCCAAAGCCTTTTGGTAATATTTTACTGATTCTTCATATTGTCCAGTTTCAGCTTTTATTATTCCTGCATATTTATAATCATCTGCGATTATCTCATGTTTTTCAGATAAAGTATACATTAATTCCCGTGCCTTTTCATAATTTTTAAGTTGGATATGACAGGCAATCTTTAAGCGGGAAACCTCTGCATTTTCGCCATTCACTTTATCATTATTTTCTAGTTTCAATAATGCTTCTTTGTATTCTTTCTGATGATAATTTTCAACAGCTTCTCTTACTTCAAGAGGTAGTTTTTTATATTTTAATAGATTAAGTAGCTGAGTGCCATCATTATATGTTGTAGAACCGTCGTCTAGCATGATGGGAGAATTATGAGGTATTATATTATTTAGAAAGTCCATTACACAAGAAACAAGAAAAAACATACAAATGATAATCAGATTATCACCAATCCCGCCAAATATTGCCAGAAACAAACAAGCTAAACCAAAGAGTAGCGAGGCAAGTGGCCCAAAAAGGGTGATAATGAAATTTTGGTTAATGGATATTTTTCTTCCTGAAAAGGTACAAAGCCCAATGTCCCACATGAATAGATTGTATTTGAAATATATTTGCAATCTACCAAGATTAAGATGAAGTGTTTTATCATCACTGTTATAGGTGCCGATATATAATTTAACTTGTTTTTCCGTAAATAGGAGAGCAGGAATTCCATGTCCTAATTCATGAATCAGGGTGGTAAAAGATCGCACAAAAAATACACTTATGAATATACCAATACCTATTATAGATTCCATCAGAAAGTGAGTAAAATAAGGTGTACTGTCAAAATATTTTTTTTTTAGAAGAAGACTATAAGAAATTCAAATTTAACCAAAAGCGAATAGTCAAAGTAAATGATTCTTTATATAATGATAATTTGATAAAGTTTATTTCGCTTTCTTCTTTACATAAGGTTGTAAAAAGATTTTATTAAGAATGAATATTATCAGTCCTACTAAGGCCCAAATTTCATTTTGGCTTAAGGAATAGAGTATAAAGCCTAGTCCTAAAGTGAAAACCCCAATGATAGAAAGAATAAATCCTTTTTTGTCACGTTTAAAGTCATCTTTATAGCCGAAATAAAAGAATGCTAAAAGAATAGTCCAAGTGATGATGATGCCTGCCCACATATTTAATTTTCTTGTTTAAGCTTATCGGAAAGCAAATAAATGCTACATGTTTATCCTTTTATCTTAAAACTGCCTAAAATGGTTTTGCCAATAGACAAATATTCTTCAAAAGTATCTTCTTTGCAAGTAAAAGTAAGCACAAATGCTTTATTGTTTATTACCCAATAATATTGCATGAATTTAAGATTGTATATTCCTTGAGTACCAGTGTAAATGGTTTCTTGATATTCATATTTTCCACTTTTTCTTCGTTCATTGACTAAAATTTCACTTCCTTCTATCAGCTGTTTTATCTGACTAATTGATAGTTCAGTATAACTATCTAAATCTAGATTGTAGCCAGTAATGTCTTGATTTATTAAATTGACATTTTCTCTAAAATCATCTGTTGGCTCACTTATAGGACTGAACACCATAAACGATGTTCCCATCTGTCCTGATTGATCTAATTCCCAATCAGCTGGATAATTAATACTAAAATCCTCCGTATCCAAAATCTCCATTTCTGGAATTACAGCAACTAGCTCTGTATGTTGAGCTATTGATGAAAATTGAAAAGTAAGAAGTGATAGGATAATCCAAGTGGCTTTTTTCATAGGTTTTATTTTAAAATGATTAGCTAATGCTCTAAAGTACTAATTTTTTAAGAAGTAATGAGCTCAACCATCTTTTTCAAATGACTTTTGTTTGGCATTTTGCCAAATCCTGCTTGAACATTGTCAAGCATGTGTTTTGCTTTAGAAGTTCCTGGAATGACACAATGTACAGCTTCATTAGAAAGGATGAATTTTAAGAAAAATTGACCCCATGAATTTGCATCGAATTCAGATGCCCATTCGGGTAAAGCGGTGTTTTTTACAGAGCGAAATAATGAACCACCGGCATATGGACGATTAATTAAAACAGCAATGCCTTTATCTTTTGCAAGAGGTAAAAGTTTTTTTGCAGCTCCTCTTACAGCAAGATTATAATTGATCTGCAGGAAGTCAATTTTTTCTGTTTTTATGATCTTTTCACATTCTGCATATCCGCTACTATTATAATGTGTAATTCCAATATATTTTATTTTACCTTCTTCTTTCCATTTTTGTAATGTTTTAAGATGCATTTGCCAATCGACTAAGTTATGGATTTGCATTAAGTCCATCTGATTTACCTGCATCAAATCAAAAGATTGGTTCATCTGGTCGATTCCATTCTTTTGTCCATTAATCCACACCTTTGTTGCTTCGAAAATAGTTCCTTTCAAACGAAGTTCAGTAGTTAAATCACCAACTACTTTCTCTGATCTTCCATACATGGGCGAGCTATCAATTACGGAACCACCATGTTGGGTTAATATGCGAAGCACTTCTTTGAGTGGTTCTCGTTCCCTTTGACTATTACCCACATCAAAAGTTTGCCATGTTCCTAAGCCTATGATAGGAATTTCTTCAGAAGTACCAGGGATAATTCTTTTGTTCATTTGTTGGATGTTTTGGAATATTGATGCGGGAGTTATCGCAATAGAACTTGCACCCAGTAAAATGGTTTTTGTAGCTATTCGTCGGTTAATGATAGAGTTAATTGACATGAGATATTTATAGATTCTTTGCCTGTTCCCATAATACATCCATTTCCTCTAGCGTCATATCTTTGAGAGGTTTTTCAGATTTTGATTCAATGTACTCGAATCGTTTTTTAAATTTTCTGTTGGTTTTTTCTAAAGCGGTTTCTGGGTCTATGCCCAAAAATCTAGCATAATTAATAAGCGAGAAGAATACGTCACCAAACTCTTCTTCTTGTCTACTTTTATCCTCTGTTTGTATGGCATCTCGTAATTCGGCTAATTCTTCTTCTACTTTTTTCCAAACATCTTCTGTTTCTTTCCATTCAAATCCCACTTTAGCAGTTTTTTCCTGCATGCGGTATGCTTTTACAACAGCAGGAAGAGATTTTGGAACTCCTCCCAAAACTGAGCGATTTCCCTCTGCTAATTTTATTTGTTCCCAATTTCTTTTTACTGTTTCTTCATCTTCTGCCACAACGTCTCCATAGATGTGTGGATGTCTTCTTATGAGTTTGTCACAGACATCATGAATTGCTTTTGATATATCCCACGCACCTTTTTCGGAAGCAATTTTTGCATAAAAAACCATATGAAGCATGAGATCACCTACTTCTTCTTTAATACCTTCTAAATCATTGTCAAGAATTGCATCTGCTAATTCATATACCTCTTCAATAGACAGAATTCGAAGAGAATCAAATGTTTGTTTTCTATCCCAGGGGCATTTTTCTCTTAAATCATCCATTATTGTTAGAAGTCTAGAGAATGCTTCTTCGTTATGCTTCATTCATTTTTTATTTAGAAAATTTATGGAGAAATTGAATAAATTTTTTCACAAAAGTAGGTTATATTAAATTATTTCGAGTCTTAATATTGTACATTGAGCGTTAGTAGAAATAAAATTGGCTCAGTTTTTGTACATATGATATAAAATCCTAATATAAAAAACACTTATAATGAAGTCATTTACTAAGTTGTTCTGTCTTTTAGCGTGCTTTAATGTACTTTTAGTTAGCTGTAACGAACAAAACAAACCACTACAATTAAAAGACACCAAAGTTCCTACTTACGAAAAACTACACAAACTCCAACAAATTAAGGAGAGGTTAGCTCAAGAAAAAGAGATGACAATGGATCCTAAAACAGGTATTGTTCCTAGAAAGGATTTATTCATTGCTCAACAAGAAATGTGGGCACAACAAGAAGAGCTTAGTCAAAAAACTTCTATCCCAAATGTTACATGGGAAGAAAGAGGACCTGATAATATTGGTGGTCGAACGAGAGCAATTATGTTTGATCCTAACGATGGTAGTGCAACAAAAGTTTGGGCTGGTGGAGTAGGAGGTGGTCTTTGGTTTAATGACGATATCACAGATGCTAACTCTATGTGGCAAAATGTAGATGATTTTTGGTCTAATATGGCAGTAACTTCTATTGATCATGATCCTGTTTTAACTAACAATTTTTATGCTGGAACAGGAGAAGGATTTGGTAATGCTGACGCTATAGATGGTGATGGAATATGGAAGACCACTGATGGTGGAACAACATGGAATCAATTGAATACTACAACAAATTTCAATGATGTAAATAAAATAGTTTGTTTTAAGGAAGATGGTATTGTCGTAGCGACAAATAATGGTTTACGCGTGTCTACCAATGGAGGGGCTTCATGGCTAACTCCGAGATCAGGAAGTCATGCTGATGTAGAGGTAGCTGCAAATGGTGATTTATATGCTTCAAATTTTTCAGGAGATATTTTTAAATCTACAAATGATGGTTCTAACTGGACCACAGTGCGGAATGGAAGTGGTAATAGAATAGAATTAGCAACTGCTCCATCAGATTCAGATGTGGTTTATGCATTAGTAAATACTGGAACTAATGTTACAGATATTTTAAGAACTGCAAATGGTGGAATTACTTGGTTAGGACAAACTATTCCTCCATATCTGGAGCAAGGAAGCTGTGCAGATGGGGGAAACCCATTTACAAGAGGACAGGGATGGTATGATCTTATTTCTTTAGTGCATCCTACTGATCCAGACAGAATAATAATAGGAGGAATTGATTTATGGAGAAGTGATGATGGAGGAACAAATTGGGAGTCTATTAGTTATTGGACGGGACAATGTGATGATTTTGTACATGCAGACCAACACGCATTAATATCAAGACCTGGTTTTGACAATGCAGTGTTAGTTGGAAATGACGGTGGTCTTTCCTTTTCTTCAGATGCCTTTGACTTTGGGGCAAACCCAAATTTTGATACTAGAAATAATGGATATAATGTTACACAATATTATGCAGTAGCCATTCACCCATCTAATACTACAATAAATATATTAGGAGGTACACAAGATAATGGAACTCATCGATTTACTCAGCCAGGTATAAATTCTGTACCTACGGTGACAGGTGGTGATGGTGCATTCTGTCATATTGATCAAAACGAACCTCTTAATCAAATTACAAGTTTTGTTTTTAACAACTATTTCATTGCAACAAATGGTACAAATTTTACATCGTATTCGTACGGGAATTTTGGAAGATTTATAAATCCTACTGACTATGATAATGATGCGAATATTTTATATGCTGCATCAAATGCAAATGAATATTTCAGAATATCTAATATAGGTGGTACTCCACAAACAACAAATGTTACTGTGAATGAGTTTGCTGGTACAGTTAGTGCAGTACGGGTTTCCCCAAATGTTGCTAACAGAGTATATTTTGGTGTAAATGTTAATGGAGGTAAAATACTTCAAATTGATGATGCACATTCTTCTTCACCAACAGTTACGGAGTTAGGTACTACAGCTAATGGATATATATCTTCTATTGATGTAGAAGTGGGGGATGAAGATCATATGTTAGTTACATTGAGTAATTTTAATATAACAAGCGTTTGGGAATCTACGAATGGAGGTGCGAATTTCTCAGGCGTTGAAGGAGATTTACCAAATATGCCAGTAAGATGGGGAATATTTGATCCTAATTCATCAGCTCAAGCTATATTAGGAACAGAACTAGGTGTGTGGACAACAACTTTCTTGAATGGATCATCTACTGATTGGAACCCAACAAATTCTGGATTAGCTAATACAAGAGTTGATATGATAGAATATAGACCTTCTGATAATCTTATGGTTGCGGGAACTCATGGTAGAGGAGTATTTACTTCTACATCATTCAACTTGGGTTGTAATATCAATATTTCTTCTATAGGTCCTCAAAATTGTGATGTGACTTCTAATACTTATACACAAGAAATTACACTTGATTTAACTAATACACCACCTACTGGAGACATTAGCGTCCTAGGTCAAACTTTTTCTATACCTAATAATCAAGCATCAACTACTGTTACTGTAACTTTAGCAGGTTTAATTCCGGATGGTAATGCTGTAGATGTAACTATATTTTTTACGGCTGATAATTCATGCCAAAAGGATTTTGTTGGATTATTTGTTGCACCGAATTCAGGATGTACATTAGATAATAATGTTTGTGCTGAAGCACAATTGATAACTGGAACAGGAACGTATGATTCTAATGGTCCAGCTGATGGAAGTGGATGTCATAATTGTGGTTCGGCTGTGAATGCTGATTGGTTTAAATTTACTCCTACTTCAAGTGGTACTATTGACATAGCTTCATGTGGATATGGAGAGGATACAAGGTTCTGGGTTTATAGTGGCGATTGTACTAGTCTTACATCTGTTGCGAATAATGATGATGCATGTATATTAGGCATGGGTTCTAACAATCCTTGGGCATCAGAAGTACTTGACATTCCTGTTGTAGCAGGAACTACATATTTTATTGAATGGGATGATCGTTGGAGTTCTGATCCTTTTACATTTGATTTTACTTTCAATGGATCAGGCGGATGTGCAGGTCAAGCCCATAGATTTGTAGATAACTCACTTAGTGCAGCTGGAGATGGTTGTACATGGGCTACTGCTTTCAATGACTTACAAGCTGCGATAGGAGCTCTTGAGGCAGATGCTACTATTACAGAACTTTGGATAAAAGAAGGGACCTATCTTCCTGGCTCTAATAGATCTAATTCCTTTGAAGTAAGTGAAAATGCTATTTTATATGGTGGTTTTGATGGAACAGAATCAAGTTTAGGACAAAGAGATTTTAATGCACATATTACCATGCTTTCAGGAGATATTGGAATGGCAGGTATTACTTCGGATAATAGTTACCATGTGATTTCGCATACTAATGGTACTGCAATTCTAACATTGGATGGGTTAACAATTTCAAACGGTAATAGTAATAGCGGAGATGGATCTGGCGGCGGTGGAATATATAATACAGCTGAAGTTACAGTCAAAAACTGTATAATAAGTGATAATTTATCAACGACTCCTGGATCAGGTATCTGTAATGATGGTGCTAATGCCATGATGACTGTAGAAAGTTCAACACTTAAAAATAATGCAGGGATTCAATATTGTTTAGAAGGTGGTGGCGACTTAGTTGTCCCGGCTGGAACTACAATTACCATTGAAAATTAATGACTGGTATTTAAAATTAAAAAAGAAAGGATCATGACCTATGTTATGGTCCTTTTTTGATTACTTTGATTAGAATAAAATATGCTGATAATCGTGAAATAATTCTCATTAAAAGTAGCAAATAAAAGCCATAATTATCCAATAAATTTATCTACCTTTGCACCCGCTATAAATGATTGTAGTATCACTAATGGTAAAAATGTAAAAAATGGCAATTTATTTAACAACAGAAAAGAAAAGAGAAATTTTCGCCGAGTATGGTGGAAATCCTGACAATTCCGGTTCTACCGAAGGACAAATCGCTTTATTCACGTATAGAATAAACAGTTTGTCAGATCACCTAAGAGCGAATAAAAAAGATCATTCGTGTCGTAGGACATTACTAACACTAGTTGGTAAAAGACGGAAATTACTAGCTTACCTTGCTTCCAAAGACATCGTGAAGTACAGGGAATTGATAGCTAAATTAGGTATAAGAAAATAATTATAAGGGGAAAGCTTGCGCTTTCCCTTTTTTTTTTGCGACAAAAAATGAGGTGAATCAATCTTTTCCCGAAATTGATTCTAGCGGTTTTTACCTCATTTATTTTTAAACAGATAGATATATATTTTTATGGGACAAATTCCAATCACGAGTTCATTTAACCTACCGAATGGACAAGAGGTGATTATTGAAACAGGTAAGTTGGCTACGCAAGCTAATGGATCCGTTGTAGTTAGAGTAGGAGATACTATGCTTTTTTGTTCAGTAGTTTCTGCAAAGAAGCCAAAAGAAGGACAAGGATTCTTTCCTTTGTCTGTTGATTATCAAGAAAAATTTGCTTCAGCAGGTAGAATTCCTGGTAACTTTTTTAAAAGAGAAGCAAGACTTTCAGACTATGAAATTTTAACTTCAAGATTAGTTGATAGAGCAATCAGACCTCTATTTCCTGATGGCTATATGAACGAAACTCAAGTTATCATCAATCTTATTTCATCTGAAGAAGATGTTTTACCTGATGCATATGCAGCTCTTGCAGCTAGTGCAGCTTTAGCAGTTAGCCCTATTCCATTTCAAGAACCACTTTCTGAAGTTAGAGTAGCTAAAATTGATGGTAATTATATAGTAAACCCAAAAAGAAGCGAATTAGCCAATTGTACACTTGATATTATCGTTGCAGCTACCATGGAAAACGTAATGATGGTAGAAGGTGAAGGTAAAGAAATTGATGAATCTGAATTAGTAGAAGCTATAAAAGTAGGTCATGACGCTATTAAGGTTCAAATTGACGCACAATTAGAATTAGCTAAAAAAGTAGGTGATAAAGCTCTTAATAAAAGAGAATTTATACCACACGAAATTAATGAAGAAGTACTTGAGATTGTTAAGTCAAAAACAAGTGATAAGATATACGAAGTTTCTAAAGCATTTTTGAACAAATTCGACAGAAAAGAAAGTTTTGCTGAAATAGGTGATGCTTTAGTTGAGGAATTAACTGAAGAGAAAGGAGAAGAATGGATGGCTGAACACGGTCATGATGTAGGACTTGCTTATGGAAAAAATAAGAAAGAAATCATTCGTAAAATGGTTATTTCTGAATCTATCAGATTAGATGGTAGAGAATTAGATGTTGTAAGACCAATATGGACTGAAATAGGATATCTACCTGCTACTCACGGTTCTGCTATTTTCACAAGAGGAGAAACACAAGCATTAACGACATTGACATTAGGTACGAAACTTGATGAATTAATGGTTGATACGGCATTGGATCACAGATTTGAGAAATTTATTCTTCATTATAATTTCCCAGCTTTATCTGTTGGTGAAATTAAGCCAATGAGAGGTCCCGGACGTAGAGAAGTTGGACACGCAAATCTTGCTCAACGTTCTCTTAGACAAGTTTTACCAGACGAAAATCCGTATACAATACGTCTAGTAACGGATGTTCTTGAATCAAATGGTTCATCATCTATGGCTACAGTTTGTTCAGGTTCAATGGCATTGATGGATGCAGGTATCAAAATTAAAGCTCCTGTTTCAGGAATTGCAATGGGTATGATCTCTGATGGAGAAAACATTGCTGTATTATCTGATATCTTAGGAGATGAAGATGCTCTTGGAGATATGGATTTCAAAGTAACTGGTACGGAAAAAGGAATCACGGGATGTCAAATGGATATCAAAATCGATGGTCTTCCGTATGAAACGCTAGAAAAAGCACTACAACAAGCTAAAGCTGGTAGATTACATATTCTAGAAGAAATGGCTAAAACAATTAGCGAGCCTGCTCCTGACTTTAAGGATCACGCACCTAGAATAGTAGAAATGAGAATCGATAAGAGCTTTATTGGAGCAGTTATAGGTTCTGGTGGAAAAGTAATTCAGGAACTGCAAGAAGTAACGAGTACTACTATTACAATTGAAGAAGTAGGAAACGAAGGTGTTGTTAAAATTAGTAGTAATAATAAATCTAATATCGATGCAGCAGTCGCTAAAATAGAGCAGATTACTCACGTTCCTGAAGTAGGAAATGAGTACGACGCTAAAGTAGCTTCAGTTATGCCTTACGGTGTTTTCGTTGATTTTTATGGACAAAGCGGATTACTTCACGTTTCAGAAGTTGCTTGGGAAAGAATCAATGATGTATCTACTGTTTTCAAGGAAGGTGACGATGTGCGAGTTAAGCTAATTGGCATTGATCCTAAAACGAAGAAATTCAGATTGTCTAGAAAAGTTCTTTTACCAAAGCCAGAAGGTTATGTTGAAAGAGAGCCAAGAGGAGATAGAGGTGATAGAAGAGATAACAGAGGCGGAGATAGAAGAGGTGGTGACAGAAGAGGTGGCGACAGAAGAGATAATAGAGGTGGTGATAGAAGAGACAACAGGAATAGAGATTAATAGTACTACACTATAAAATATCTAAAACAAAGAAAGGGTTATTTCAATAATGAAATAGCCCTTTTTTTATGCTGTACCTTAAAAAATCAGCTTAAACCGCTTTATGCAATAGAAAATCTATCCCGATTCGAAATGCCTTTGAAATAAAAGCTGCACAAACTTTTGTTCATTCACCATTACCTGTGACACCAAAGGAGTTAGTGGGAACTAACGTTGTGGCGTCACAAATTAACGCAAAAGTGTCACAAGTAATGATTCATTTACAAAAGTCACTATTTCTTCGGCATTTCAGTTTTTCCGCCTTCCCAAGATTTGGTTGTCGGACAGGCATTACAAAGTTCGACACATAATGCGGGCTTAATTATATTCGTCCTATCTTTGAAGTTCAAATTGTAGTTGTATCAAAAATATTTTTCAATTATTTAAGGACGCATTATTTGGAAGGGAAAAGGAGTTTACTTCTGGTTCTATAGGCAGAGCTGTATTTCTTTTATCTGTACCGATGATTCTCGAGATGTTCATGGAGTCTGTATTTGCTGTAGTCGATATTTACTTTGTTTCATCGGTAAGTGTAGAAGCAGTTGCAACCATAGGTTTGACGGAATCTGTGGTAACCTTGGTTTATGCAGTGGGAATAGGTTTAAGTATGGGAGCAACTGCAATGGTCGCTCGCAAGATCGGAGAAAAGGATGATAAAGGCGCGGAAAAGGTGGCTGTGCAAGCATTGTTTTTAGGAGTTCTAGTGTCATTGATAATTGGTGTTCTGGGAATTTTCTATGCGAAAGATATCTTGCAATTGATGGGTGCGGAACAATCTGTTGTGGAGTCAGGATTTCGATATACTCAGATTATTCTAGGGTCGAATGTAACCATATTGTTGCTGTTTTTGATCAATGCGATTTTCAGAGGTGCAGGTGAAGCAGCTATTGCGATGTGGGTTCTTGTTTGCTCTAATTTATTGAATATAGTACTTGATCCTTTGTTGATTTTTGGATGGGGACCGATTCCAGGATATGGTGTAACTGGAGCAGCAATAGCGACGATGACGGGTAGGGGATTGGCTGTGATTGCACAACTGTATATTCTGTTTTTTGGATATTCAAGGATTAAGTTGGGCCTTAAAAAACTCGTACTGGACATCAAGCTCATGATGAACCTTATTGTCGTTAGTGTAGGAGGAATTTTACAGTTCCTTATTGGTACATCTTCTTGGATTTTATTGATGCGTATCATGTCAACTTTCGGGACTGAATTTGTTGCCGGGTATACGATCGCGATAAGAGTAATGCTGTTTTCGTTTATGCCTAGTTGGGGAATGAGTAATGCTGCTGCTACTTTAGTGGGACAAAATCTAGGTGCAAATAAGCCTGAAAGAGCTGAGAAGTCGGTTTGGCTTACAGGAAAATATAACGCCATTTTTATGACTGCAGTAGGTATCTTATATCTAGTTGCGGCGCCTTATTTAATAGGGATTTTCACACAAGAAGAAGCTGTTCTTCAATTTGGTGCTATTTGCTTACAGATTGTTGCCATTGGCTATTTTTTCTATGCTTATGGAATGGTTTTAACCCAAGCATTCAATGGAGCAGGTGATACTTTTACACCTACCATTATCAATTTTATTTGTTTTTATATTTTCCAAGTTCCTTTTGCCTACACTACTTCTATTTATTTGGGCTGGGGCCCAAAGGGTGTACTTATTGCTGTCACCTCGGCTGAAGTGCTCATCTGCATCATCAGTTACTTTTGGTTCAAAACCGGAAAGTGGAAGCTTAAGAAAGTGTAAAGCAAAATGTATCCAAAAGCACCTTTGGGCGTAAGCCTAAAACACAAGATGAGAATTTTAAAGAGAGTAAACTGATACCTTTTTTATTCGTAAAACTTAGACAGAAGTTAAAACACTTTGGGCGTAAGCCTAAAAAATATTAATAGCTTAATTACGTTATAAAACTAAGCTTTTAAACTATGCGAATTTTCCTACTTTCTTTATTTCTTACTTGCTGTTTCGTTTCATGTAATTACGGGAAATTAGCAATATTCTATATTGCGCCAAATCACAACTTACCTAAGCAGGTAAATATGCCTGTTAAAAACGATATGTCAAAACGATTTACTTTTTACGAAGGTAACCAAGATATTGATCAACAAATTGCAAACATTAGTTACAAACCATATGGTAATAAGAAAGTGGATGAGTCGACCATTGATAAATTTCTCGATAAAGAAACAAAAACTACAGCATTCTTAGTAATCAGAAATGATAGTATTTTGTACGAACGTTATTGGCATAAGTTCTCGCAATCAAGACAACACACTTCTTTTTCTATCGCAAAATCTTTCACGTCAGCACTAACTGGAATCGCTATTCAGGAAGGATTTATTAAATCTGTACATGATCCAGTAACTACATATATTCCTGAGTTAAGGGAGGTTGAAGGCTATTGGAATGAACTGACTGTAGAACATTTACTTAATATGCGATCGGGTATTTCTTTTGATGAAGAAGATTATGTGAGACCTTTTTCTGATATAGCTAGTCTGTATAATTCAAAGAATGTTCTGAAAAATATTACAAAAGCAAAATTTGTTTGTAAACCAAATACCTGTAAGTATTACAGTAGCTTAGATACTCAAATTCTAGGTTTGATAATTGAAAGAGCTACGAAAGTGGGTTTGTATGATTATTTAGAGACCAAAATATGGAAGCCTTTAGGTATGGAGTATGAGGCAAGCTGGAGCCTAGATAGCAAGAAGAATCAGAACACCAAAGCCTTTTGTTGTATTCAAGCAACAGCTCGTGATTTTGCAAAATTTGGGAGACTTTATCTTAATGGTGGGAATTGGAATGGAACACAAATTATCGATGAAGAATGGGTTAATCATTCAGTGATTCCAGATGGTGCAAATAATTGTTATCAATATCAATGGTATAGTGGAAATAATTGGGCCATGCGTTATTTAAATGAGGAAGGGAAATATGATGTGAAAATCTTTCAAGATTCTCTATCTGCTGCAAAGGAAATAAGACACGAGAGTCAGTTTGTTAGTAGAGCCTTTAGAGATCCAAATAAGTGGCTTATTAAAAATTGTGGTCCAGATTTTTATGCTTTAGGAATTTTTGGACAAGAGATTTATGTGCAGCCTGAGAAGAATATAATTTTTGTTAGACTTGGTCAAAGATGGGATACCAATTATTCTAATATTTTCAATGCGATTTCACATGAATTAAGTAAAACTTAGTTTGATACTAATTCTTTAAACTAAAGTGAAATCCTAAAACAGGATTGTTTTACTCATGTCTTGTTACAACTTCGTATAGAGTCACCTGAGCAGATGCCTCATAATCCGAATTCCAAACATAATAATTGCCCGTCTTGAAGTAGTTTTCATGGATGTATCCATTTCCAACGTAATCATAAAATTCAGTATATGGAATATCTAAACCTTTAGCTTCGCAGACTAAAGCACAGAACAACTTACCTTCTTCTATTTTCATTTTGAAGGTAAAGATTTCATTATCCACTCTACCAAAATCAATTTTATCATCAAATGCACTTGTCCAAGGTTCACCTGCGTCAGGTTTTGTGTAATAATCAACTTGTACCATTCCACTATTCCAACGAATTTTCACTGTTGGTGGGTTACCAGTAATGCCAGGTGATTCTTTAGCGTGTATTTGTGCTATGATTGTTCTTTCATTGCCTTCTACAAAATCCACGCTCATAGTAGTTTCTAATTCGTGAATTCCTGTAGACATGGACCAGTTATCGGTCACATCTTGATTCCCTCTCCAATATTCTCTTAATTCTGTCCTACAAAATTTTCCTTCTAAATCAGAATATCCTGATGTCGTATGACCTGTAAATTCTGTCCAAAGTGTATAAGAGCCATCTTCGTTTCTATAGAAATATTTTGATTCTTCTTCAGATAAATTCTCATTTATAATATCTTGATAGAATATTGAAGTTGCACTTCCATCTCCTCTGTCAATAGGAACAGATAAATACCAATTTTTCCAAACGATGTTTTCAGACGTAGTATCCTCTGTTTCTATTATTTCAGGATTATTTTCATTATTCGGTTCCGAATTCACGCCATTATCTTTATCACATGAAAAGATAATAAAGGAAATAAGTAAAAGCGAGATATAATTGAACGATTTGTACATTAATATTAGCCGTTTTATAAGGCTAATTTACATGTTTTGTCTGAAATTGACAGGTAATAGGATGTAAATCCCCTGCGTTATGTATTTTATACTCTAAATTTAAAAGTGTGAAATACACATTCGTTCCTCTTCTTCTATTAGTTGTAACGTTGTTTCTTTCTTGTGATAGAAACAATAATTTCATACCGCAAGAGCCTACTATTGTTGATTTGCCTTACACTTTTGAAGATGGGTTTGAAGCTGAAAATTTAGATAATTTGTTTCCTGAAGATGGTAGCAGATGGACAAATATTCAGGAACAAGATCCCCTTAATGGTGAGAATACGATAAACTTGTCTTCTGAACAGTTTACAGAGGGCGAACAGGCATAAATCCAGTATCCACCAAAGTCATTTCAAGAAATGAATCAACGAGCAATATTGAATTCACCTCTGGTAATAGAAATTATTTCGCCACTTTCAGGTGTATTTCTTAAAGCTGAGAAATTAAATGTGCCTTCTATTCTTTCTTCATTCAAGTCAGAAATAGTAAGCGATCCGTTGAAGGAACTATAATGGGCTATAGTAAATTGACTAGGATTAAAGCTAGCATAATTTGATCCTTCATTAAATTCATATGTTCCTTCTCCGTCAAAATTGTCAGATATTCCTATTCGAATAGTACCTGGTATATTACTAACAGTAGTAGCGGATAACATTAGAGAATTGTCTTCAATCGAAATAGAAACTGAAACATTCTCAGTTTCAAACCTTTCTCCATCAATTCTGCATATAAATCCTTCAAAATCAGAGAAGCCGCATGAATTGGAGATTAATAAAATTAGAGTGAGGAATAAGATGAGATAATTTTTCATATAGGATTAAAGTTAGTCAATAGATTGAATAATAGTCTTGAAAAACAATTAAATGATATGATCAATGTCATTTTCGACATAAATTACTTGTTGTTTTCTTTAGAATAGTATAAGTCCAATAAACACGTATATCGTATCAGAATGTGAATCAACGAGCAATGTTGAATTCACCTCTGGTAATAGAAATTATTTCGCCACTTTCAGGTGTATTTCTTAAAGCTGAGAAATTAAATGTGCCTTCTATTCTTTCTTCATTCAAGTCAGAAATAGTAAGCGATCCGTTGAAGGAACTATAATGGGCTATAGTAAATTGACTAGGATTAAAGCTAGCATAATTTGATCCTTCATTAAATTCATATGTTCCTTCTCCGTCAAAATTGTCAGATATTCCTATTCGAATAGTACCTGGTATATTACTAACAGTAGTAGCGGATAACATTAGAGAATTGTCTTCAATCGAAATAGAAACTGAAACATTCTCAGTTTCAAACCTTTCTTCATCGATTCTGCATTTAAAACCCTCAAAATCAGAGAAGCCGCATGAATTGGAGATTAATAAAATTAGAGTGACGAATAAGATGAGATAATTTTTCATATAGGATTAAAGTTAGTCAATAGATTGATAATTAGTATGGAAAAATATTATAATGATCTGATCAATGTCATGTTCGACATCAGTTTCTTGCTGTATTCTTTCTTAAATTAGTATTGATTTATTGTTCGTTCATTTCTCAAAATATTTTTTTCATACATTTACTCATGCAGATTTTAAAATGGATCCTAATTTCACTTGGTGTATTAGTCGTAATAGTAGGTGCTAAAATTGTATTCGAAAGTGGTACATTACGAAAGGTTGATCCATTTTTTGAAGGGAGATTGCTAAAGTCAATACCTCTTCCTGGTGCGGAAGACCTTATGGTAAGTCGAGAAGATAGTTTTTTGCTGGTGTCTTCAGTTGATAGAAGTCCTGATATAGAGGATGATGAACTAAGAGGGGATTTGTACTATGTGGATTTAAAAAATGATTATAAGATAACATCATTATCAGAGCATTTGGACTTCCCTTTTAATCCTCATGGTATTTCATATTACAAAGTGGAAGACACCTATCATTTACTCGTTATTAATCATGCAAGAGAGAAGGAATCAATAGAGCGATTCGTGTTGAAGGACAAACAATTAACTTATGACACTACCTTTCAGGATCCTTCTTTAATCAGCCCTAATGATATTGTGATGATCAATGAATCTGAATTTTACTTCACTAATGATCATAAGTATATTAAAGGGATGAGATCATTGCTAGAAGAGTACTTAGGTCGAGCAATTTCTAATGTGGTTTATTTTAATGGAAAGGATTTTGAGACAGTTGCAGGAAAAATTGCTTTCGCTAATGGAATAAATTATGATGAATCCAGACAAATACTTTTTGTATCTTCTCTGAGAAAATTCCATGTTCAAGTATTTAAAAGAAATGAAGATGGTTCCTTGGATTTTATAGAAAAAATCAAATGTGGAACGGCGGTTGATAATATAGAATTTGATGAAAATAAAAATATTTGGATAGGTGCGCATCCTGATTTGTTGCAATTAGATGCATATATGAAAGGAAAGAAAAGTATGTCTCCTTCTGAAATCTTAAAAATTAACTATACTAGCAAAGGCATGTTTACTGTTGAAAAAATCTATCTAGATCCTGGGAACGAAATGTCTGGTTCTACTGTAGCGGCAGTTATGGGTAATTATATTTTTGCAGGGAATGTTAGAGATGATAAATTTCTTGTTCTTGAAAGGATGAAGCCTTAAAAATCAGGTATACCATTATTCACGTTAAGTAGTTTTTTTAGGCTGGAAAATTACGTTTGCAACACAACTGACTAATAAGATAATAAGACCTAACATGGATAAGGCTGTATATCCCTCATTAAAGAAGAGAAAGCCAAAAGCAAAGGCATATATTAATTCTGTATATTTAAAAGGAGCAACAATATTAGCCGCCTCATTCTGAAATGATAGGGTCATATACATCTGACCCACATAACCAAATCCACCCAGACTGATTAGTATAAGAAGATCACTTAAAGAAGGTGTCTGCCAAAAATATAACATAGCTATGCCACTTACTATAGTAGCTGTTGACATAAAGTAATTTACGATAACCAATGGATGTTCAGTTTTGCCAATCTTTCGGATAGTAACATATACACAGCCACCAAAGAAAGCTCCCAAGACCGCGAGTATCATGCTTAAATTATCAATCCGACTATCAAATCCTTTTAATAATACCACTCCTGCAATGGCAGTAAATACAAATAACCACTGTATCGGTTTTACTCGTTCTTTAAGAATGAAAACTGCTAGAACAAAAGTAAAAAATGGCGCAAGGTACCTTAAGGTGACAGATGCTCCATAAGGTATTCTTTGGAGGGTTAAAAAAAATAGAGTCATAGACGCCAATCCAAGAAAAGCTCTCAGGAAGAGAATCTTCTGATTTTTACCTATTAATGAGATTTTCTGTCTTTTTAATGCTACACTACTAATTATTGCAGTTAATAAAGACCGAAAAAATACGATTTGAAATACATGGTAGATATTGCCCTCATTCACATACTTTATAAGAACTTGCATAAGCGTAAAGCCAAATGCCGCAATCAACATGTATTGTATACCTTTAGAGAATAATTTTTTTTTAATCAATAGAGTTGATTGCTTATTATTTAAATAAAGTCAATTATCGTTTAACCCACATTACGCAGGTTTAATATTAGGTAATTTAACCTACTTCTTCCCTCTATACAATTTGAAACCTGCAAAATAGTTTTCATCTAATTTCCATTCTCGTTCACTCGGATTAATTTCTATGTAATTCCATTCAGTTGTAGGGAAAATATAAAGAGTTGAAGCTTCACTGCTGATTTCAGCTGGCATATTAAAATTCGGTAAACAATTCGTCCAACGGTAAAATAAGCGATCTTCATCAAGATAGTATGAAAGTTCAGGAATTTCTGTAGTTCTTAAATATTGATCAAAAGTAGATTGAAGATCATATTTGCTATGTTCTATTATGTAGTTTTCAATTTCCTTTGTTGTCACAGTTTTATGATAGAAAGTTTCGTTGAGACCAACTAAGATAGATCGCCATAATTCATCGTCGTGAATAATTGATCGAATGGTATTCAACATATTGGACCCTTTATAATACATATCGCCGGACCCAGAATGGTTCACATTATAGTAACCAATAATTGGTCTATCATTTCGAATATTTGCGCGTGTACCTCGCACATATTCTTGTCCCGCTTCCTTCCCAAAATGAAAATCAAGATATAATGATTCTGAATATGCAGTAAATGACTCATGAATCCACATATCAGCTATGTCTTTGTAAGTGATATTGTTTGCAAACCATTCATGACCACTTTCATGTATGATTATAAAGTCGAACTTTTTTCCCCATCCGGTTCTACTTAAATCCCTTCCAAAATATCCGTTTTTAAATCCATTTCCATAAGTTACAGAACTCTGATGTTCCATTCCTAAATATGGTGCTTCCACTAATTTGAAACCATCTTCGTAAAAGGGATAAGGTCCAAACCAATATTCAAAAGCCTCAAGCATCAATGGGACTTGGCTAAATTGCTTTCTTGCAGAATCTTCATTATATGACAATACATAATAATCACAATCAAGAGTACCTTTTAATCCCTGATATTTTTCTCCAAAATGCACATAATCTCCTACATTTATATTTACACCATAATTGTTAATAGGATTGACTACATTCCAAGTAAAGCTTACTCTGTCATTGTCTAAGCTATCAATTTTTAGTAACCTTCCATTACTTACATCCATCAATCCACTCGGTACTGTAATATGCATTTTCATACTATCAGGTTCATCATACATATGGTCCTTACATGGCCACCATATACTGGCACCTTCCCCTTGGACGGCTGTAGCAATGAAAGGATTGTTATTGTCATCCTTAGCCCAGGTTAATCCTCCGTCCCAGGGAGGTCTTGCACTTATTTTGGGTGTACCCCCAAAGTTTATGATAATGGAATGAATAGAGTCTTTTGCAAGCTTAGTGGGGAAATGTATGAAATGTGCGTTGCCATTTTTCTCAAATGATAATTCTTCACCTTGATACATTATCTTACTTATGGACATACCACTTTGTAGATCAATCTGAAGAATAGAATCTTCCTTTAAAACTTTGAAACTTACTTTATTAGAACCAGTCAGTGATTTCGTTTCTGGCAAGACTTCAACAGATAATTCATAATGAGTTAAGTCCCACCATACTCTTTCTTTTGTGATACTGCCTCTTAAGGTGTCTTGTTTGTCAAATTCCTGAGAATGAGCTATATAAGGGCTTAAGGAAACTATAAAAACTGCTAAAAATATACAGATTGTCTTCATACATCCAAGTTAAACATTCTAAAATAATACTTATATGTGTGCTTCAAAAAAAAAGAATTTAAATACATCTAATGTAAAGATTATTCCATCTTGAATAGTATTGCATTCGTCGAAACAATTGGATTTAAGAGCAATAAGTAGTAACCC
>CAZSKA010000028.1:0-24669 GCA_964607315.1 uncultured Saprospiraceae bacterium | reverse complement strand
ATTAATAATTTATGAAATATTATATCCTTCCATTTCTTGTGATCTTTCTATTCTCTTGTCAACAGAAAGAAGATAATTCATTGGCTACTTTTCTAGATCATAAAGTAGAATTTGAATCACAGAATGTAACTTCATTAAATAAAAATTTTGAAGTAACTCTTCCTAAATCTTGGAAATGGAAACATGAAGAATATGGAGATACGGTGGTAGAGAATATTCATGCAGCATCACCTAAAAATAAGGAAGGATTCATAAGCCTAATTACTATAGAAAAACTTCAAAGCATTTTTGGGGCGAAAGACCTTAGTGAAGATGTTGATTTGTTCAAAATACAAATTGAAAAAAATGAAGGCTGGAAACTGATTGATTCTGGCGAAACGAATTTCCTTAATTACCCAGCACAATTTATTCATTACAAATCTGATACAGGAACTAAAGGAGAATCTGAAAGCATAACTTTCATTCTAGAAACAGATAAAAAAGGCGTCTTCTATTACCTTAATGCTGGAGGTTCTCAGTCTGAAAGTTTAGAAAAAGAGATGGCTACTATGCTAGAGATTTTATCTTCATTTAAGAAAAAATAATCACTCGTAGTTCTGTTTTTTAATGGATTACATTATTACTAAGCAATTTACTTAAAGTAAACTCTAATACACGTTAATCATACCTTTCGGCATCGTAATAAAACTTATAAAACCTTCCTTTTTCATCTTCTCCTCGCTCTGCTCTATCTCTATCTCCATGGATATAGATACTAAAGTTCTTATCTAGCTTTAATATAGATTTGAAAATTTTTGAATTCTTCTTAACGGCGGGCTTCGATATCTCGAAATTCGCAGGAAACTGTAAATTTTGGGCTTGACCCAAACGCTCTTCATAAGCCTGAAATCCAGCGGCTACATCTTCATTACCAAACACTGCTTCTTCAAAACTTCCTCTTTCAAATTGATCATTCTTTTTAAAATAATCGTTTGTTTTATTCAACATAGCAATTTGATCTGCCAAGCTGATATTCATATCATCAGGCACCGAGGAATCAACAAAACTCTTAGTCATTTCCATTGCTACTTTGGTTTGATAATAATTATTTTCTATTGGCTTTAAGCCCAAAAAGGTTTCCTTCCAAAACACCGCTTCTTCGCTCCCGGCTTTTCGGTCACATATGATTACATCGTATCCTTCTGCCTCATTCACTTCAAAAATCAGACATCCTTTATCTAATTTCCCTATATCATAACCATAGTCCGGTGTCATTTTATAATGAGAACCTTGATGATCATATTTAAAGAAAGTACCTAAACTTTCACTCTTAAACAAGCCTAATGCATTGACATATTGGGTGTCAATTCGAATGTTCGATATGTAACAAATACTTAATTCACCATCGATAATTTTAGGGTGAACACTCGCATCATATAATAATCGAGCTAGATTTTCAGACTGTTCTACAAACTGAGATTGATCTGTAAAAATAGATTGTACACAATTCATTACAGGATGTAGGTCTAAACTTTCCTTATGAGAAAAGGTAAAGTATTCCTCTAATTTCATTCCCTCAAAGAAAAACTTCTGTACCAACTCTGCATCTTCCACAGCATATTCCGTCATTCCTTTAGAGATCTCAAGAGTTTGCCCCTTTGCTTTATTACCAACAAAGTGCGTAATGAGATGACTCATATTACTTTCTGTAAAATCCAATTTTTCCATGACGCTAAGATACCGATTATGGATGAAGTGCAAAGCAAATTTCATACATTTACCTCATGAAGTTTTCCATTTTCTCTCGTAATAAAAACAAATCCGACAAGGACTTGGTCGATATCTATCGACAAGAGGGTGATATGGAGGTTCTTGGAGAGTTATATAATCGGTATTTAGAGATGATTTATGGTGTTTGTATGAAATACCTAAAGAATGAAACCGATAGTGAGGATGCCGCCATGCAGATTTTTGAGTTGGTGGCTAAACGACTGCCAAATCATGAGGTTGAATACTTCAAATCATGGGTTTATAGGGTCGCAAGTAATCACTGTCTGGACTTGATGAGAAAGAAAACGAAAGTTCAAGATAAAAAAGCTGACTATGAAAATATGGAATCGCGAAGAATTCCACGTCTCATTAATGAAGAAGAGGATTCCTGGAAATGGAGAGAAGAACAATTAGGTGTTTTGGAGGATTGTATTGAGGCATTGAAAGATCAGCAGAAAATAAGCATCACTTTGTTTTATTTGGATGGAAAATCCTATGATGAGCTGAGTGAAATAATGTCCTTGGAATGGTCGAAAATTCGTTCGCTCATTCAAAATGGCAAAAGGAATTTGAAAAATTGCGTAGAAAGAAAACATGAAGCAGCAGGAAATTAATAAACTACTGGATCAATATCGACTGGGTAATATATCTGTCGAGAATAGACGTTTGCTGGAGCAATTGGCTATAGAGGACGACTTTGTCTTTGATGCACTTCAAGGAATGAAGGAGGCAAATGCATCTTCTTCCTCTACATCTATGGATGTTCTGCGCCAACGTCTGGAGGATAGGGTTAAACCCAAAGAAAAAAGGCGCATTTCTCCGTTATGGTTTTCTGGTGCTGCGGCAGCCATGTTGCTAATAGTTTCTGCCGTATGGTTACTGAACACTAAATCTTCTCCTCTGAATGAAGCTACCTATGCTGAAGCAAAAACCATAGAGGCTGATAATGAGCCACTAGAAAAAAGCACTATAAAAGATAAGACTAAAAATGAAGGCTTAAGCCAAGATGTAATACGACTAGATCATAAAAACGCAGAAGAAATAGCAATAGAAGAAGTTGGAGAAAAAACAAATGCAAACCACCCACCAAAAGTTGCAGAGAGTCCTGCTGAATCAAAGAATTTCGAAAATGTTTCGGATAACGTTTTCGCAGGAGCTCCTCAAAAAATAGAATCCCCAGCAAGTAATGATGATTTTCAAGAGAATATTGAAGAAGAAAGCGAGGAAGTCTTTGCTGATTATACTAATGCAGAACTTGCGGATGATGAAATTGCTTTAGAAGAAAATGACGCTGATTCTGAATCTGTACCAATAGGAGATTTAAATTCTGAATATAGTCCAGAACGTGCTCGTCCTTCTACTGCACAGGCATCAAGGAAAAAAAGACCCTCTTCATCAGTAGATAAATTAATCAAAGAAGAAAAAATTATTAGTACAGTTAATAATTATCAAGGTAAGATATTTGATTCTGGCGGGATGCCTCTAATAGCAGCTTCAGTCCAAATAAAAGGAACAGAAATAGAAGGATTTACAGATTTGGATGGTAATATTCGATTAGAAAACATTCCACCAAATAAGTCAATTGCAATTGTAACGTATCCCGGTTTTGAAAGTAAACAATTTGAAATCTATGATGATTTTGAAATTTATATGGAAGAAGGCACTGAGTTAGAAGAGGTAGTTGTGATTGGTAATGGAAGCTTTTCAGAAGCAAGCCCAAATATTGGTTGGGATAACTTTAAACAACTTATAGATAATCAACTTAAATTATCAACTCTTACAGAAATACAAATGAATGAAATCATACAAGTTGATTTCACCGTAAATAGCGATGGATTCCCATCAGAAATAGAAGTAATAAAAGGAAAAGCTAATCCTAAAACAACTATTCTAATACAGCTATTAAATACTTCTGGAAAATGGACCTCGGGAAAAGGAAGTTACTCTTATTAAGTTTCGACTTAAGGTTATTTTATTTTGAAACACTAGTAGTGAATTAAGAATTGTTTTATTGGGTTGGGACCCAAAGAAAGTGTTTTATGATTGATATCGTGCTGAAAAAAAATAATGGGAAATATTGTATTTTAGTAGCGTGCTAATACAGGAATAAATATACATCTATTGAGAAAAACAATACTACTCATATCAGAAATAGGAATATTAATCTCTCTATTCGCGTATAACTTAAACGCAAATAAATATATTAATCTAAATGAAGGATTTACAAACCATGTAATGAATCTAGACACGACATATTTGATCGAAAATAAGCAAATCTTAAAAGTGAATTGTGACTCAATTTATAAAAGTGGTGAAAAGATGCCAAGATTTACAGGTGGAGATGTTGAATTGATAAAATACACAACAAATAAAATATTACCCATAATTAACGAGGCGAATAAAGTCCAAAAAGAATTAATTACTAAAATTCATTCTTCGTTAATCATTTCAAAGGAAGGCAAAATTTTAAGTTCTACAATAATCACTGATCTTGAAAAAGAACTAAAAGATAAATTAGAAAAAGCGTTAATGAAAATGCCAGATTGGATTCCAGGGGAAGTAAATGGAAAAGCAGAATGTATGAAAATAACAATTCCTATGCGTGTAGAATGGGAATAAAACGAAAAAAATTATAAGAACAGCATGTCTAAAAAATAAAAAGACTTTAAAGTTGCTATCAAATTTTACTATCTTGTTAATACAATTCGATTAAATAAGCAAAAGGAAATTTCCTTTAAATAAGCCTCTAGCAATATAAGCTGTCAGGATTGTTTTTTAATACTTTTATATTGCTTTGAGTAATAGCAAGCAAAAAATTTAAATGGCGTATTCAGATAACATTTCTAGATTATCTAGACTAACTTCTATTTTGTTGAAGCTGCAATCAAAACCATTTGTTGTTGTCTCTAAACTAGCAGAACAATTTGAGGTTAGTAAAAGGACCATTTATAGGGATTTAGATTCTCTTGAAAAAGCCGGAGTGCCAATTATTGCAACTGAAGGAAAGGGATATTCTTTAATGAAGGATTATAATATCCCACCTGTTATGTTCACTGAATCAGAAGCAAATGCATTAATATTCGGAGAAAAATTGATTGCTAAAACAAAAGATGAATCTCTAATTAATGCATTTAATAACGCGACGGATAAAATCAAATCTGTTCTAAGAAGTAGCGAAAAAGAAAAAGCAGATTTCCTTTCCAATAGAACTATAATTGGGAAAAATTGGCATGATGAAAGAACTAGCAACTATCTATCTGATATACAAAAAGCCTTAACTAATTTTCAGGTTATTAAAATAGAATACAAAAAAGATAATGAGAATACGTCTAGCAGAGAATTAGAACCTTTTGCCATTTATCATAATACTTCTGAAAATTGGGTTTTAATAGCTTGGTGTAGATTAAGGAATGAATTTAGAAGTTTTAGAATAGATAGAATCAAGAAATTAAACTACTCATTAGAAAAATTCATCCCTCATAAAATGACCTTAGATGAATATGTAGAAACGCAGAGAAAAAAACATTTCAAAGACACTGTGACAAAGGGCTGACACAAGGCCTATTTACATTTGGCGAAAACAATAATAAAATGAGAGAAATTTACATTAATGCTCCGACTAAGAAAGTATGGCAAGCATTTGTTGAGCCAAATCAATTTTTTATGTCATTTTTCGGAGCAGATATCCGTTCTTCTTTTCAAATAGGTGAGAAAATTGAATATTCTGGAGTCTATAAGGCAACGAAACAGTTCATATTTAAATACCTTATTTTAGCCTTAAATTGGTATACGTTAAAATCTAGAGTGAAGGTAATCTTTAGTGAAATTGGAGAATCCACTCAAATATCTTTGACAAATGACCAATTTTCAGAAAACAATCCAATGAAAGATGAAGCTAAACAATTGTATCTAATCCTTAGTAATCTAAAAACTTGTATAGAAACAGGAAATTTAATGAACATTCCAAATCAGCAATAATGAAACATTCAACAAATTATTACAATACTTTTATAGAAATAGCTGAAGACAGCAAAACTAGCAAAGGAGAAATGCCTCCTATAAAAGGAGATAAAAGGACAGTTGCAAATTTGCAATTTGAAATGCTTTATGAAAGACCTTATGAACTCACTTCCGATGAAGTTTTGTTTGGTGTATTTGCAATAAGGAAAGAGTTTACTAAAGGAGAACTTGATGAGGAAAGAGCACATTATTTTTCGAAAGGTCAACCTTGTTTTCGAGCTTCCCCTCTCACAAAATCTTATGGCTGGGGAATACATTCTGATGAAAAGGGAAAAATTGCTATATACGGAGCAGAAACAGAAGAATACAAGACGTTTCTCGCAGCTGATTCTATAAAGAAAGTAAAAGCTATGAGAAGTAAACGAAAATAAGGATTGTTAGTCCTTTAATATCAATTTTTCCTATCTTGTTATTGCAATTTGATCAAATAAACAAAAAGGAATTTCCTATAAATATGCCTCTAGCAATATAAGCTGTCAGAATTATTTTTGGCGAGTTTTAAATTCCTTTGATTATGAGATAATTAAAATTAATAAGAATGTGGTTTGAGCAATTAACTGGTTTTAAAGAAAAATCTCCACAATATGTGCGAGATAATCTAAAAATAGAAGGAGACCACTTTGTGTCAAAAGTCAATAATAATCGATTTGCATTTGGGAAATTAGAAGTTTCTACATTAAAGCAATTGAAAAATACCTGTTCGACACAAGAGGTCTATAAGGATGAAATTCTCGTTAGCGAAATAGTTGCTGATGTTCAAGTATTGCATGAGCAAACAGAAAATGAAAATGCTCTTTTCCAAGCGGCTTCGCAGTTTAATCTACTTGAAATGATTAATCCTCATATAATGCCAGAAAATGGAATAGATAGATATGAACATGATTATACCCAAGGTCCAGCCTGTGCAATTGCCTGTGGTGCAGGAACGATATACAGAAACTACTTTGTCAAATTAGGAGAACAACTTGGTCAAACAAGGCATAAACAAATTGACTGTTTAGATTTAATAGGAGCTATCCTTGAAAACGATAAGTTTAAATATTGGTCAATGCAGAATGGATATGCAATTTTTTACCAAGAAGGATTATTAGCACTAAATAAAAGAATAGCAAATTTTACAAATCAAGAACGAGAATCCTTAAAAGACCAATTAAAAACAGGAATTCAATGGAATACTGAGGTGACTAAATCAACCACAAAACATAAAGTTTCCCAAATCTACTGTTCAGCATTACCTGTGGCATATTGTCAAATAGACTCAATCTATTGGGAATATTTCGCTCGAATTATTTTAGAAGCTACCTATGAGTCTACTTTGTATGCTGCGATGATAAATTTAAAAAATAACAATTCTAATAGAGTATTCCTTACTTTGGTTGGAGGAGGAGCTTTTGGAAACGAAGAACATTGGATAGTAGAATCAATGCTAAAAGCATTAAGAAAATTTAAGAATACACCTTTGGATGTTAAAGTAGTAAGTTACGGCCAATCAAATGAATATTTGAAACAAGCACTAAATGAATTATGAAGAAAAGATGCAATCTATAAAAAAAGCATAAAGAATATCTACTCTCCAATTCCCCCCATCAAAATCAACCTATCAATTCACCGCATAAAAAAAGCCACCCCTTATAAAGAGGTAGCTCTTATTCGCTTTAGGAAGCTTTATCTTATAAACCAGCTACGTGCTTAGTTAACTTACTCTTTAAGTTAGCAGCTTTGTTCTTATGTATATTATTTTTCTTAGCAAGCTTATCTATCATGCTAATTACTTTTGGTAAGAAAGTTTCTGCTTCTTTCTTATCCGTCATCTCACGAAGATTCTTTATAGATGTTCTAGCAGACTTCTTGAAATATCTGTTGTGAAGTCTTTTCTTTGCATCTTGTCTTACTCTCTTTAACGCTGACTTATGATTTGCCATGTTACTTATATTTTAATTTGGAGCGCAAAAATAACATAAAACTTTCATTTTGCAATAGTTAAACGAAAAAAATCAGACTTTTTTCTCTAATTTCTTTAAATAACTATGCTTTTGGCGTCTAAATCTATTGCGGACCATTATGAAAAGTGAATTGTATTCCAAAATAATGTGGCCTGTCAACTACATTCGATGGAATATCTGGTATATCAAAAAACTCATATTCGCCTGTATGATTTACATCATCTAATAACAATGTATAATATGGTTCTATATATACCGAAGCCTTATTCGAAGTGATTAATTTAAATCCTAGGTTAAACCGTACATTAAATACATCTTCATCAATAATCCTTAAATCATTGTTTGTACCACCTATCAAACTCGTCGTCCTGAAATTATCCCTTCCTGGAGCAACACCTAAACTAAATCTACCAAATATTAATTCATATTGTAAAGAAAACCCTCTTACCGTATGTCGTATACTCCTATCAAAACTATCACCAGTGCCAGGAACTTCACCAAATGCTACCTTTCTTCTTGAACTACTATGCCAATTGGCACTTAGTCTCATAAAATCTCTCTTATATGCTACTCCTATCGTTAAGCCATGCGTAAGTCGAAGGGGAGCTAATAACATTCCTTGTTCTAGTGTTTCTCTATTAAGTTCATTAAAGGCATTGACCACCCTCTTATTCTGTTCACTTGAAATTAAGGCAGATTCATAACCTATTTTCAGATTAACCTGTGCCTCCGCTCCAAGCATGAAACAAGCAAAAAAGATAACAATACACAAAAACCTATTTATCACAACTCCAAAATTTACTGTAAAAAAACGTATATTTTTTGATAAAGCTTATATTCGTGTTCTTTATTTTTAGACATGAGCAAGAAGAAAAAAACCAAATCTACACCGAGTGTAGCCAAAACAACAAAAAAGAAGTCATTTTCTTTTCCTAAAATCACCTTGGATAAAAACTATATTCTTCTTGCTGCTCTACTAGCTTTTGGTCTTGCTTTTGCTCAATATTTACAGACTCTTCCTTACGAATTTGTCCTTGATGATGTAATCGTAGTCAAGGAAAACGACTTTGTTAAAAAAGGGCTTAGTGGTATTCCTGAAATCCTTCATACTGAAAGTATGGTTGGCTATTTCGGAGAACAAAAAGATCTTATTCCAGGTGCTAGATATAGACCACTTTCTATAGTTAGCTTCGCTTTAGAATACGAAATTTTTGGCGACTTTAATCCCAGAATTAACCATTTGATTAATATCGTCCTATATGGTCTGTGTGGCTTTTTACTATTCCTTTTTCTTGGAAATATTATTAAATCAGACAAAAAATTATGGCTTTCTATTCCTATACTTGCTGGATTAATATGGATGGTTCATCCCGTTCATTCAGAAGCTGTAGCTAATATAAAAGGACGTGACGAAATCATGTCTCTGCTATTCTCACTGATGTGCTTACTATTAAGCATCTCTATTTTTAGTAAAGACAAACTAACAATATTAAAATACATCGCTCTTTTTGCCAGTTTCCTCCTTGGACTTTTATCAAAGGAAAACACCATTACTTTATTGGCAATTATCCCAGCAACATTATACTTTTTCCGACCTCCGAATAGTAAAAAAATGCTCATAATCATGGGTGTTTTATTAGCCTCTTTTATAGCTTATCTGGTCCTACGGGTTGATGCAATAGGTGGCTTGATTCCGTCTGGAGAGTCAAAAGACATTATGAATAACCCATTTATTGGGATGGATTTTATGGCACGTAAAGCGACCATTCTTTATGTTCTTCTTAAATATCTCGGTTTAAGTTTTGTGCCTTATCCGCTAACCCATGACTATTATCCCTTCCAAATACCTCGAGTAGGCTGGGGAAATATTTTTGTCTTGCTAAGTTTAATCGCACATGTTGCTTTAGCCGTATTCGCTATAATGAAGTTTAAATCCAGAAATATTTGGGCTTATCTGATCTTCCTGTATATCGCATCCTTGAGTATCTACTCGAACATCGTAATTAATATTGGAACCACCATGAATGAGCGTTTCCTCTTCGTTCCTACCATAGCTACTAGCGTTGCGTTGGTTTTGGGTTTAACCCAAATTATTAAAAAATATAATCTTCCTAAGCTTATTTTATCAGGAAGCATTGTCGCCATTTCTATTATCTATTTTATCATATCATTTAATAGAGCACAAGTATGGGAAAGCGCCTTAACTCTTAATCGGGCAGCAGTAAAAATCTCTACAAATAGTGCTAGAGCAAACTCTTTTATGGCTACTGCTCTTTTTGAAGAAGCAAAAACCGTTTTTAATCCTCAGGATAAAAGAAAACTGCTTGACGAAGCTTCTATATATGTGAATAGATCTTATAAACTTCTTCCCACATATGGCAATGTGAATATTATGAAAGCCGGAATTGCTGCAGAATATCATAAGCTAGATGGCGACCTTGATGCCTTACTTGCCTCATTTACTGAAGTCGCACGTAATAGACCAAGCTTGAGTTTTATGCATGAGTATATAGATTATCTAGATGGACGAGATGACAGACGAATGATGGCATTTTTCTATGATGTCGGTTATAATGTACTCGGAATTGAACAGAAAAATTATGACTGGGCTTTAAAATTCCTGAACTATGGTCTTATTAAAGAACCGAATAATGCTAAAATTAATTGGGCAATTTCTCAGATATATGGATATGCTGGTAATGCCACGCAAAGTAATGCTTTTCGAAATAAAGCCGTCTCACTAGATCCTTCCTATATGAACAAATAATGGATTACCAAACACAAAAAACATATCAGTTAGCTTTACATTTCGTTAAAGGATTGGGACCAACAACACACATGAATCTCATAGAAGAATATGGTTCGGCAGAAGCTATCTTCGCTTTAAATGAAGAAGAGCTTTCTTCGTTTATTTCTCAGAAGAAAGTGGTTCAAGCTATCCTTGATAAATCCACTTTAAAGAAAGCAGAATCTGAATTTGAATATTGTCAAACGAATGGAATTAATATCCTTCATTATTCTGACAAAGAATTTCCTAAACGTATTTTATACTATGATAACACTCCAAGAATTTTATTTTTCAAAGGAAATACAGACTTAAATACACATAAAATAATCTCTATCGTAGGGACCAGACAAGCAACCGATAGAGGGAAAATCCATTGCCAAAAAATTATAGAATCCCTGGTTGATCATAACTGTTTAATCGTGAGTGGGTTGGCATATGGAATAGATATCAATGCTCATAAAATGGCATTAAAATATGGTTTGCCAACTGTAGGTGTGGTGGCTCACGGACTAGACTATTTATACCCAAAAGATCATTCTTCAAGTGCAAAAAAAATGTTAGAAAATGGAGGTTTACTTACAGAATTTCCCTCTAATACAGAGATGGTCCGCGAACTATTTCCCATGAGAAATAGAATCGTTGCCTCTATGTGCGATGCCTTGATTGTGGTAGAATCGGCAAAAGAAGGCGGTTCATTGATAACCGCAAATTTTGCCAACGAATACGGAAAAGATGTTTTTGCTGTTCCTGGAAGAACAAGTGATGAATTTTCAGAAGGATGTAATCTTTTGATTAAATCGCATAGGGCACATATGTATGAGGAACACAAAGATCTTGAATATATCATGCGTTGGGGCAAACCTACAAAAATAACACAAGGACAACTTTTTCCTGAATTATCAGATGAACAAGCAGAAATTATTCATTGTATCCGTCAAAATGGCGAATGTCACATTGATGAATTAAGTAAAATCACTAATCGTTCCACCTCTAAACTTGCTGCTGACCTTCTCCAACTTGAGTTAAAAAATCTAATTAAGAGTTTACCAGGTAAACGATATATCTGCATTTAATGCCTTGTATTCATTGGATCGCCATCAATCCCTTTACTTATGCCAATTTAATTCTCCTCTATAAGCCCATCGAAATTAATTTTCCCTTTTCGATTTTAAACTATAATCCGAAAAAATAATTTGTGAAATATTATAGGCTCTGATATAACTTATCGTGAATAGTATAATTTATCTTTGCACAAAAAGCTAGATGCGCAACATATTCATTTTATTAATCTTTACTTTTTTACTTTCTTGTACTCCTCCACAAGCCATTACTTATCAACCTACTGCCGATCGCTCTAAAATTCCTACTGTCTCAGATGGGGCTTACGCCCAAAATATAATTTTGCTTATTGGCGATGGCATGGGACTTTCTCAAATAACTGCTGGGATGTATGCCAATGGAAATAAGTTAGCATTAGAACAATTCAAGAAGATTGGCTTTCATAAGAACTACGCCTATGATGACCTTATAACTGACTCTGCGGCTGGCGCAACTGCTTTTTCTTGTGGTGTAAAAACATATAATGGAGCAATTGGTGTTGGGCCTGATACACTTCCTAGATATACCATATTAGAAGAAGCTGAAGATAGAGGATATATGACCGGGCTAATAACTTCTTCCACTATTGTTCACGCAACACCTGCTTCGTTCATTGCTCATAATAGGCAGAGAAGGAACTATGAAGAAATTGCTTTAGACTTTCTGAAAACAGATGTTGATTTATTCATTGGTGGAGGAAATAAATATTTTGAGCGAAGAGAAGATGAAAAAAATATTTCTCAAGAACTTAAAGATAAAGGTTACTATATAAGCAACTACTTTGAGGAAGAATTAGCTGAAATTGATTTCAAATCTTACAAAAAAATAGGCTACCTCACTTCTGATAGTGACCCTTTAAGTGTAGAACAAGGAAGGGATTATCTACCAAGCGCAACACAAAAAGCCCTTGATTTTATGGATCATCACTGCGAAGAAAACCAAGGTTTCTTCCTTATGATAGAAGGAGCACAGATAGACTGGGGAGGTCATGCAAATAAAGGAAATTACATTACCTCTGAAATGATTGACTTTGATCAAGTCATCAATAACGTACTTCACTATACGAAGAAACATCCAGAAACATTAGTTATCGTAACTGCTGACCATGAAACAGGAGGTCTCGCTATCAACAAAGGATCAACTATGAACGATCTGAAAATGGAATTCACTTCAGATTATCATACTGCAGATCTTGTCCCTGTTTTTGCATCAGGACCACAAAGCGATTTATTTACAGGCTTTTATGAAAATACCGACATCTACCAATTTATGCGTACTGCGTTTGGTTGGCAACAAGGAAGTAAATTATAAAAACTCGCTTACGCTGTAATTTGCATCAAACAGGCATTTTCGAAATATCCAGTAATAATAGATATTTCTTGTGCTGTGAATTCTAAGCTGTTCTCAAGATTTTGACGCACTTGGTCTTCATCTTTGCTTAAGATCTCTGTCAAAATTGTAGGTAAATTCTCTCTAGGACCAGTTAATGAAAATAACTTACTTACAAATCTTGGGTGTGAGTAAAGGCTAATAGGATTAGTAGACATAATAATCGGTTTAATTATCTGTTCTATACTTTTCAAAAAAGAATAGGTTTAAAAATTTGCTTGCTTCTTTTAACTTTAGCTATTGTAGGTAAAATATAATCTGCAAATATCATTCCAAATCAGGATCGCAAATATATTAAAAATATTTTACATGTATAACAGCCTTGTTGTTAGGAATTTTGGATGAAGAGGGAGATTTGCCTCGCATTCCGTATTAAAACTTCTTTGCCAGTATTTATATTGTCCACTTCATGCTGTAAACCATAGGAAATTTGTTTTCGTTCCCTCTAATCATAAATTTTCCAGGTTCCATCTCCACCATGTTTTTTAGACAGTTATAAGGCGAAAAATCATATTCATTAAAATCTGTTATCTGCATACCCTGATCTTTTAACGCATTAAATACTTCCGCAAGTCCATGATTCCAGGTTATAAATTTTGTCCTTAGATGCTCACTTTTATCCGTATAACTTCCCTCTTCTACTTCTTCTATCTCTTCTCTATTAAAATAACTGTATGTCACTTTTTTAAAATCATCATCAAACATCCACATCGTAGGGTGAAATTCTGCAATAATAAAAACACCTCCTTCTTTCACAAAAGAACCTACTATCTTAGCCCATTTTTCAATATCCGGCAACCAACCAATTGTTCCATAAGATGTAAAAACGATATCAAACTTTTCATCGATTTTAGTCGAATCTAAAGAAAGAATATCACTGCAAACAAACTTTGTGTTTAATCCTAGTTCCCCTTTAATCTCTTCTGCTACATCGAGTGCTTTTTCAGAAAAGTCCACCCCTGTACATTCTGCTCCCATTCTAGAAAGTGACATTGTATCTTGTCCAAAATGACATTGCAAATGCAAGATTTTCTTTCCTCTAACATCTCCTAATAACTCTAATTCTATAGTATTTAAAGATGATTTTCCTTTCTTAAAAGCATCCACGTCGTAAAAATCAGACTCTACATGCGGCTGAACACGCTCATTCCACGATGCCTTATTAATTTCTAAATAATCCATATTACATTCTTTTTTGGGCTTAAAGCCCAAAGATTATATTAACCTGATCAATTCAGGAAATAAAATAATCAAAGCGATAACTCCTGCCTGTATCGCAATAAAAGGTATTATCCCTTTGTAAATATCTTTAGTCTTTACCTCTGGAGGAGCTACTCCTTTTAAATAAAATAAAGAAAACCCAAAAGGGGGTGTAAGAAATGAAGTCTGTAAATTCATAGCAATCAATACTCCTACCCAAAGCATATCCAAACCAAATGCATTAAACAAAGGCGTTACAACAGGAACCATAATAAATATAATCTCTATAAAGTCAATGAAAAAGCCAGCCACAAATAGAATCAACATGACAATAATAAGAAATACATAGGGAGATAAATTTGCGCTTTGGACAAACTCTACCAATAAGTCATCTCCTCCTAACAATCTGAACAGAAAAGCAAATGTTGTGGCTCCTAACAAAATAAAGAAAACCATACTGGTAAGATGAACGGTTTGGATCCCAACATCCTGAAGAATTTTGAGATTTAATTTCTTTTTGATTACCGTTAAAAGAATAGCTCCTAACGCTCCTACTGCAGCTGCTTCTGTAGGAGAAGCTATTCCAGCAAAAATAGACCCTAATACAAGCACGATCAGAGAGAGCGGTAGAACAAAGGCTTGAACAACTTTGGGTCCAAACCCTTCTCCTTTATAAGCTCTTATCTCCTCATCAGATAAAACAGGTGCTTCGTCAGGATGAACTCTCGCTTTTATCAAAACATAAACTATGTAACAAAAAACCAGAAACAATCCCGGCAATAATGCCGCTCTAAACATCAAGCCTACATCAACAGGACTCCCTCCTCTATTACTACTATTAATAGTGTCTGCCAACAAAACCAATAAAATCGATGGTGGAATAATTACCCCCAAAGTACCACTCGCAGCTATAGTTCCTGTTGCTAATGGAACACTATAACCTCTCTTTAATAAGGTCGGCAAACTGATTAAACCCATTGTTACAACCGTCGCACCTACTATTCCCGTGGAAGCAGCAAGTAATGCCCCTACCACAATAACTGACACCGCTAAGCCGCCTTTAATCTTACCAAACAACACCGCCATAGTATCAAGCAATCCTTCTGCTATGCCTGATTTCTCTAACATAATTCCCATGAAAATAAAAAGAGGAACAGCCATCAAAACGTAATTATTGGCTACACCAAAAATTCGATTTGACAACAATCGCATATCGCGCATATCTACAAAATCAGGAGCAAAAATAGAGCAGGCAATAGCAAATAAGATAGACAATCCACCTAAAGTAAAGGATACAGGATAGCCTTTCAATATCGTAATGAAAATAGCAACAAATAATATCAACGCTAATATTTCCACTATTCTTTCAATTGTTTAGACGCTTTATATATAGAACTCAGTCCTTGTAGAAACAGTAAGAAAAAACCCACAAACAAAAGCCCCTTTTTGACATACAGCATAGGTAATCCTCCTGGTTGACCAGAACTTTCTCCTATTCTCCAAGACTTTAGAAAAAAACGTTGACTTATATATAATATAATTATACACCAAGGCAACAAAAGGAAAATTCCACCTATTAAATTAACTATTGCTTTGTTTTTTTCAGACATGTTAGTATAGAATACATCTACCCTAACATGCTGGTCTTTCTGAAAAGCATATGCACCACCTAACAGGAAAATGATAGCAAAGAGATATAATTCTAATTCCATCATCCACACTCTTGACCAATTAAAAAAATATCTGAGTATAACATCTACACAAACTAGAAAGACCAACAAAATGCTACTCCATGCGGCCAATTTGCCGAAGAAAGCATTCAGTCCATCTATCTGTTTTATTAGTCCTTTCATTTCAAGCATTAAGATAGAAACTAAAGCTCAAAAAATATTATCGAATATAAATTTTTCATATAAAATGTTAAAATAATATGTTTCTATCTACTTTGGCACAGTGTTTGAATTATTGTAGTGCAGAACAAAATTCTGAAAATGAAGTATATAATTACCTTGATTTGCTCTCTAATGTTGAGCTACACAACGAACGTAAACCCATTTAATTTTAATAATTCTAAGCCAACGCTGTCTGAAGAGACGATTAATTATATTGATCAGTACAAAGATCTAGCTGTAGCCGAAATGTACAGAAGTGGAATTCCAGCTTCTATAATATTAGCTCAGGGCATACTAGAATCTAGCAACGGAAGTAGTTCTTTAGCTACGAATAGTAATAACCATTTTGGGATAAAATGTAAATCTTACTGGAATGGGAAAACATATTATCACAAGGATGATGACTTAGATGAAAAAGGAAAATTGATGGACTCTTGTTTTAGAGCTTATGATACAGTAATTGATAGCTATGTAGACCATTCTAATTTTTTAATGTATACATCACACTACTCTGTTTTGTTCCAGTATGAAAGAACAGATTATAAAAGTTGGGCAACAGGTTTGAAGTCTTGTGGCTATGCAACGGATGGGGCTTACGCCCAAAAATTAATAGATAAAATAGAACTGTACGATTTACATGATTTCGATTTATGGCAGAACCCTTTCGAGTTATTGTACAGTAAAAATAATGATGACTAAAGAATAAATAAGTGTGTAAATTATTAGAGGTGGATCTTTCATTTGATCCATCTCTTTTTTTTTGCATTTTCCTTTTATTTGACAATTTAATTATCTTCGTTTCTCAATGTGAGATAATGACTGTTCTTGAATCGTTTAATTTAGTTGGAAAAACGGCATTAGTTACCGGATGTCGCAGAGGAATAGGGAAGGCAATGGCTATTGCTCTTGCTGAAGCTGGAGCGGATATCATTGGTGTTAGTGCTAGCTTGGAAAAAAGAGGAAGTGATGTTAGTAAAGCTGTAGAAAAAACAGGAAAGTCATTCACGGCGTACACTTGCAATTTCAATAATAGATCCGCTCTTTATGAATTTATAAAAGAGGTAAAAAGCAATCATCTCATCATTGATATCCTCGTTAATAATGCTGGAACAATAGAACGCGCTCCGGCTATTAATCATCGGGATGAAAATTGGGATCGAGTGATAGAAGTCAATCAATCGGCTCCTTTTATTTTGACACGGGAATTTGGAAAAGAAATGCTTGTTAGAGGTGCTGGTAAAATTGTTTTCACAGCTTCTTTACTTTCATTTCAAGGTGGAATTACTGTTCCTGGTTATGCTGCAAGTAAAGGTGCAATTGCGCTCTTAACTAAAGCTTTTTCAAACGAATGGGCAGGACAAGGTGTACATGTAAATGCCATTGCTCCTGGGTATGTTGAAACAGATATAACAGAAGCATTGAGAAATAATCCAGAAAGAGAAAAAGATATTCTTTCTAGAATTCCTGCTGACAGATGGGGGAAAACTTCCGATTTTGCAGGACCAATTGTATTTCTTTGTTCAGAAGCATCAAGTTATATGCACGGAAGTGTTATGTTAGTTGATGGTGGATGGATGGGGAGATAAACAATATTAGAACATAATAAACTCAATAAATGAAACAAATATTCTTCTACTTACTAGGCCTTACTTTATTAGTGGCATGTGAAAGTTCACCCCTTGGTGGATCCATAACTGTAAAAGATATGGGCGAATTAAATAAAGCTATTTCAGAAGCAAAACCAGGAGATCAAATCATCATGTCATCTGGTACATGGAAAAATGCACAGATAAAATTCTATGGTGAAGGAACGGAAAATAAACCAATTACTTTAAAAGCAGAAAAAGCTGGAGAAACAATAATAGAGGGAGCGTCCTTTTTACATTTGGGTGGGGAGTATTTAATTGTAGAAGGATTACATTTTCAAAATGGGTTTACCCCAAATTCTAGCGTCATTAGCTATCAGATAGGTAAGGATTCTACTGCATTCCATTGTCGTATTACAGAATGTGTCCTAGAAGATTTTAGTAAGCCGAGTAGATTGACAAATGATAGTTGGATTTCATTTTTTGGTCGCCATAATGCAATGGACCATTGTTATATAGCTGGAAAATCAAACGATGGTGAAACACTTCGTGTATTCCAAGGAGGAAACAAACACCAATTTAATCATCACCAAATTACAAATAATTATTTTGGACATCGACCTAGAAAAGGCGGACCTAGAGGAGAAACGATTAGAGTAGGTGATAGTAGTACAAGTATGACACCTGGTTATGTTAATATCTCCGATAATTATTTTAATCGATGCAATGGTGAAGTAGAGGTTATTTCTGACAAGACGAATTTTAATACGTTTAAAAATAATGTGTTTTTCAAATGCGAGGGATCGCTGGTGATGAGACATAGTGATTTTACTACTGTTGATGGCAATATGTTTATAGGAGGAGATGAATCTGATTTTTACGGTGGAATACGAGTAATTAACGGAGGTCATTGGATAATGAATAATTATTTCTATAAAATAAATGGATATGAATTTAGAAGTCCACTAGCATTAATGAATGGTATTCCAAAATCTCCTCTTAACAGATATGTACAAGTTAAAGATGTTGTTATCGCACATAATACTTGGGTAGATTGTAAGTCTGCATTTCAAGTGGGAGTGGGACAAAACATGTCTAGTGCAGGTGTTCTTCCAGCAAGTGAAATAAGATCTGCTCAACCAGTAAGAACTTTAGTTGCAAATAATATTATTTATAATACAAAAGCTGATGATACTCCTGTTGTCAATCACCATAGAATTGATGGTGTTACGTTCAAAAACAATATAATTGATAATGCTGGAAAATCATTTACAAGTTTAGGATCAATGGATAATGTTGATCTTGAAATGACGAAAGTAAATGATTGGTTAATGGCACCTGAGGTAAATGAAAGATTAGATTCAACTTATTATGGATTTGAATTCGAAAGAATTGAAGGAGATTTATTTGGAAGTTCTAGAGAAGGTAATAATAGAATAGGAGCAATCGCTGATAATGCTGTTGCTAACTCATATAAAATTGATGAAAGCAAATATGGTCCTTCGTGGTTTAATCCTAATCCAGATAAAGGCAAAGCGACTATTCATACAGCTTCAAATTTATCAGAAATAGAAACTAAATTAAATGAAGCTAAAGATGGTGACATTCTCGTATTAACTGCAGAAGAAATTTCATTTGATAAGTCAATAAAAATAACTCATGATATTACTATTCGATCAGATAAAAACACAACTAATTTAGTTTATACAGGAGCAGCAAATACGCCTGCATTTGAATTAAATCCTAAGGGCGCACTAAATTTAGAGAACATCAATCTGAAAGGAAATGGATCACAATTAAGTTTTGCGCCACTTGATGAAAACATGAGTGCGGCATATAAATTAAACATTACAAATTGTATGGTGGATGGATTTGATTATATTTTGAATGCGAGTAAGGGTTCATTTGCTGATTCTATTAATGTATCAAATACTACTTTCCAAAATTGTACGAATGGTTTTGTTTTAGCAGCGGAGAAGAAAGGAGATTACAATGCAGAAATGGTGACATTTGAAAATTGTACTTTCAATAATGTATCGCAAAATGTAATTCACTTTTTCAGAGGAGGATATGATGAATCAACAATCGGAGGATTTTTAACTTTATCTAATAATACGTTTATGAATAGCGGGAGCAGAGAAAAAAGTGGTGTGCTAGTTAAAACGCGTGGTATAATTAATGTATTAATTAATAATAATACATTCAAAAATAATCGCGTGAAATATATTGCTGTTCTTTGGGGGATTAAAAATAATCATCACAATGAAAACACAATCACTAATTCTGGAACGATAAAAGTGGAAGAACAACAAAAATTAGAATTATTATATTAATATGAGAATATCAACAATTATCTTAGGCTTAATTCTTTGTTCCTTTATTTCTTGTAAGCAAGAATTTAAAGTGTTTGAAAATAAAGAAGACATTTGGAATTTTGATGGCGATGCAAAGTGGTCAATTAACAATGGAGAATTAATTGGGAAGAGTGACGGGGGATTTGGTTGGATTACATCAAGTGGGGAATATGAAAATTTCGTGTTAGAATTAGATTTTTACCCGAGCAGTAAAGTAAATTCAGGCGTATTTATTCGATGTAAAGATCAGGCTATTAATCCTGATGATTGTTACGAGTTAAATATATGGGATGCACATACAGATTTAAATAATAGGACTGGTGCATTTGTAAGAAGAGCACGTCCATTAAAACAATTGAACACAATCAATAAATGGAATACCTATAGAATAATTGCGAATGGAACTAGAGTAAAAGCATGGATCAATGATACATTAACTGTAGACGCTATTAATGGAGATTTATCAAAAGGTTACATTGGTCTCCAAGCAAAAGAAAAAGGAGAAATAAAATTCAAGAATGTTAGAATAAAAGAGTACTAGGGAAAACTTTTTTCATAATTAATCTACTTTTAAAATAATCGGTCCTTCCATAAATCCATCAAGTAATTGTGCTGCTAAGACTTTATTATCTTTAGAAATAAATCGAATTTCTGCATCTTGTCCTGGCATATAAAATTGGTCTTTTGCCTGCGGTGCCATATAAATTTTAGTTGGGCCAAAATGTGTGAATAAAGAATCATTACTGACTTTAACAATAATATCTCCTTTACCTTCATATCGATAAGTTCCTTCGAGCATTTTTAGATCTTTTTCTTCTATTTTCACCTCTTCTCTCCCATAAGGTAGATAATGTGGATGGTTCTTTAATATATGATAAACTCCATTATGAATTTCTTTTGTAATAGGGTGTTTATGATTACTAAATATTAGAATAACTAAATCGTCTATTTTATTTACGAAATAATTAAACCCCTTTGGGCTTGTATATATCTCTTCACCTAAATCTATTTGATCAAATGATTTTATCAATTTCAAGAAGTCTTCTGGCGTTGAATAAAATTCTTTGTGCTTCACTTCATCATCTTCCTCATTAATATGCCATTTTAATCCTGTTCCATTATTTAAATATTCATGTCCTTTTGCAAATATTTTATCTGAATCAGGTTTATAAAAAGTATTATGCATTCCAAGTTCCGCACAAACTTTTTTAAAAGCCCTTTGCTCTGCTTCCTCTAAAGTACCTTCCTTCATAATTTCTAGAAATAGTTGTCCACTGCATCTGCTCTCTACATGTCTAGACAAATCACCTAAATTGAAGAGTGTTTCATCTGTAAATGCTTCTTTAGTAACATTGTTAGCATAGCCGAAACTCTCATTAAAAATTATTTCTCCTTTTTTTTCAACTAATATTTTTCCACTAAACCTACCTAGCTCATTATACCGTTGACCTAATTCTGAAATCAATTCTTTTGAGTCATTTGGCAATTGAAAAGAAGAAATAAAAATTATGAATATAACAACATATAGATTTTTCATTTTGTAAAGATATTAATTTAGAATAAACGATTTTAAAATATATTTTTAATAAGTATATCGTGTTTATCGGACCATAAAACCATTGCATTGATCAATCTCACTTTCTTATAATTCCCCATCTCACTAACAAAAATATCCCCCTCACGAATAACTCCCTGGTCCAACAACCTATCTCTCATCGTACCCCTTAACAAAGACTCTTTGGGCGTAAGCCAATCTTTACCATCATAAAAAACTACATTACAATAAGATGTGTCCAATACCTTTCCTCTCCTATGAAATAATACATCATCCCGTTCACCCTTTCCCGCATAATACGTCCCAATAAATTCTCTATCTTCGAATTTATGAGCGTACGTTTCTTTTGTTAATCCAACTAATTTTAACGTCTTTATTGATCTTCTCTTATAAGGGCTAATTGCATGTTCCTTTTTATGGTGATTTATGTTATAGGAAATTCTCAATTTATATAGACCGTCCTTTGGCATCTCCACTTGCTTAAAATATTCCTTCAAATCAAGATGACATCTTTCTCCATAAAATTCAAAAGCTCTTTCAACACGTTGTTGATGATACTTCAAGTTGCGAACCTGCCCATTAATTAACCTTATACTTTCAAAAAGATGGGACATAAATCTTATCTATTAATTCTTTGTATTCCGACTCTTCCTCGCTTTGGAAAGTGATGCCGCCTCCAGAACGATACTTCATCTTATCACCATTCTTCTCTATATACCGAATCAAGACACAACTATCCACTGTTTCTCCATCATATATCCCAGCAATTCCCGTATAAAAACCTCGCTTTTCCTTTTCCGCATTACGTATGATTTCACATGTTTTTTCTTTGGGGGCACCCGAAATAGATCCCGCTGGCAAAAGGTCCATCAAAATATTACCTAATTTACTTCTCCAGTCTTCAGGCAAATTTCCCTTGATTTCAGAACTAACTTGCAATAGATTTTTTTCTGGAGTTTTTATCTCGTCTATATATCGAAATTTAGTTACCTCCACATTTGTAGAAACCATACTGAGGTCATTTCTAATCAAATCAACTATTGTATAATGTTCGGCCTCTTCTTTCTTATCCGCTAAGATCTTTTCTCGGGCATTTTCTACAGAAGCATCAATCGTTCCTTTCATAGGATACGAATAAATATTATTGTCTTTTATTTTCACAAAACACTCCGGCGAAAAACTTACAAATCGATCTTTCCAAAGAATTTTATAGGATGATCTGGCAGAATGAAAAATCTCTTCTAAGCTATAATTTGTTTCTATCTCTGATGCAAATGTTAAGTTTAATAGAAAGCTATTCCCATACTCTATTTCTTCCTTACAATATTGGAAAGCTTCAGAAAAGCGAGTTTTTTCTACGGGCTTTTTGCTTAATTCTAATTCTTTATCTACACGTAAAGTATCACAACAAAAGTGCCCATTACTAAAAAAGTAATTAATTTCTGGCGGAAGATTATTAAGTGGAAAAACATGCATGTTCTCTAATTCATAATCAAAAATGAAAATGAATGGGAAGCGCAATTTCGCTAAGCTGTTAATCTTTTCTATAGTTTTGTTCATATAGCTCGAACACTAATTTTATACAAAGGAAAACTATCTATGGAGATTATCCTAGTAAATCAAATAAAGGATAGTTGATATATGTGTGTTTAACCTAGAATTGCTATGGAAAATATGATATATTTAGCATTGATAGCGTATATAGTATAACTTATGTCCTGATGCAAAGAAAGCACACAATATGTCTGAAAAAGAAAAATTAATTTGGGAAGGGAAGCCAAAATACAAAGTGAGATGGGCTTTTCTGGAAATAATTGGTGGAGGAGCAGATATAGGACCATACGTTGCCGTTCTTCCCGTTGTTTTGATTCTGAATATTATAGGAATAGTCAAAACTTTTCGATCGGGTAGTTATTTCCTCTTTGCACTATTAGTATTAGTTCTATTATCAATGATGTTTTTACCAGAATGGCATAAACATATTAGGAGAAAGAAAACAAAATATGTTGTAACAAACAAGAAGTTAACTATTTACGATTATTGGTACGGAAAGCAAAAAGAGAATAGTATTTATTTAAAAGATGTTGTTCGTTTTTGGTTAGTGAATTATAATGATGATGTGGGAGTAATTCACATTTATGCAAAGGAGAAAAATTTTTATACGCGTAATTTTTGGAGTGGAGATATAAGGCCTACCATTACGATGGAAGATGTAGAATACGCAAGTGAAGTTTTTCAAAAATTAAATGAGGCATTGAAACAAGAAAGAATGAATTATTATTGATCTGGAATTAAAGGAGATGCTTTTTTAATTTTTTGTATAAAATCCATAGATTTTTTACTTTTAACTTGACACTTATTGTAAATTTTAAAACATACTTAAAATGAGAATTCTTATAATCATCATTACTTTTCTTTTTATTAATACTTTTTCCTTTGCTCAAGATTTCAAAAGTTTAGAAAGTTATGAATTTGAGACGGAAGAAAGTTTCCAGTCTGAAGAAGAAAATGTCCTGTTGTGCTCAAATTATATCTTTGATAATCCATTCGATGACTCAGATATTAAAAGATTGATATCAATTCAATATATCATGAAATGGATGACTGGTACACCAGATTACACTTTTGAAATTGGTGGGGAGGTAATGGAATTAACTAAAAATAATACAGATCTATTAGGCTTATATATTTCAGCTTTAACTAAAATAGCATTAGAGAATAAAGACGAAAAATTAAACGCTGAAGAAATGCATAATAGAGCGGTGGATATTTTAGCTAATTATTGTTCAGACTCAAAAAACAACATGAAACCAAGTAAAAAATTGAAAAAAATAATTAAAGCAAAAAAGAAGAATTAACTTTTACTGTGTTTTATATTAGACATTCCAGATACCGAATAAATCCTTAAGTAAAAGCAAATAATCTTTAAATGAAAAAAATTCTATTCATATTAATAGGTCTTTTGCTTCTTTCATTCCTAGCTAATAAATTTATAAAGAATGTAAATCTTAATTCCACTTTTGAGATAGGGCAAGAAATAGATAGCTTGAATAATGTAATTGTTTATTATAATGGAGGAGTTGGAAATGTAGAAG